>NZ_JBNPXO010000008.1:0-257594 GCF_050433265.1 Allobosea sp. OAE752
CGATCAATCCCGATCCCGAAAAGGATACTGGCGATGCCGACAAACCGCGTGTGAAGCCGGACGACAAGCCGGCGGCGGGCGCCGGCGAATAGCTGGTCTTACCGAGCGTCTCGCAAAGCCCGGCGAGCACTGCCCTGTCCTCCGGCGACAGCTCGATACCAAGGCTGAGCTTCCGCAAGAAAAATTCGTGCCTTTCCGACATCAGCCTCAAAACGATCGAGCGCTCAAGTCGTTCCGCCACTGTACGGACCGTACAGTGGCGTCATTGCAGCAGGATCCCTCAGGCCGCTTTTCGATTGATCCCACTGAGCGCAAGTTTCGACAGCTTCTGGTCGGTTGCATCCTCCTCCTCGAGGGTCTGCTGCAGCAGGGAAGCGCAATCGTCGCGGCCGAGTTGCTTAGCCCAGGCGACGAGGGTGCCGTAGCGCGTGATCTCGTAGTGCTCGACGGCTTGGGCAGCGGCGATCAGCGCGGCATCCAGGACCTGCTTGTCGGCCACGTCGCCGGCGATATCGCTCGCCTCCTCCAGGATGCCGTCGATTGCGGGGCAGGTGATGCCCTTCTCCTCGACGCCGTGCAGCCGGAAGACCTGCTTCAGACGATCGATATGGCCGTCGGTCTGGCGAAGATGCGTCTCGAACCCGCTTTTCAGCTCTGGGCTTGTCGCCTTCTCGATCATGTCGGGAAGCGACTTCCTGATCTGATTTTCGGCATAGTAGACGTCCCGAAGCGTATGGACGAAGAGATCGTCCATCGTGGCGATGTCCTTGGAAAACCAACCCATCATCATCTCCTGATCTGGCGTTGCGTGTCTCCGCCCAACCGGGCTGCGCAGCGCGCGTTCCTGCGCTCCCATCGATTGTTCGATGCCGTACAGAGAGTGCAAAAGGCCAGCGAAACCGAGATTGGGACCGCAATATCGGATTGTTCACGCAGCCGATCTCCTGCGTCGGGTTGCCGGTGGCGGCCGTGCCCGTCTTCGGGGGCTTATTGCCGATCGGCGTTCAGCTCATCGCGGCGCCCTGGCGCGAGGATATTTGCCTGCGCGCAGCCTATGCCGTCGCCCGCGCTCAGGTCGCTTCCGCCCAGCCTCCGCGGCTGGACCATGACTGAATCGCCTGCGCAAGGGATGATCTGACGGCAGCGGATTTTGCAACGGGTGCTTTGGGTCGCACCGCGGATCGTCGAGCTTGCCGCCGCGAAGCGGACGTTCGCAATGTCCGCAACGGGCCAAAATCGTCGGTCGCTCGTCCGGGCGAGTTGCTCCAATAGCAGACTCTCGCTCTCTGCCGAAAAGCGGACCTCCAGCATAAGTGCGGATGATCTCAGCATCGGGATTATGAATTTCGCTTGGCAATGGGCCTTTGGGATCATCCCTCACGAAAGAGAGGGCATGAATGATGAGCCGCCAGCAGACGTCCGCGATCCTCCTCCTCGTCCTGGCGCTTCAGATCCTGCCTGTCTCGGACGCATTGGCGAAGTCCATGTCCGCGTCCCTTCCGCTGCTGCAGGTGGTCTGGGCCCGGTTTTTCTTTCATTGTCTCGCAACCGGCGCTTATGCCGCATGGCGTTACGGCCCTGAAACGCTCCGGCCCACGGTCTCGACACGTCTCCTGGCACGCAGCGCGTCGCTCTTCGTCGCCGTCGGCCTCTTCTATGTCGCGATCCATTTCATGCCGTTGGCCGCGGCGCTGACCTTGTGGTTCGTTGCTCCCTTCCTGCTCACGCTGATGGCGCGGTTCCTTTTCAAGGAAGAGGTGGACGCGGCCCAGTGGCTTGCCATCGCGGCGGGCTTCGCCGGCATCATCATTGCGATCCGGCCGTCGCCCGAGACATGGGAATGGACCTATCTCGTCGGCTTGCTGGCAGGCTTCGGCTATGCGGTCTGAATAGCATTTATTGCACCCGATCGTGATATCTCCCCGCAACCACACCGATGGCAAGGACGGGATGCGCTACGTCCCGACTGCTGAACGCGTCGCTCAAGCGTGTGCGGACCGATAAGTATAGGCGCTCACCGCGCCTTCCGCGTGCGAGCGGATGGTCACCGCGCCTGTCACGACAAACGCCGAACGGCCATGTCGTAAGCTTAGGCGCCCCACCTCCGGCAGCGTGAGGTCACGAAAAATGTCGTAACCATTCGACCATTTGAATGGAGGGCTACAGCCCGGCCGACATTACGGCCAGCACAAATTGAAGGCGTTCGGTGCGTTCCATCCCATTGACGGACACCGCACGAATACACGCGGCTGGCGCCTCGGCTGGGCTGCGAAGGCACCCACGCCACTTGGACGTTCAGCACAATTTGTTCGCAGATGCGCCGCACAAAACGGTGAGTGCCCACTTTTGCACATTGCGAGAGCCGCGCTTGAGCGCATCCTGTCGATCAATAGCAGATGCTGATTCGCAGTTGACGTGCGCCGTGTTTCGACGATGGGCGTAGCCGATTCTCTGATGCCTGCGTCGAGCCACGGCATAACCATATGCAGAGGGCTCATGTACAACGACTCTTTGTTCAACGCTTTCGCTCGCTCCTACGAGGCGCGCCGCGAAACGGACATGCCGATCGCCGACTACTTGGAAGCCTGCAGAGGCGATCCGATGCTATACGCTAACGCAGCGGAACGCCTGCTGGCGGCCATTGGCGAGCCTCAGATGATCGACACGGCCAAGGATCCTCGCCTTGGCCGTATTTTTTTGAACCGAACCATCCGGACCTATCCGGCCTTTGCTGGCTTCTACGGCATGGAAGAGACGATCGAGCGTATCGTCTCCTTCTTCCGTCACGCCGCGCAGGGCCTGGAGGAACGCAAGCAGATCCTCTATCTGCTCGGCCCGGTCGGCGGCGGCAAGTCGTCCCTCGCCGAACGGCTCAAGTCCTTGATGGAGGTCCACCCCATCTACGTCCTGAAGGCCGGCGACGAGATCAGCCCGGTCTTCGAAAGTCCCCTGAACCTCTTCGATCCCGGGACGATGGGGCCCATCCTCGAACAGCGCTACGGCATTCCGCAGCGACGATTGACGGGCCTGATGAGCCCCTGGTGCCTGAAGCGGCTCGAGACGTTCGGCGGCGATATTTCCCGCTTCCAGGTCGTCAAGCTGCAGCCCTCGCGCCTGCGCCAGATCGCCATCGCCAAGACCGAGCCCGGCGACGAGAACAACCAGGACATCTCGTCGCTCGTCGGCAAGGTCGATATCCGCAAGCTCGAGAACTTCTCCCAGAACGACCCCGACGCCTACAGCTATTCGGGCGGCCTCAACCGCGCCAACCAGGGCGTTCTCGAATTCGTCGAGATGTTCAAGGCGCCGATCAAAATGCTGCATCCCCTGCTGACGGCGACGCAGGAGGGCAACTACATCGGCACCGAGAACATCGGCGCCATTCCCTTCTCCGGCGTCATCCTCGCCCACTCCAACGAGGCGGAGTGGCAGAGCTTCAAGAGCAACAAGAACAACGAGGCCTTCATCGACCGGATCTGTGTCATCAAGGTGCCCTACTGCCTGCGGCCGACCGAAGAGCAGAAGATCTATGAGAAGCTGATCGAGGGCTCGGCGCTCAGCAAAGCGCCTTGCGCGCCAGGAACTCTCTCGATGCTCGCGCGGTTCTCGGTTCTCTCGCGGCTGCGCAACCACGAGAACTCGACCTTGTTCGCCAAGATGCGCGCCTATGATGGCGAGAGCCTGCGGGAGACCGACCCGAAAGCCCGCAGCGTCCAGGAATATCGTGACGCCGCCGGCATGGACGAAGGCATGGACGGCATCTCGACGCGCTTTGCCTTCAAGGTCCTGGCGGCAACCTTCAACCATGACACGATCGAGCTCGGCGCCGATCCGGTGCATCTGATGTATGTGCTGGAACAGGCCATCCGCCGCGAGCAGCTGCCCGACGAGACCGAGAAGCGCTATCTCGAATTCATCAAGGCCGAGCTTGCTCCGCGCTATGCGGAGTTCATCGGGCACGAGGTTCAGAAAGCCTATCTCGAATCCTATGCGGATTACGGGCAGAACCTGTTCGACCGCTATGTCGACTATGCCGACGCCTGGATCGAGGATGTCGACTTCAAGGATTCCGACACCGGCCAGTTGCTCGACCGCGAACTCCTCAACCAGGAGCTGACCAAGATCGAGAAGCCGGCGGGAATCGCCAATCCGAAGGATTTCCGCAACGAGATCGTCAAGTTCTGCCTGCGCTCGCGGGCCAGCAATGGCGGCAAGAATCCATCCTGGACCGGCTATGAGAAGATCCGCGAAGTCATCGAGAAGCGGATGTTCTCACAGGTTGAGGACCTGCTGCCGGTCATCTCCTTCGGCTCGAAGAAGGACGGCGAGAGCGAGAAGAAACATGGCGAGTTCGTCTCGCGCATGGTGGAGCGTGGTTATACCGAACGCCAGGTCCGGCGTTTGATCGAATGGTACATGCGCGTGAAGCAGGCTGGCTGAGCCAGGCGCGGGAGCCATCATGAACATCGTCGACCGACGCCTGAACCCACGCGGCAAGGCTCTCGAGAACCGTCAGCGTTTTCTGCGCCGGGCCAAGGGCGTCGTACAACAGGCGGTGAAGCAGTCGCTGCAGAGCCGCAATATCCGGGACGTGCTGGACGGCGGAGAAGTCAGCATCCCGCTGGACGGGATGGAGGAGCCAAGCCTTCGTCGGGGGAGCGGGGGCACGCATGACCGTGTGCTGCCCGGCAACAAGACCTTCATCGAAGGCGATGTGCTGCCGCGCTCGGGAGGAGGCGGCAGCGGCAAGCCCGACAAGGCCGGCGAGGGAACAGGCGAGGACGCCTTCCGCTTCGTCCTGACCCGCGAGGAGTTTCTCAACGTCTTCCTCGACGATCTCGAACTGCCCGATCTCGCCAAGCGGCGGCTCACCGAGACCGAGCATGAAAGCCCCGTTCGCGCCGGCTACTCGGTCTCGGGCTCCCCGGCCAATATCGCGGTCAACCGCACGACGCGGCTTGCGATGATGCGCCGGATGGCGCTTCGCCGCCCGAACCCCGAGGCGATCGCGCGGCTGGAGGCGGAGATCGCCGCCTGTGAAGAGGACGGGTTGCGCCTGGTGCTCGAAGACAAGGTCAAGGCGCTCGAAGCCAAGGTGCGGCGCATTCCCTATATCGACCCCGTCGATGTCCGCTACCGCCGCTACGAGAACGAGCCGAAGCCGGTCGCGCAGGCCGTGATGTTTTGCCTGATGGATGTGTCCAGCTCCATGACGGAGCACATGAAGGACCTCGCCAAGCGGTTCTACATGCTGCTCTACATCTTCCTGTCGCAGCGCTACCGCCATGTCGACCTTGTCTTCATCCGCCATACCGACCGGGCCGAGGAGGTCGACGAGAACACGTTCTTCCACAGCCCCGCGACCGGCGGAACGCTGGTCTCGAGCGCGCTCGAGACCATGCGCGCGATGATCGCCAAGCGCTACCGTCCGGAAGACTGGAACATTTACGCGGCTCAGGCGTCGGACGGCGACAATTCCTATTCAGACGAGGCGGCCACCGAGCGCTTGCTGACGGAGGCGATCCTGCCGGTCAGCCAGTATTTCGCCTATCTGGAGGTCGGCGACGCCGATCGCGGGTCTTCGTCCCAATCTGCCTTGTGGAAGCTCTACGACAAGCTGCGCACGGAGGGCGCGCCGCTCTCGATCCGCAGGGTCGGCCATCGCGGCGAGATCTTCCCGGTCTTTCGCGAGCTCTTTCAACGCGGTCAGGGACGCGAAAGGGTCGCGTCATGAGCGTTGCCCCGATGGAGCGGCTCTTCGACGGGGCGGACTGGAACTTCGCCACGCTGCAGCGCATCCACGACGCCTGCGAGCAGATCGCGCTCGGCGAGCTCGGCCTCGACGTCTACCCCAACCAGATCGAGGTGATTACGGCCGAGCAGATGCTCGACGCCTATTCGTCGACCGGCATGCCGCTGTTCTACAAGCACTGGTCGTTCGGCAAACATTTCGCCCATCACGAGGCGTTGTACCGCAAGGGACTGAGGGATCTCGCCTACGAGATCGTTATCAACAGTTCGCCCTGCGTCTCCTACCTGATGGAGGAGAACACGGCGACGATGCAGACGCTCGTCATCGCGCATGCCGCCTTCGGCCATAACCACTTCTTCAAGAACAACTACCTGTTCAAGACCTGGACCGACGCCGAGGGTATTCTCGACTATCTCGACTTCGCCAAAGGCTATATCGCGCGTTGCGAGGAGCGCTACGGTCAGGTCGCCGTCGAGCGGACGCTGGACGCGGCCCATGCCCTGATGTCCCACGGCGTCCACCGCCATCCCGGCAAGAGCAAGCTCGACCTGCGCCAAGAGGAACAGCGCGAGCGGGACCGCCGCGCCCATGAGGAGCAGATCTTCAACGACCTCTGGCGTACCGTGCCGGCGGGCCCGAGCAAGAGCATCTCCAATATCAGTCTCGAGCGACGGCGCACCGCGCTCGGCCTGCCGCAGGATAACCTTCTGTATTTCCTAGAAAAATCGGCTCCGCGGCTGCATGCTTGGCAGCGCGAAATCCTGCGGATCGTTCGCCAAATCGCGCAGTATTTTCACCCTCAGCGCCAAACCAAGGTGATGAACGAGGGCACCGCGACCTATGTCCACTACCGCATCATGACGCGGCTCCATGAGCTCGGGGCAATCAGCGACGGGAACTTCCTCGAGTTCCTCAGGTCGCATTCCAACGTCGTGTTCCAGCCGGCCTATGACGATCCGAGATTCCCGGGCTTCAACCCCTACGCGCTCGGCTTCGCGATGATGCAGGACATCGAGAGGATCGTCACCGCGCCCGAGCAGGAGGATCGCGAGTGGTTTCCGGAGATTGCCGGGAGCGGCGACGCGATGGCCGTCCTGCGCGACGTCTGGGCAAACTACCGCGACGAGAGCTTCATCAGCCAGTTCCTCAGCCCGCATTTAATGCGGCAGATGCGGGTGTTCAGCCTCTGCGACGACCCGGCTCAAACCGAGGGCGTGGTGATCTCGGCGATCCATGACGAGCGCGGCTATCGCCGCATTCGGCGCCAGCTCGCCCGCGAATACGATGTCAGCTGGACCGATCCCAATATTGAGATCGTCGATGTCGACCTCGCCGGCGATCGGCGCCTGCTCCTGCGCCACAGCGTCGTGAACGGCTGCCTGCTCCAGGACAAGGCCGCTGCGCAGGTGCTACAGTCTATCGCGGATCTGTGGAGCTACGATGTGCGGCTTCAGGAGGTCGATTCCTTGGAAACGGTGCTCAAAGAGCATGTGGCCAGCCCGCGCGCGATGGTCCGTGCAGCTTGACGAATTCGCATGCCGAATTCTTGAGAGACCAGAAGTCTAATGTCGATGCTCGCGCGGACCGTAGCCCAATCGCAAGGCAACGCTCACGCGGTCGCAACCATGGATCGGATGGCCCACCGCCTGATAACGGACATTCTAGATGTCAGCCAAGGGCTAAAACCGGGCAGACGCAGGCGGCGGGGGCCAACCCGCGGCAGCGCGCAAACGCCAGAAGAATCTCTTCGAGAGGCAGCTCTGGCTCTGAGGCTCGATCATTCAGCCCAGCGCCAAGTTCATTGTTTTCAAACGCGGAAACCGGCGCTGTGCCCAGGAACGGACCTCCGGAACGCCGCAACGACACGACCGAGAGCAAGATGGCTTCATCACGCCCCTGTGAACATGTGATGCGGCACGGACGGGAATAAACCCGCCGCTCTGCCGATCTCCTCAGCATCTGCCACTGGCGGCGACGCAGGAGATCGACATGACCCAGCACCGTAACGATGACGAGCGTATCGACCGCCGGCACGCCCTCGAGTGCATGATCTGGGCGGGTACCGGCGTCCTTTGGACGGTTTCGGGTGGCGTGCCCGTGTCGCTCGGCCTGCTCGGCGAGGCCAGCGCAGCCGAGACAGCGACGGGGTTCACGTTCCTGCAGATCTCGGACAGCCATATCGGTTTCGACAAGGCAGCCAACCCGCACGCCATCGACACGTTGAAGGAAGCCGTCGGCAAGGTTCGAGCCTTGCCCAAAAAGCCCTCCTTCATGATTCACACCGGCGACATCACCCATCTGTCCACGGCTGCGCAGTTCGATACAGCCGGGCAGATCATCGGCGGCGCCGGGTACGACGTGCACTATGTGCCCGGAGAGCACGATATCATCGACGAGAACAATGGGCGCGCGTATCTCGACCGCTACGGCGCGGGCACCAAGGGCGCCGGCTGGTATTCCTTCGACCAGAACGGCGTGCATTTCATCGGCCTGGTCAATGTCGTCAATCTCAAGGCGGGGGGCCTCGGCAATCTCGGTGCAGACCAGCTCGCTTGGTTGGCCGACGACCTCAAAGCCGTCGGCGCCTCGACGCCGATCGTCGTCTTCGCCCATATCCCGCTCTGGGCGGTCTACCCGGAATGGGGCTGGGGCACCGACGATGCGGCGCAGGCGTTGGCTCTACTCAAGCGCTTCGGCTCGGTTACCGTGCTCAACGGCCACATTCACCAGATCATGCAGAAGGTGGAGGGCAACGTCACTTTCCACACGGCCCTTTCGACCGCTTTCCCGCAGCCCGCACCCGGCACCGCGCCATCACCGGGACCGATGACCGTGCCGGCCGGCCAGTTGCGCTCTCTTCTCGGCATCACCCAGGTCGCGGTGAAGCGAGGTAAGGAGGAGCTCGCGATCATCGACAGCACCCTCGCAGGCCCCTGAACCGCGCAGCGCATAGAAGGATGCCTCCCATGATCCGCATAAACGTCAGCTCCCGACCGCTTGCCTGCGCCCTTGTCTGTCTCGGCATCGTCGTTATGGCGCAGGCCCCTCTGCGGGCCGCGGATGCCGCGCGCGTCAAGATCGACAACTTCACCTTTGCCCCCAAGCTGCTCACGGTGAAGGCTGGGGCGACTGTGACATTCCAGAACGACGACGACATTCCCCATGTCGTCGTGGCGAATGACGGCTCGTTCCGGTCCAAGGCGCTCGACACCGGAGATTCCTACGTCTTCACCTTCACGAAACCGGGTGATTTTCCGTATTTCTGCGCGCTTCATCCGCATATGCAAGGTACCATCACCGTCACTCCGTGAGATGTGTTGTGCCCGGAGAAGCGGATGATGTCGCGGTGTTGACCGGCAAGACCTCGGCGGAGCGCTTCAGCGAGGTGGTTCTTCCCCATCTCTCCGATGCGCTGGCGCTTGCCCGCTGGTTGACCGGCAATGCCGATGACGCTGAGGACGTGGTGCAGGAGGCTTGCCTGAAGGCCTATAAGGGACTGGCGACCTATGCGGGCGGCAATGCGCGTGCCTGGCTGCTGACGATCGTGCGCAATGCCTCCTATGCCTGGCTCGCGCGAAATCACCCGCGCCGCGTCGTCGCCGTCGGCGACCTCGCCGATCTCGACGCATTGGCCGCCAACGCCGACACGGATGCCGGAACGCCGGAGGCGGCCTTGATCGCCAAGGCGGACGCGGCCGCGCTTGAAACTGCGATCACGCTGCTGCCGCACCCGTTTCGCGAAATTCTCGTGCTGCGGGACGTCAACGGCCTCGGCTACCGGGAGATCGCAGCGATGCTCCATGTGCCGCTGGGCACCGTGATGTCGAGGCTGTCGCGGGCGCGCGCACTGCTTGCGGCGCAGCTCGGGGGGAGCCGATGAGAAAAAATATGGAATTGCCGTCGGATTCTGCGGACCTTCAGTTGCTGCTTCATGCCCTGGTCGATGGCGAGCTCGACGCCGCCACGACCTTGGCTCTGGAGCGACGACTGGTGGAAGATCCGGCGCTCGCGGCCGAGCACGCTCGCATTGCCGCCCTGCAAACTGCCGTTCGCAACCTGCCTCGCCCCGACGTCAGCGATGCGTTCCAGGCCCGCATCGCTGCGCTGGGCGTTGCCCCCCAGGCGGCGGCACGGCCAGCATCTGCCCCCTCCGCTTGGCTTGGCTGGCGCGCCATGGCGGCCTCGATCCTCGTCACCGCTGTTCTGACGAGCGGGCTGACCCAATGGGCGATGACACGCAACGCGCCGGACAGCTTCGCTGCCGCCGTCGCCAGCAGCCATCGCCGCAGCCTGCTGGCCGCAAGCCCGGTGGATGTCGCCTCGTCGGACAGGCATACGGTCAAGCCTTGGCTCGACGCCCGCATCGGCCTGTCGCCCGCGGCGCCCGACCTCGCAAAGGAGGGCTTTTCGCTCCTGGGCGGCCGTGTCGAGGTGATCGCGGACAAGCCGGTTCCGGCTCTCGTCTACAAGCACCGTGAGCATCTGATCACCCTCGTGGCCGCACCACAGGACGGCAGAACCGCCTCCATACCGGCTGGGGCAGAGCGGTCCGCCGGCGGCTTTTCCCTGATCCGCTGGGCCGACGGGGCATTCACTTATTGGGCGATCTCGGACACGGATCGCGCCACTCTTGAAGATTTCGTCAGCCGCTTCCGGGAAGCTGCCGCGGCGGGCTGACTTCCGATCCTGAGGATCGTTGCCAGAGGCGGGCGGAAATCGTCGCGGCGACTACTGAATCTTCCCCCAAATTATGTCGCGCTGCGACTCTCAGTCCCAGCTAGGGGCCTACTCTCAAACCTTGGGATTCATATGACTTGTGTCGAGACGGCGATGAATAACGTCACCACCGATTCATATCCGACAGCGCGGCCCGGTCTCTGAGCTAGAACGCCCGAAACCTGACGCTTGCAGAGTCCGGTAAGGGCCAGTTCCGGCTATCCGGCTGTCGGCCTTCGTGGAGCGCCGGAAGCAGACATTTTAGCCTCTCGTGCCTGTGTATCGACATGAGAACGGTATGCTTCGGCGATTGCGATGTCATCGAAAGTCACGAACGATCCCCCCTGCGTTCGGATCGGGCTAACTCAGCCTTAGCTTCTTCGAAGAGTCAGTGATGAAGCTCGTCGTCTTCGACCTCACATTTAGCTCAGGCCTGACGGACGCCGGCCGGCGCGCCGTGTTCCGGCCGTTGGAAGCCAGCGACGCCGAGTGCCCGTTCTGATCGGCTGAAAAGCAAAGCGCCGCCCGGCTTGATGGCCGGGCGGCGCAAATCTGATTGCGGAACTTTTTCTAAAATCGAGGCAAGGTTATGCCTCTCTACTTCATAATGTGATGAGGCGCGAAGTTCACCGCACGAATCGCTGTAAGTCATTGAAATATCTGTCAAGCGGTTCGTGATCGTAAGACCGAATTGCCGTCATTTGAATCAATCTTGTTCCGCAAACCCGGGGTGGCGCTCGAAACGACTTGTCAGTGCGCGTAAAAAAAGCCCGACGGGACGTCGGGCTTTTCTTCAATGCTGAACGAGTTTCCGCCTACAAGCTGCTCGGTATATCCGCCCGTCGATAGAATGTAGCCGGGATCGTTGGCTTCCCAAATGCGGGCTCGATGCCGCGCGCGGTCATTTCTTTTTTGAAGCGGATGAAGTGCATACGCCTTTCAGCCGCTAGCTCATTGAGCGAGCCGTACCTTTCCCGAAAAGCAGCTAGGTCCTGGGATTGAACAGCCGTGTAGGGGCACCGGTTCATCGGGCTGATCGCACGTTGAGATGGCAAGATTCCCGACCGGATCAACGAGTCAACGACTGCGAACGTCGTCTTGAGAGACGACTGCACAACGTAAAGTGGAAGCGAATTGCCGTGCTCGCCTCGAACTAGTTTTCGGACTTCGCTTACATCGACGAGAATGGATAAGTACCCGGCCTCACCGGAAATCTGTCCAACCCACTTCAAATCGCCACCCAGGATCGCCCGCACGATTTCTGCAGCCGAGCAGTTCGAGCCCTTCGCCGCTTCTGGAATCCGACAGATCGGTTTGGCATGTCCTGTCACGATCTCCGCTCTGGCCGTCAGGCAGGCAAGAAACGCGTCGAGGTCTCGAATATCATAGGCAGCATCTCTAAGGCCTTCCGATCCGGGGTTGGCAAATGGCCGGATCAGGCCCTCGCTTGTCAGCAACTTCGTATGGACGCGACCAGCATTAATGTAAGTCTCGGCTTCTCGTCCGCTGATTGCGTGCTTGGCCTTCAGAAGGGTCTCCTCCGCGTCGGGCGCTGAAAAAAGGACCCTGTCGTCGGACAAGCCACCATGATCCGTTCGAATCTTTCCACAGGCGGCGAGAATGCGCCGAAGTCGTTTCGGGTGAAGACGTGTTTCAAGTGCGGCCGTCCGGATCGAATGAAGCCGCCGTCGTTCGACGATTTGGCGGCCGTACAGTCGGTCTTCCGGGCTTACAGGGCAGCTTTCCCCAACCATGTCCACGACAATGTCGCGCAGAGGGTCCAGTCCCGGCGCGTTGGTGGCGGCAAGCCAGTTATGAAGGCGTCCGAACCAAGCCTGCGGACCGCTCGGGTCGGTGCGGCTTTCGGGATATGTCGACCGGAGTTGATCGAGGCATGCGCGGATTCCAGCTACGCCATTTGCCGCGATCTCGAAGCCCGCTTCGCCGGCCTCCCGCCAGTGCTCGTCCGTCATCGTCTTGATCGGCGCCTTTCGCCCGAAGGTCACGACCGCGCCGACCATCTCGCAAGCCTTTGCCGCGGCGTGCCAGGGCAGATTGTCCAACCATGCTGGGCCGTTGTGGCCGTCGAGCCGGTCGAGGAGATATTCCTCCAGCGGTGACGGCGATAGTTCGACTGCTTGGTCACCCAGCCAGTCGATCCGCTCGATCGTGGGAGCGACGAGACGAGCGAAATCGTGCAGCGCGCCGGGAGTATCTGCGTTGGCGACCTGGGTCAGCGCCACCCGATGGTGACGGCAGGTTCTGATCGGATCAAGTGACCATGAGACACGTCCGCTCACCATCCAGGGCTTCCGATCTTCGCGGAGATCGTTGGCAAGACAGCAGGGGCAGACGACTACCCGAGCGCGACGGAGCGTCGGCTTGATGAGGCCCTGACCGCGCAATGAAAATTCGCCGTCTTTTCTTACGATGGCGGCGTCCGAGATCGGCCCTATGGACAGGTTGGCCAGGCTAGCGAGCCGGTGGAGCGCTTCTGCTTCTCCGTCTACGAGAGCTTGAAAGCCAATGTCCATATCCAGGCAGAATGTCCGAGCCGTCTGTGCCCGATGGAGTAGAGCCAGCCTGGAAACCAAGCTGGTAGGCGTTTCATCGGCGCGATGAGAGAGTGAGGGAAAAAGCGTCATTTCAGGCCTTGCTCTTCCGCGCGCGCCTCTTCCGTGGCTTCGGATCCTCTGGCAAAACGGGTTCGACGGGCATCTCGTCGACCAATACGGCAGTGGCGTCGATATCCGGCCAGTCGGGTGCGATGAATGGGTTCATCCTATCCCCGCAGCCTGTGCGACCGTTATAGGCTGTCGCGAAATGCGCGATATCCAAGGTGTCGGCTCTATGAAGCAGAGCCGCTTCGATCGCTTCGTGGATGAGCTCTACAACTATTCCGTAGCGCTGGAGCCCAGCATGTGACAGGCGCGAGCCGGCATACTCGGTGAAGCCATCAGGCACCCGAATATCCGCGATCTTGCAGCATCGATTGAGCGCTTCATCGACGAGATCGGAATCCGTCGGCATCGACAACAGCGGGATGCGAATGAACCGCCCCCGACGCCGGACCTCATCAATTTCACGCATTGCTGGAACGAGACTGGGGAGCCCGCTGATCACCAGGCCCATGGGCCAATCGTAGGATACTAGGAGCGTCTTAAGTGCCTTCCTGATAGAATCCAGCTCCAGGGCGTTGGCCTTGTCGGTGAGATTGTGCATCTCATCGAGATGCAAGATGACCTTCCCGGACGTTTGCAGAGTCTCATGAACACGCGTCCAAATTGCGTGCTCCCTGAGGTCTCGCGAGAGCGGATATCCAAGCGCATGCAGGATGGCGACGCCAAGTGCCTTCATAGTGCATGGTGCAGGGACAACGACGCGAGCAATCGGGCATTCCGAGGCGAGAGCGCCGTAATCTCCTAACGCCGGGTGGGTCCGGAACATGCGATCGAGCGAGGAAGTCTTGCCGGTCCCGGCCTCGCCAACGACAACAAGCGCGCGCGTTTCGTTGCGACGCCTGTTTTCCTCGGACGCTCTGCGGCTGATCAGAGTCCGGAGCACCGCATCGATCGACGCACGGAGGCGATCGTCGAGGTCGGTTTCGATGTATTCGGCACGAACGAGCGCCATTTTGTCGGCGAGGGCGAGTTCCGCCGAAGGCATGGACGTGCGAATTCGTTCAATGATGGAGCTATCGAGCACTTCACTGACTCCTCGGCTTGATGACGCGGGAGGGCTTGGCTGGCGCGATCGGCGAGGTTTCGGCCGTTCGAGCACCTGATGGGATGGCCTTTGCCATGAGATCGGGGGCGGAAGACGAATTCAGCCGTTCGTCAGGCGCAGGGAAGCCGATGCCGAGATGACGCTCGATGCGATCGAGTTCCTCGGTCGTCGGTCGTGTCGAAAGAATCCCGGTCCTCTGCTGGGCCTTGCTGGCCATGTCCCAGGCGTCGCGGACCGCTGCTGCTAAGACCGCATCGTTCAACTTCGCCTCGGCGGCAAAGCGACGCCTCAGGTCAGCCGTGGCAGCCTGCCAGATCGATGAGGGCAGGCCATCGGTGCCTGGCCGCATGCACCGCACCGGGATCCATCCGTGGTCATCCACGCGGGCAGAAATGTACCCGAGATCGTTTGGATCCAGCTTGATGTCGATCGCAACACCACCGGCCTTTCGCCGATGTTGCTGGAGCTCCAGGCTATTAAAGAACAGCCCTAAGACGCGGACTCCCCGCGAAGACATCACCCTCCGCAAATCAATACCGAAGATGACCCTTCGTACGTGTCGGTCCGGCGGTGGAATGATGCCGTATTTGGCGGCCAACCGTTTCCAGGCATTTGCGGGAGTTTCCCCACCCAACCCGGCGTGTTCAGCGTTGTGGTAAATATCGACGACCCAGCGGACGAGAATGCGGCAAAGTTCTTCGACCGTCAGGCTCGCCCGGGCGGCCGGGTCATAATCGCCTTTCTCCACGACATTCGAGAAGGATCTTCCGCTGAACGGCGCCAACGCCTGCTGGTCAATGGTACGGAAGAACCTTTCGATGGTTCCGCGCAGCCACGGCATCCCAGCCGGAGGAGCGTCGGCGTTGCACCCCAAGTCGATGATGGCCCTCCTGAACGCGGAAGACATGAACGTTGCCCCCTGGTCGTGGCAGACCTCTTCCGGGGTGCCGTGCTGATACCAGGCACTTTCCGCATCCGCTCCGACGGCAAACGAGTGCTTGGGAGTAACAACCATCTCCAGCGTCTCAAGCGCGAGGTTTGCGCTGACGTTTGGCGCGATGCGCATCCCGAGGATGACGCGCGTCGCGACATCGATTGCAATACAGGCCCAAAAGCGCCGTCGGCGGAGCTCGTCCTGCTGCTCGGGCGACAACGTCTCAAAGAGGCCGATGTCCTGGACGATGGTCATGAGGTTGATGCGCCACTCGTCGATCTCGACGCGCTGTAGCGGGCGCTCGATCTCGGCTCCGCTGCCGACGATCGCGAATTTCCGAACCGCTGCTGCCGTGCCGTGCCGACCCGCATAGACCTCGAAATCCGGAATGGATCGGATCTCTCGAAGCACACGGTCGTAGCTGGGCTTCGGGAGAGGCGGCATACCCGCTGGCGCGCGGTCATGATTGATCGCCTCGATGTCCGCCAGAAGGCGCTTATGAACGTCTACAGCCGACGGGCGCGTTTCCGACGCATACCGCAGGGCGGCGAGCCGCAGCATTTTTCGCACCTCAGCGGGGAACCGCTCGGTGTGGCGGTCCCCGCAATGGCGGTAGGCGGGCCGCAACCCAGTCGCGCGGAGCCCCGCCTGCTCGAACATCGCGAGCCAGTTCCGCAGAGTACGAGGACTCGGAGGCTTTCGAACGCTCATCTTGAAGCCGGCGCGAGCTGCCGGACTTGTTCCGTCACTGCGCGGGCTCTGGGTGAGCGCTGCCTCCTGCTCAAGGAGCTCGCCCTGCAGCTTAGCTATGGCTCGCTTCATTGAATTGTCGGAGCGCGACGCAATTGCTTCGGCCTCCATCTTCATGAAGCCCGCGCAAAAATAGCGGCGCCAAAGGACGATCTCCTGCTCGTTCAGCGGTAGGTCGGACACAAAATTGGCGTCGCTGGCCAAGCGAGTTGCGACGGCTGTCACGTCGAAAGCGCCGCGCTCGAACCGGAAATCCGGTTGCTGCGACAATTCATGCAGTTGTTCGTGCGTCACCTCCTCGACGATCTGCGGATCGTCGAGCCTGGCGAAAACATAGCCTTTCGGCAGCTGACGGCGGAGGCGGTATTCGACACCCCGCAGCACCAGCTTGTCTTCGGGAGCGATGCGGAAAGTCGGAGAAAGCTGGTTCATCGCGCGGTCTCCCCAACGCTAGAGGGAATTGGTGCTACGCGAGTGGGGTAGCCAATGCGCCCGCCATCGAGCCTGTTCAGCGCGCCGACCGAGATCATCCGAACGAGAGAGCGGAAGGCGACGCCGCCGAGACCGCTCGCTCGGACCAATTCTGCGATCGAAACGGCATGATGCTGCGTCGCGAGAGACAGCATGAGGTTATCGACCTCGGGATCCGGTGCTCGCCGGGCTTGGTGCATCAGAGCGGCATCCGCAACGAGATCACGCGGAAGATCCGCGTCGGTCAGAAGCAGGATGCCATCGGCGAAAGTGACCGGCACCTGAGCCGCTATCATCGACAGCTGCTCGCTGAACCGATTGCGCTCGGCAATGGCTTGCGGTTTGACCGCCACGGCGAGCCTGCGCCCATCCTTGAGGTCGGCAAGGAAGTCGAAGGTGTGCCGATGCCGAACACCAGCCATGTCGAGCCATTCGACCGGGGGCGGCTGTTCCCGCAGGCCGGTCACATGAGGATGCGTCAGCAGGAAGAGCGCCGCCTTTTTTTCCAAACCGCTCTCGCAGCGGATTTCTCGGGCACGGGCGCCACCCACGATGGACGGACGGCATGCGCCCTTGCTTGGCGCATGCACCTCCCGAGTGGCCGACGATGGAAGAGGCGGAATCCAAGCGACCTCCGCGGAGGCGGAGATTTCAGTGTTGTTTTGCACGTTTGCTTTGTCCCGATCTGAAGAGCGAGCACCTTTTGGGCGCGTGAACACGCCGCGACGCGCGCGGCTTCCAGTCGGCTGCGAAAAGACGGCAGCATGGATGCTACGCAGCCACGAATGGCTCGCTCGGTGAGCTGCTATGGTGAAGAGTAGGGGCGTCGTCCCTGTGATTTCGGCGCTGTCGCCCCTACCGCCTCACATGGCGCGAGGCGCAATATTGTGCCGGCTAGCTTTCAATCGCGAGGTACAGCGCGAATTTCCGCGATCGCGTTGCGTGATCGGCGGAATCGATGAACAGGACGACTTCCTCGATATCGTACAGTTCCCCGGCATCTTCGATTTCGACTTCAGGAATCGGCTTTTGAATATGTCTACCGTCGCCAGCGCTAGCGGGCACGGACTGATGAGCGCACGTGCGTCGAAGCGCCGTGGTACCAATAAGGGCGTGAGTCATCGCTTCCTCCGACGAAAATCGGTTGAATTTCGAGGTGGACCCGTGTATAGCTCAAGCAGGTTCGTCGATTAATTCGACGTCCCTTTTGAACTGGGCGTTGTGTAGAAGATTTGGTTCTTCAGTGCTTCGTGTTCATGCTCGTCTCCGGGTTTGATTGCGAACGAAGCATTTGCTGCAGAGCAACGCCTCGTGGCCCTTGAGGGGCCGACGCGGTTGAGAGGTTCCCGCCTCTCAGCCGCGTTTCTTTTTGTTCGTGCCTTCAATCGCCCACAAGAGTTGATTGAAACATCGAACCTGAAGAATGGTAAGGTGATTCTTAAAGATTTGCAATCCAATCCTTAGGCCATGTCGGATTAGTGCATCTTGATTGGCAATCTGAAGGATTGTTACTTTAATTCTTGTTGTGATGATGGATTGTATGCTCGATTCATAACTTAGGTATGGATTGAGGCGCGAAGTCCTTCGAACGGTCCTTGCTCGGACGGCCGACCGGCAAAATCAACGACTAAGACGGAGCTGGCATTCCTTGTGAGAAGCGGGCTTTTCGGCGCTTTTTTGGAAGCCGAGATGCGCACGAACCAGGTGTCTTCCGCCCCCGTCAACGGCCGGCGAAATGGTCATGCAGGTACGCCCGCAGACGAAGGAGCAGGCGGAGGTTACCTGTCATCATGAGGTCCAAAGGGCGCCGGCCGTTGAAAACTGCATTTGGCGCTTTGACCCATCTGTAGCCCCGGCTCGGCTCCTTGAAGAAGAGACGCAGCCCCATGTGGATGGAGATCAACACCGACAATCGAACACCAAGCTCGTGATCGATTGCGTCGATTTCGTCATGCTTCCACCGTCGGTACGCAGCGCGAGGTAGTGGCCGCAGGATCCGGAGCGCATCCCTGTCGGGAACTCCCCATCTCTTGAATAGGCGGATCACGGCACGGACCGCGGCTTGGAGCTCCGTCCGCGTAAATGAAACCGATCCAAAGCCGGCGGCATTTAGGTGCGGACCGGTCGTTGCGATATGACGACGAACTCCTGTCGCTGGTCCCCTCCGAGCAGTCAGAATTTTCCGGTTTCGCGATAGCCTTCTCGCCAAGAAGGCGTTGGGACGCTGGACCATGAGGACGGCGAGTTCATTCTGAGCGATGCGTGCCTGGTCAACTCTTAGGATGTGGTCGCAAGGACCGGGATGTTTCGGTTGAGGTCCTTCACCCTCGACGACGCAAGGGGGTGGGCTACTGGTGGCCAGGAATCGAGCGAGATTGGGGTTCCGGGCGAGTCTCTTTGTCGACAGCCTCACAAGGATGACGTCTGCGCCGATGGCTAGAATTGGGGGTGACGCATTTGCCGAGCTCAACAGAACGACCGTGCCACGGCCGATAACGACAAAAGACCTCATGGCCCGCTCGCCTCCGGCTCCGGCGAGGGCACGTCAGTGGGCGGCGACGCGCATTTCCCAAGGCGATACCACCGACTTAGAGTGCGAGCGATCGTTCGATCCTCGTTGACCCAGATGAGCGGGCTTGTCGTGATTGGCCGATCGCCGAGGATCGGATGCCCGATCGATCGGCCCCAGAACACCGTTTGACCGGTGAGCGGATCGCGCCCGATCATCCAGTCCTCGAGGATCACGGCGTCACGTAGGTCCGCGTCGGATGGAAGCCAGCCTTCTTCGAGCCGCCGGAGATCCGCAGCGGCGTCGGTAATCTTCTGCACCAATTCCCGCATGGACCATTCTCCCAGTGCGCGCGAGCAACCAGCCGGCCTCGTCGGTCGGCCACAACGGCGTTGCAGTGACGTGGAAGTGGGGCTCAGGTCAGCGCGAGCGGGCGGTCATCTCCGCCTTGCCTACTCCTCTGAGCCGCTCGAAGTCGGCCCGTCGTTGGACGACGGATGCCAGGGCGCACAGTGCTTCTACGGGATCGATACCCAGGGTGGCTGCGAGATCATGGGTGGCCTTGAGGAGCCGGGTTTCGACTTCGGGCAAGGATTCAGCGGTCCGGTCGCTTATGAGCACGTCATCCAGATGAGTCACGCGCACCTCCCAAATTCGTCGTGGGCCTTGCTGGGTTCGACAGGACCGACGTCGACAATGGATTTGATGTCGTCGCCGGACAGATAGCCCTGGGCATCAAGCGCATTGGCGAGGGCGATCAATCTGCCCCTCTTTCGATCCAGCAGGACCCGAGCTTTGTCCTCGGCCTCGTTCAAGTGCTCGTTGACCGCCTTATGCAGCTCAGGGTGCTGGGCGAGATTCCTTATCTCGGCAAGGTAAGCGCTGCCCGAGATGCCCAGCCCGCACTGCGTCTCGATGAGCATTGCGAAGCCTGTCGCCCGCGCCAGGTCTGAGGAGATGCTTATGCCGGCACCTGCACTGGCATCCCCCAGAATGAGACGCTCGGCAGCTCGGCCGGCCATGAGCACGATCATCTCGCTTTGAAAGCGATCAAACGTGGCCGAACCTGTCAGATTGCTTTCGAACTCAAAGAACCCACCCCGGGAATGGAGAGAAATTCCGCAGACCGTCCCTGCCTCCAGCTCGTGAGCAGCCAAGGCATGGCCACTCTCATGGACAGCGATGCGCCAACGTGCTTCCGGCGAGAGGGCCGGTGCGCTTGCGGCAATGGTCGACAACAGCTCTTCGAGCGTGAGATCGCGCCTGGCGCGCCGGGCGGTACCTTTGGCGCGACGAACGAGCGCCTCGACATCGGCGCCGGTTGCGCCACGCGAAGCCAGCGCCAGCGGTGTGAGATCGGTGGATGGGGGAAGTGCAGCCCCGATGTAGTACCGGAAGATCTCGACCAGCGCCGCGGTATCCGGTCGGTCGATCTGGATTTCTCGATCGAGCCTTCCAGCCCGCTTGATTGCGGGATCGATTCTCGCCGGATGGTTCGTTGCAGCGATGACGACAACGCCAGGGCGCTCCTCGATGCCCGCAAGCTGTTCAAGCAGCAAATTGACAATCTGCGTCCAGTACTCGACGTGGTCGCCTCGGAGCTTCGATCGGTCGGAGATACCGTCCAACTCGTCGATGAACAGGATGCTAGGCGCCTGCCTGCGCGCCTGCGAGAACGCATCGCGGATAGCCTGCAATGTGCCCGAAAGAAAAGGCGCAGCATTCCACTGAGCCACTGATGTCGAGACGAGCGGAACCCGCGCCGACTTAGCCAGCGCACGCGCAAATTGGGTTTTACCAACGCCAGGGGGCCCCGACAGGAGAAGGCCCTTGTGATCGAGATCGGCCCAGCTGAGTTTCCCCGCGCGATACTCGCTCATATCGTCCACCAGCTGCAGGCCCCACTCTCGGGCCGCTCCGTATCCCGCTAGCTCACTGAGAGAAGGTCCCTCAATCAGGTACTCACCCTTCTTCCTGACGACATCTTCGATCGCGGCGAGGCATGCGTCGCCGGCTCGTCCGAAGCGGAATGCCAAAGGGAGATCATCGACATCAAGCAGCCGGATGAGGTCCGGGTCCATTGCGCGTGACGGTGCACGTCCCGTCACCACCTCGATGACCAAGGCGAGGGCGGTTTGATCCAGCGTGGGAAGAACAAGACGAAACTCTGCCGTCCGCATCAGCGCCTGCGGCAGGTGCCGAGTCGGGTCGGATGCGATACCCATCACCGGAATCCGACGCTGGAGCGCCGCTGCGATCTCCTTATTGCCCTTCTCGGGGCGATCCTCTCTCGCCGAACCATCCCGGGCCACGAGGACAGCGCGGGTCTGCGAGCCGACAATTGAGCCGGCCTCCATCACACGCGAGTGCGACGGCAGCACGCAGCTCTGCACAACTTCCTTGGCCATTTCGACGAGGTTCGGGCTATGAGTAGTCAGCACGACGATGGGAGCGTCCCGGCGGATGCGACGCGCCAGGCCAGAGACGCCCTCAATTGCACGGGCTATCAGCACCGCGACAGCCGCCAAATCGGGCCTGAGGATCGAGACACCACCACCGTCGAAGCTATCCTCGAGGTCGTCGATCAGGCGCTCTAAAGCCTCATCAGTGTAGTCGGCGCGGAGCATGGGCTGGATTTTTGCTCCCGCCTCGCGGGCAAGGATTTCGAGGTAAGCCCGCGCCAGCAGATCCTTGCGGGCTGGAATGGAGTGGCGGTCAGCTGCAGGCGATTTTCGACGCGGCATGAATCCTCCCGTGCGATGTCAGCCAGGAAAGTCAAATCGGGAATGCTCAATGGCGCGCCCAGAGAGCTGAGTGATAAGCGCGGCAACTGAGCAAGGGCTTTGCGGGCAAGCTGGCGGTCAGTTAAAGCTGGTTGGCCAGCTGCACGAGGCGCTCCGGCTCGCAGCTGAGCTCGTCGAATTCCTCGTCAAGCAAGGGATCCTGATACTCATTGCTAAGGTGCGAAACGGCGGTTCGAATCCGTTCCGCCAGCAAACACATCCTTGTGTCGCCGGGCTTGCGCCGCCGGCGGTCCGCGGTGTTATGGGAAAGCTCTCGATAGGCCAACCGGAAGTGCCCTTGGTCTGCCATGAACGGCTCCATTGGTACAATCGACGACAAATCGCCCGCGCGAGGCACTTCGAGCGGAGCGCCTGCAGGGACCGTGGGAAAGAACGGGCTGTAGTGGGCTAAGTGGCCATGTAGGCGTTGGCGGCTCATGCCGCTGGTCGTGCCATCAGAGGCAGCGAAACATCGCCGCACACTGACGTTAACTAATATACATATGCTATAAAAAATTCGCTACAATTTTAGTGAATTATAGTTAACGCGGAGCCCTATGCTTTTCTGAGCGAGATCGCTGCGCCGCATCGTTTCTGGTGGCGTGAACCACCACGCCCACCACATCCTTCCCGAACACGAACTGCGCGCCGGCTTCCTCCAAAGCCCGCCTCAAGCGGAGATTAAGTGCGGCCTTGGGTGATCCCAAACCGTTCTCAAAATCGTTGATGGTTTTTCGTGAAACTTTTGCGCGTTGCCAGAGCCACGCCTGCGAAACATTGAGCAGGGCGCGGGCCGCTTGGCAGACGTAGCCCGGGATAGGGCTAGCGCTGGGCATAGGAATGAAGCCGATCCCGGTTATCGGACCTGGGTTGCCCGACCCCAGATAAAATAGTTTTATGCCACTGCTACAATTCCATTCAGCAGCCGCAGAGGCTTGGCTCGCCGTAGGAGCCGATTCTTCAAGCGCTGTCCTCTCGATCACCGGGTCCACAATACCTCTCGATTCCTCTTCCGATTACGGGATCGATTTCGGCGACGTGCGCTGTTGGAGACCAGGGGGCGAACGACTTGCTTGAGCGAGATAGAAGCGCCGACGCGATCCTCGACATCAGGATAGAGTGAGTCCTAAGCAATCACAGGATTGCAAAATCAATCCATGCAGTCGAGCCGAATGACCCGTTGAGCCATTCACTTACCGAGTTCGCCGCTGGTACCGAGTTCGCTGCTGGGGGGAAGGCATTATCGTCAGCGGCCATTCGCGCCGTACAAGCAGGTCGAACATATGGCCGCACCGACCAGCAGTGCAAAACGCGAGAAAATCCCTACCAACGGAGAGCCGCCCACACATGCGCCGCTTGTGGAACAAGAGCTCAGACCGCTCGATTGATTCTTTCCAATGTGACACTAATCCTTCGTGATCTAGGCACCGAATGCATGAACCTTGGGGGGCCCGGGTGAACGTCACGCAGCTGAAGTCAGGAGGCGCCACGTCATCTACTGCGGGCCTCGATTCAGAAGCCATTATCAAGCAGGCACGGGCTAACGAGGTGTTCTTCGCCGTCGTGGGCCCGGTGGGCGCGGGCAGTTCGCGCGTCGTCGCCTCCTTGCAGAGAGCTCTGCAGGCAGCGAACTACGAGCCGATCACGATCAAGGCGAGCGACCTCATTCGCGAATGGGCGGAGAAGCGAGATCTGCCCTACCCGGAGGGTGACGATAAAACGCTGACGAACGTCACCACGATGCAAGATCTCGGGGACCGGATGCGAGAGGCGGACAAGGCCTCCGTGGCCCGTGCTGTCATAGGTAGGATTGCACGAGCCCGGGCGATGGCGATGGACATCCCCTATTCTCCAGGAGAGGTAGTCGAACCGGACGACAAAAAGCGGGCCTACCTGATCGACTCGATCCGGCACCCGGCCGAAATTCAGCTTCTTCGGCGCACATACGGGCAGTCATTCGCCTTGATCGGCGTTGTCTGCCAGGAAACCGAGCGCGAGCGTCGCGTGCTCGGAAAATACTTCACCGATCCCCAGCGGCTTCAGGACAAATTTCAATCCCAGGCTCGGGAGTTCATCAAGCGGGACGCCGACGATGTTGACAATAAGCATGGGCAGCACGTTGGAGATGCATTCCATCAAGCCGACTTCTTTGTCGATAATACGAAATCAGACCCGAAAGATGACAGTCAGCTTCTTGATGAGGCCCTCGGGCGGCTGATCAATATCGTTACACACGCTGAGTTGATCCGTCCCACCATCGAAGAGACTGCGATGCACCACGCTCACTCGGCGCGGGTTCGCAGCGCGTGCCTCTCCCGCCAGGTTGGTGCGGCCTTGATCGACGAGGGCGGTACCGTAGTTGCAACTGGCACGAACGAGGTCCCGAGGGCCGGGGGCGGGGTTTATGGGGAGCATTTCGCATCGAAATTCCCGCCACACGATGATCGGTGCGCGTTCAGCAAGCAGTACTGCAGCAACAATTTGGAGCAGAACGCGATCGTCGAGGAATTGATCGAACAGCTCCCTGAGTTGAGGGACGTGTCGAACAAGTTTGACTTGGCTGCGCGAATTCGAAAGACCCGCCTGGGCTCCCTAATCGAGTTTAGCCGGGCGGTTCATGCGGAGATGGACGCCGTCCTCTCGGCGGGGCGTGTCGGGGTCTCTACCACCGGAACCCGCCTCTTTGTCACAACCTTTCCGTGCCACTACTGCGCGCGTCACATCGTCGGCGCCGGCGTCTCGGAGGTTCAGTACATCGAACCCTATCCGAAGAGCCTTGCGCTCAAGCTGCACTGCGACGCCATTGAAGTTGATGCTGACGAATGGAATCCTCCCGAGAGGATCTCGATCGCGCAAGAACGAAGACTTGAGGAGCCACCGGCGCAGGGGCGTGTGCTGTTTCGTCCATTCAACGGCGTTGCTCCCCGCCTCTACGAACGAGCCTTCGAAAAGACCTGGGAATTGAAGGACAAGGTAAGCGGCAAAATGGTGATGACGCCCCCAGGCTGGGGTGACGGATGGGGCTCCTTTACGGTATCCTACCCGGAGCTCGAAGCGAAATTGAGCGAGTCGTGAGCCGTCCGCATCTTTATATAGTCCCGAACGAACAGCCCGTCGCTCCACGCGCCGAGCCGGAAAAGGCTGAGAAGTCTGCGGGTGAAGTGCGTCTGACGGCTAGAGGCGATAGGCAAAAAATCGACGCGACTTCGATACCGAAGGGTTGGCAGCTGCCGTTGCCCTTCGACGACAAGCCTCTCGGCCCCACGGTGCTGATCGTATCGATGGAATCGATGAATGGGCCTACGCTGAGAAATCTGATCAGCGAACGAAAGCCGGCTTCGGCCGTGGATCTTCGGCAACTCATCCGGTTCGATCTACCGGGGACGAGTCGCGAGGACGTTTTTCGAATTCTGAACGTCAATCGCACTTATTACGTCAAGGACTCGCTGCCTTGGCACCGACTGGATGCACGTGCGCTGGCTACCCTGGATGCTCCGGTGTCCAATGTTCTCCTCCACGAGATTGCCGATCGCAGAGCAGACTGCATTTTTGTGTTCGTCTATCGGCACGAAGAGGCTCGATCCATCGCGTCTCACCTGACCAAGGTGCTGGGCCCGCGAATGGAGGGCCCGTGGCGAATTGAGGAAGCGAGCTAGGGCCTGGGCCTAGCCAGCGAACCGGACATTCGCGATAGCTGTCGAGCTCTTATCGCTTTGAACCGCGCGCGAGTACGCGCGGCACAAAAACTTCCTTGATGCAGGTCTGCTTCACGACAGCGATTTGGGTATGCGTTTTCTGGCGGAAACCGGCGCCAGCGTAGACACTATCGCCTTCGACAAACATGCCCCGGACGGAATCGAAGCCCGAGGCTCCAAGCGTGGAATGCAGGTAGTTTATCACTGCACAGTCCAAGAATCTAAGTAGCTTGTCAGCGTTTTTATCGTCCGCGACGTCCTTGTTCACGAGGATGTCCTTGCCAGTCCTCTTCGCGTCTTCGTAGTACCCGTCGTATGCGACGATCAGGAAGTCATGGTTCTCTCGGAGTGTAAGATCCAGGCAGTTGCCAAGATCTATCAGGGCTCCGATGACAAACGGCTCGGTGTAGTGGCCCTTAGCAACTTTCTCGTCGGCCCACTCTTTCGCGCGCTGCGGATCATTCTCCCAGAAATAGACGCCTTTGCCGAGCCAATCGTACTGCTTCTCACTCAGAAGCATTTCGTCGCCCGCGAGAATTTTTCTTCCCGTGGACGCTTCGCAGCCGTGATAGCCGACAACCATATTATTGGTGCGCGACATCGGCTACTTGGCTTTTGACGGCTTCGTTTCCTTATAAATCGGGCTCAGGTTGCCGCTTCTGGTCAGGATGCCTGCTCTCATGAGTCGGCCAGTCGCCTTTGCGACGGAATCGTGCTGCTGCTGGCGGATCGTCTTTTTGAGAAGGGCCAATTTCTCAGCTGCGGTCATCGTCACGCTCCTATCCAAAGAATCATAGGCAAATTCCAGGCGCGCGACGAGCTAAATTTGGCGCGCGCCACGAGCTGAATTGTCCCGGCCCTCGACGAGGCTGAGTGAGCTCCTCGGCCGGTCAGCGGCACCGGAAGCTGACCCGGTGGCTTTTGCGCGTCGAATGACTTTTTGCTGCCTCCGCATTCGCCATCGGTGATCGCATCTTCGGCCCCCGTTCGTGCTCCCAGCCCGCCTTTGAAGTCCGAAGTTATCCGTCCGGGTTTGCCCGGCGGGACCCATCCCAATGGCGACCGCCCGCTGACCGACCTCGCCACCAACCAGTCACGTAAATGGCAGAGAGTGGTATTTTCGGCGCCTAATATGCGGCGAATTTAGCAATTGTAGAAGATTGAAAATGTCACCTATAAGGTAACATAAAATTTGACGAGCCGCTTTGACCCGGGTATGTCGGGAGTGTCGCCTTGAGCGACTCATCCCGGCCAACCAGGAGGTTCCGATGGCCAAGACGCTGAATGTGACGGTGACCTACCCGGCTGCGGGGAAACCGTTTCAGGACAAGAAGGCTGATCCCAGCGAGACTCTGGCGTCTCTCAAAGCTCGGGTTCTCGCCAAGTTTGGGCTCGAAGAGGGCGACGAAGGCGGCAGCCAGGTCACCTACATCTTGTTCAAGGGAAAAGACCGCCTTGAGGACCTTTCGTTGGCGCTGCAGCAGGTGGCCGGCAATGCTGCGGCGCTCTCGCTCAAGCTGAGCCAACAGATCGTTCAGGGCGCATGAGCGAGCTTTCGAAGCTCAACATGGACGACGACCTCGAAGAGGCGGCTTCGGCTCCCGATTCAGGTTTGCGGCGTCTGGAGCGAAAGGGCGACCTGGAAATTTGGGTCACCCTTTCGCCCGAGGGCAACGAGCAAGAAAGCTTCACCGCTCGGCTTGCTTGGCAAGATTACCCCGGCGACTGGCCGCCGAGTGTCCGCTTCGTCGATCCGTCGACTGGCAGGTCTGATGTGTCGGCTGCTTGGCCGACTGGCCCAAGTTTCCGCCCGCCCGTCGACATCTGCGCAACTTGGACGATGGAGGGCTACGCCACGCATCCCGAGTGGAAGGGCGACCGCTCCAAAAGGCTGCGGATCGGGGAAAACCCCCTCCTGCAGTTCACTCGAATTCTCCAGCACGAACTCGACTGCAATTTCCAGGGAAGGCATCGCTAATGTTCTCGATGACAACTCCTCTGCTCTGGCGGCTCCCGGCGGAAGCGCTGCGGATGTCGATTGCTGAGATGGCGCCAGACGGATCACGCGGCTGCGAGGGAGTCGCACTGTGGCTCGGCCGCCGGGTCGCGGGGATCGTGACCATCACCCATGTGGTGGGTCTTCGAGGCAGCGGCATCGTCAAGCGGCCGGACTACCTCTCGATCTCGGCGGAGTTGCTCGACGATGTCACCGATCTCGCCATCGAGCACGGGGTGTACCTTGCGGGGCAGGTTCACAGCCATCCTGGCACTTGGGTCGACCTGTCGGAGGCCGACAAGCGCTGCGGCATCCAGGCGCCCGGATATCTGTCGGTCGTGATGCCGAATTTTGCCCGTGAGCCATCGACGCCTCTGGCTCAGTTTGGATTTCATGTGTCGGCGCGTGGCGCATGGCGGCGGCTTTCGCCATTCGAGCGAAAGTGGCGCTTCGCTATCATCGATAAGCCGGCGCCCCTGCTCATTGCTGGAGACGCGGGCAAATGACCGGCGATCTCCGCTTCAGCCGTTTGCATGCCAGTATGCAGGAACTGGCGCCGTCATGGTTCGAACCTCAGCGGTTCGTGCATCAACCTGTGCTGCTCACGGGCGAGGCGGGCGTTCTCGCAACCGATAACGGGCGCGAGATGGCGTTGGGCGCGCTTTTACTCCTGATGCGGACGACAAAGTCGCTGACGGTTGCCCTGCCTGAGGGCTCAGACGTCCTTGAGCGTGAGCTGATGGACTGGGCGCGACGTCATGCCTGGGACGAAATCCCGAATTTCGTTCGCGCTCCTATTGATCCATCGCCCTTTGCCGCGGTTCTCTCGATCGGCGGGGAAGGTCGGAATGATCGTCCCTGGACTGTCATCACTTCGAATGGCTGGGTGCTGCGGGTAACGTCCACCGCGGAGCCGATCAGCCAAGCATGCGGCGTATCGAACCCCGTCGGGGCTTTTGCCGCAGCTTCGCTCGGCGTCGGGGAAGTGTTCAAGCGATTGATAAAGCTGCGAGACGATAAAGGGCAGCTTCTAAGCGGCTGCGTCTATTCGCTCTGGTCCTATCTGGAAGGAGACGAGGCAACCCCGAGCTTGCCCGACGTTCTGGATGTCGATGCTCTTGTCGCCGGGGGCGGCGCAATCGGGAATGGCGTTGTTCATCTGCTGACCCGCCTTCCTCTGGGAGGGAGCTGCCAGATCCTGGATCGCCAGACCTATGGCGAGGAGAACTGGGGCACGTGCGTGCGGGTTACAAGGCAGGGGGTAGCCGAGCACAAGGCCAGCTTTCTGGCCGGACTCTGCACCGGATCGTTCAAGGCAACCCCTATTGTTGGCGACATCGAAGACCTGTCGAAAACCTCGGGCTGGCGTGCCCCGTCGGTTGTCCTGAGCGGCTTTGACAACGTCGAGGCGCGACACGCGATCCAGGGTCTCTGGCCAGACGTGATCATTGACGGGGCCATCGGCCGTCGCCTCGAATGCCAGGTAAGCGCGCACCCCTGGTCCTCGACCGTCGCTTGCTTGAGATGCGTCTTCAAGGCTCCCCTCGGTGAGCCCGCCGAAGCCGTGCAGCAGCGCTTGACCGGGCTGGCCACCGCGGCACTTGCCGACTTGACGCGGCCGCTATCCGAGCGCGACGTCGAAGCCGCTGCACCGGAGCGTCGGCAGTGGCTCACGGAGCAAGTAGGCAAGCCGATCTGCTCCGTTTTGGGGGCTGCAAGCGCGCTGTCAGTTGATGCCGTCGAGGAAGGTTTCCGGCCGTCTGTGCCGTTCGCTGCCACCTTCAGCGCCTGCATGATGGTGACCGAACTGGTTCGCTACCTGACCACCGGCAAAGTCGGGGTTGAGCCGCGTTTCTTTTTCAGCCTCCTGTGGGGCCCTCAGCTTGGCGAGTTTTACCCTGAAGATCGCCATGAGGACTGCCTGTGCGTGAAACGAGCGGCGAATATAGATCGCTTTCGAGCCCGCCGATCGTCCGGTGAATGAAGCCAGTCACGAAGTTGCCAGGCTCCTGAAATAAGTGTCTCCTAACGCGTAACGATTCGAAATGAGCTGGGCACCGTTCAGTGGAGATTGGCTTTTGCGACGCGCGCCTTTGCGCGATTTTCAATAGCTACCAACTGCTTTGCGAGAGCTACGGCCGGGAGATCGCACGTTCGGTTGCTGTCCGCATGGGCCTGCTCTTGGCAGCGCCCAGTCTAGCTGCGGTACCACGCAAACCGCCGATCGGCCTTAAGGCCGGAGAAGGGACCTTCACAGTGAGCCTTGCCCAAGCTCGCCGACTCCGCTTCAAGCCCTCAAGCATAGGTGATCATACGTCGGTCGAGCTTGAGAAGATCACCGCTATCGAGATACTCGGAGTGGACGGGTGAGGCCGCTCAATCAAGGGGCGGAGAGCATGTCACAACGCCACCACTATCAGCCCGACTATGCAGTTTCGCCTGGCGAACTCATCCAAGATCAGCTTGATGTGCTCGAAATTTCGGGGCGCGAACTCGCGCGTCGATGCGGACGCTCGACCAAGCTTATCGCCGAGATCATAGCCGGAAAGGCTCCGATTGAGCCCGAGACCGCCCTTCAGCTGGAGAGGGTTCTGGAGACGTCGGCGTCGATCTGGCTTGGCATGGAAGCGAACTATCGTCTCCATCTGGCCCGTGTGAAGGAGCAGCCAGCGCTTGCTGAGCATCACGGATGGGCAAGCACCTTCCCACTTAAGGAGCTGTCTCAGCGCGGCCTGCTCGGCATCAAAAAGGATGCTGCAGCTCAGGTGCAGGAAGTTCTGAGGTTCTTCGGCTGCGGCAGTGTGGATGCCTGCCAGGAGCGCTTCAATGAGCTCGAAGCGGTGGCCTTTCGGCATTCCCCCTCGTTCGAAAGCAATCGAGCGGCGCTGCTTTCCTGGCTTCGGATCGGGGATATCCGCGCCGAGCATATCGAAACGCAGGATTACGACCGTGCCAAGTTTCTTGCAGCACTTAAGGAGGTTCGTAGCCTAACCGTGAAGCCTGTCGAGGTTTTCCTCCCTGAGATTAGAAAGCTTTGCGCTGATGCTGGTGTTGTATTTGTCGTTGAGAAACCTCTGCCCAAAGTGGCGTTGAGTGGGGTTTCGAGATGGCTTTCTCCGCGGCGAGCGTTAATCCAGCAAACGCTTCGGCATCTTTCTAACGATCACTTCTGGTTCACATTCTTCCATGAGTGTGCCCACCTCTTGCTTCACAGTCGCAAGTCGATATTTTTGGACGGGAAAGGCATGACCAATGTTGATCCCGAACTTGAAGCTGAGGCCAACGATTGGGCGTCGAATTTCCTGATTCCTTCAGACGCTTTGACCCGCTTCATCACGCGTTTCGCGTATGAAGAAAGCCAAGTTACAGAGTTCGCCGCAGAGCACGGAATTGATCCCGGTATCGTTGTGGGGCAATTGCAGCACAGAAAGGTTCTAGACTTCGGACAGATGAACCGCTTCAGAAAGCGATACGTCTGGGGCGAATAGCGCGCCGCTAGATGGCGGTCGCGCCTTTTCCGATTCCACGACTACCCACAGCTGCTTGTTCATCAACACTCGCGATTGCGCTGGCTAGCGGCCTCCTCGGGCGCCTCAGATAGTCTTCGTGTGCGGCTCGCGGCCCAAGCTCGGCCGAGGAACACACGCTCGAACCCACCACCACATCTGCTGCACTTGATGAACTCGGCTGGCTCGTCCAATCGGTGCAAGGGCAGTCCGCTTTCGGGCAAGGAGTCAGAGTCCGCTATTGGCGCGTTTCGTCCGGGAGCGCGAAGGGCGTTTCTGGCCCATTTCTGACGTCGGAAGCGTCCGGTTTTCGGACGGTGAACTTCAAATCGGCTGGGCTGCTGGAGCCGGCCCGCTCCAGCACTGGGAGGATGTCAGCAATCGAGATTTTTGACTCTTTTACCGTGCGGACGAGCGATGAATGTTGAGCGTTGATGCGAGTCGCCAAGCAAGCAGGCGGCAGAGACAGATCAAGGTGACGCGATGTAGGGATTCTGAAGATCCGAGCCCGGTTACGACGAAAACCTAAGATCAAGCGGAGAGCGGATGAAGACGGTCGCGGCAATCAATCTGAGAACAGCTGATCTCATTGTCGATGCCATTTACGAGGGCGGCCGCAAGGGCAATGCGGGTGACGACCCGCTGCCTCCCTTGATGAGGGTCGATATCCAGGGCGGCTTTCGATACCGGGGAAAGATCCCTGATCAGCTGAAGATGCTGGTCCTCGTCACGAGCATGGATGACGCGGACTGGCCTGACGCGATGGACCGGGAAACCGGCATCTTCACTTACTACGGAGACAACAAGAAGCCCGGCCGCGATCTTCACGATACGGGTCGCGACGGCAATCTGATCCTAAAGACGGTCTATGAGCACGCGCGAGCCGGCGGGGAAGGCCGTCGCAGGGTCCCACCCATCTTTCTGTTCTCCCGGATCGGCGTGGGGCGGGACGTACGTTTTCTGGGGCTGGCTGTGCCTGGCGCCAGTGATCTCGACGCGTCAGAAGAGCTGGTCGCCATCTGGCGGACTGCCAAGGGCGAGCGCTTCCAGAACTACCGCGCCCGGTTCACCGTCCTCGATGCAGCCGGTGTCTCAAGGGCATGGATCGACAGCATCATTGGCGGTCAGGCGGATCATGTGCTTGCGCCGGAGGCATGGATCACATGGCGGGAGACAGGCCGGCGAAAGCCGCTGCTTGCCGCCCGGACGCTGGAATATCGCACCCGGGCCGAACAGCTGCCGATGGATCCGGAAGGGAAAGCGATTATGGACGTCATGCGTTCGCATTTCGCGGGCCGTCCGCATGCCTTCGAGCACTGCGCGGCTGCGCTGGCCCGCCTCATGATCCCGGACATTGCGGAACTCGATGTGACGCGGCCGTCCCGTGATGGTGGCCGGGACGCCGTCGGGCAGCTGCGCGTCGGCAACGGACCGGGCAGCATCCTGGTCGAGTTCGCTCTCGAGGCTAAATGCTACACCCCGCCGACCGCCGTCGGTGTCAAGGCCATGTCGCGGCTGATCTCGCGCCTGCGTCACCGGCAGTTCGGGGTCCTGGTGACGACCTCCTGCGTGGATCTGCAGGCCTACAAGGAGATCAAGGAGGATGAGCATCCCATCATGATCATCGCAGCGACCGATATCGTCGAGCTGTTGCGCCGGAATGGTCGTGGCTCCGCAAAGACGGTGGCGTCCTGGCTTGCGGAGACGTTTCCCGCAGACGTCAGGCCTGAAGCGCCTCGTCAGTGACCTGAGCGGGCAGTCCCGTATTGATCAGTCCAGCTTTTTCGACTGCGGACATCGCATCGAGAGCCGGCTTGGCCTGCTTGGCTGACGGCTTCTTCTCCCAGCCCCCGGCGGCATAGCCGGCCAATGTCCGGCAGATGCCCGCGACCTTCCAGTGGATGACACCGCTCTTCTGTCCGCGCTCGGCGACCTCCAACCAGACCGCGCTCGGGATCTGCATGCAGCGGGCGATGCGTTCGTAGTCCACGACCGAGACATTGCCTGCCGCCGGCATCATCGTGACGTCGCCGTCGGCCTCGACATAGGATAGTTCGGGCGGCAGTGGCTCGACGAGGGCAGGGAGTCTGGTCTGGATGTCCTTCCAGCAGTCGGGCTTCTTGAACCACTCGCTGGGGTTAAGCTGCCCTGCTGACTCCCGAAGAAGAACGTCGATCTGCGGCGCCCATTCTGCAATCAGTTGCTCCAGTTCGGCGCTGATTGCCTGCCTTGACCACAGCCGGTCGAAGTCGATGCGGCCACCGGTCCGGTGCGAGAGCGCGGTCACCACATGGGCGGTGATCTGCGCGCCATAGGCCGGAAACTTCATGCTCTTGATCTTCTTTTCGGCTGCGCGATAGAGCACCGCGATCGCGATCAGACGCTTGAACCACGTCTGATCCGGCGGTGGAGGCGGTTCATCCTTGAGCCGTTGCATGAAGCTCTGGAAGTTCTTCTGTCCGCCCAGGCAGACCTTGTGGGGGATCCCCGACCAGGCGGTGAGGTAGCGCGCGACGTCGAGCTTGCTGAGGCGCCGCTGCTTGGGGGTCTGCTGACGGAACGTCTTGTGTTCCGTCTTGCGATAGGCGGCCTTCTGCTCGGCGGCGAGATACGAGCCGCGGGCGCGTTCATAGAACCACCGGCTCTTGCCGTCATCGAGCCAAGTCGTGTTGGCCAGCTCCTCGATCTGCTGATGGAAAGGGTCATTTGCGGAGAAGTCCGCGAGCTGCACCGTGTTTTGGCGGTTGGCGGCCCGGGAGATCGAGGAGACCATCTCGCTCAGATCGGCGCCGCCGACCTTGATGATTTTCACCGGCACAGCGACGTGATCGAGCTTCAGGCTGTCCTTGCGGCGAGCTCTGTGCAGAGAGGCTGTCGTCTGGCCGCCGTTGACGATCTGCAGGCCCTTGAGGGAGCGGATTTCCAGATTTCCTGTAGCCCCCTGGGCCACGTCCAGCTCGTCTACCGTGGCGACGATGCCGTTGTTATAGGCAAGGAACATCGATGGCTGCTCCGCGATGGTGCGCCGGAGTTCCGCGTTCACGCTCTTGCGGCCCTGAAGGCCCAGGAAGGCACGCACGTTCAGCTCAAGGAGCCGGACGCCATAGCGCTCATAGACCTGCGAGAGGACGTCGCCGGGCAGCACCGCCAGATAGGCGTCGTAGTCGTCATTCTGCGCGGGCACGTGAAGGCAGGGGATGCCGCCGCCGGTCAGCGCCTGGAGATCGACGGAAATGTCCGCACGGGTTTCGCCTTCACCGAGGACGCGGAACAGCCGCACGACGTCGTAACCGTCGTATTCGATCGGCTTGCCGCGCCATTCCGTGGGCGGCGCGATGTTGCCGATGATGCCGTCGGTCAGGAGGACGATCCGGATCGCCGTGAGTTCAGCGGCTCTGGTCTCGATCAGGCGGGCGAGATCGCTCGCATCCGTGTTTGCGGGTTCAAGCTGCGACGCCAAGCCGTCGACGCAGGCGCTGGCGAAGCGCAGCGCGCGCTCAAGCGCTTTCGTCGCATCAGAGGCGGGAATCTTCGCGGACGGCAGGACGCCGGAATAGATGGTCGTGAACAGATCCAGGCGAAGACGGTCCTCGTCGAAGGCGTAGCCATCGATGCGGTACGCTGCGTTCTTGACCCGTCCTTCCTGATAGAGCGGGATGGTTGCTTCGAGGTGCCCGGCTTCCTCAAGCCGCTCCAGAACGAGCTGGGTGAATACCTCCTGCGAGAACGGGGTGTCGTCCTGCTCCGCAGCCTCTTCGACCTCGTCGACGAGCTCTTTGGAGAACTGGGCGATCGGATCTTCGGTCATGGCTGGCCTCCTTGAATGAATGCCTCAAGGACGGGATCCAGATCTGCGGAGAATGCGGTGAGGGCACGGACTTCAAGCTTGTAGGTTGCATCGGTGATGGCGACCGGCAAAGCAGCGCGGGTCAGCCGGGGAAAGGTATCGGAGACGGTATAGGCATCGATCGAACGCAGCTGGACGCGTGGCGCCGATCGGGCTGCGTCATCGTCCGGCATGAGCCCGCGACGGAGCAGGGCGTTTTCAAAGGAGCGACGGACAGCGTCGTCGGGAAGCGTGCCTGCCACAGCCTCAATGAGGTCGCGCAGGCATCGGCCGCGCGGCTCTTCGATCAGTCTGACATGGAGTAGATCGAGCGCCCGGAGGCCGGCGGTGTCAAGCTGATCGAGGGCCGAGATCGTGATGACGGGCGAAGGGCCAACCCCGGTCTTCACCTCGAGGGCATGCCCGCCGCGCAGAAAGTCATGCAGCCCGTCGTTCGGAGACTGCCACAACGGCAGGCCGTGATTCTCTGCAGCCAGGATACGTTCGAGAACGAGCAGCTCGCCGATGAGTCCGATCGTTTCGGGTTTTGAAAACCCGTCGCGCCGGTCGCGGAGGAACTGCCTCCAGGCGTCCAGCCTAGCCAGAAATTGACCGAGCTCGGCGCCGGTCTCTGCCGCAGCGGCCGCCGAGATGACGTCGGCACAGATGGTCGAAAACAGATCCCGTCGCGTCCCGTCCTCAAGGGAAAGAACCAGGAAGGGGCCTGCATCATCCCGGATCGGGCTTAGACGCATGCCTCCGAGTTCAAATAGGGCATCAGGCACGGGCACTGCGGGAAGCATGAGACAAGGCGCACCGTCTGCCGCGCGCATGCCCGCCCGGATGGCGAGGGGCGCATCGGGGGCGACCAGTCTACTCCGGAATTCCCGCGATTTCGGAGCTTCGTGAGCGAGAGCATCCCAGGCGGCAGTCAGCGCGTCCAACCAGTCGCTCATGTTTCCTCGCGCTGAAGAACGCTGTTGATGCGGTAGACGCGGTCGTCGGCGGCCTGGCTGTCCGGGAAGCTTACGACCAAGCTGATGACGGCCCGCTCGGTCCTGTCGACCTTCGCCTCGTCAGGATCGATCGGATAGATGATAAGCAGGCCGTTTTGCGGCCGGGTGCCGCGGACCTTGCGGATGAACTGTCCTGAAGGAACGTCGGTCGGCGGCTTGCTGCGCGACGCGCGCTCGCTGTTGGTCGCCTGGAGCGCCTCGTCGAACTCGGTGTCTGTCAGATCGATGGCCTGATCAAGCGGGCTGAGTGCGGTCCCGATGATGAAGCGGTCGCCTGGAAGGGGCTGCCCCTCCTGGGGATCCCTGGGCGTACGCAGAATGCAGTTGCGAGTGCGCCCGGCGATGGTGACTTCCTTCTCGCGTCCTGTCGCGAGGTAGACGCTCCAGTCGGTTAGCTCTCCCAGCTTGAGCTGTTCCGTGATGTAGGAGGCCAGCTTGTCGCCGACGACCTGATCGCTTTCGGGTGGGAACGTCAAATTGCCGAGGAAATCGGCAACGTCACGTCCGGCCACCCCTGTCCATAGGGTACCGAGAGCCTTCCTGTTGCCAGGACCGGGTCTGCGCGGATTGTCGATGCCATTCCCAAGGCCGAGGATGAAGTCGTCCGTCATGTCCGCATTGCGCTCTATGTTGGCGCGATCACGGAACATGACCGTCTGCACCTTGCCTTCGCCGGCATAACTGCTCTGGCGCAACTGGGTGTGACGCTGCTTGTTCGCGGCAGTGATTTCGAGAACGTCGTGGACGGCGACCTTGAGGCCGAATTCCTTCGGCGTGGCTCTTCGCATGGACATGTCGAAAAACTGGGCACGGAGTTCCTTCTGGGCCGTTGCGACGTAACGGAACCAGTCTTCCATGTCGGATGTCGTGAAAAGCCGGCACAGATCGGCAAAACCGCGACGGTAGCCGAACCAGCGTCCCATCTGCAGCAGACTGTCATACTGCCGGGATGTCCTGAGGAAGTAGCTGATCGACAGGCCTTCGAGCGTCAAGCCGCGAGAAAGCTTGTCACCACCGACGGCGATGAGCGAACGGCCGGTCTCATTGAATGAATCGTAGTCGATGTCCGTCTTGCTCTTGCCATTGGCGGTAATGACTTCGATCTTATCGGAACTGTCCGCCAGTTTCGCTCTGACCTGCTCCCAGGAAACGGGAACCGTATTCCGGCCGTAGATGGTCGTTGCGACATCATCGGTCGTCTTGATGTAGTCCTGATACCACAGGTCCCTGAGGCGGCTGAGTGTCTGATCATCGTCGTTCGAGATCATGGCGCGCGTAGCGTCCAGATGCTTTAGAACCTGCTTGTGAACCTTGGTATGAACGTCAACGAAGCGGGAAACGTGAATCAGCATCGAACTGTGCTTGCGATCCTGGCCGCGCGCTGCACGGGCGGCGCAGGTTAGGAGGAAGCTGTCGATGGCCTCCCTCAGGCTCGGCGGTATGACGTTCTTGCCGTTGTAGAACGGTCGAAGATGCCTGTCGTGCTTTTCGGGGATCCAGTTTTCTTCGGTCTGCTTAAGCGGCCGGATGAGGGGCAATCCGCTGTCGGCCTCGTCATTCGTCCCGAAGACGGCTGCAGGCCCGAAATAGTCGTCAGGCGGCGTCAGGGACACGAGGAAGGCGGAGGGGAACAGGTCTTTGCCGAAATTTATGGCCTTCCGCTCATCGTGAATGAAGATGTTGGCGAACGGCGTCGCCGTATAGCCGACATAGACGCGGCGATCGAATTTCAGCAGCAGTTTCCGGATTTCTCCGTTCACCCGCTTGGGTTCGTATTCTTCATCGAACGTACCATCGAGAAGAAGAGCCTGTTCCTTGGTGTCCACTGACGCCTGATCAGCCTCGTCATCGATGATCAGGGCAGGCGCCGCACGTGTGGGCGCCGAACGTCGTCCGATCCACTTGTTAAGATTCTCCAGGACCTTGGCGTTCTTCTTGACAACGATGACGAAGGGTTGGTCGATTGGCGAGAAATTTGCCTGATCGGCTTTCACTTGGCTGAAGTCGCCTTTAAGCGTGGCCGTCGTGAGACTGTCGACGTTCAGACCGGGGTTGAACTCGCCGACGCCGATCGGCCCATAGGGGTCCTTCGATTCCGGATTCGTGTCGCGACCGAGGAAATCCTGGTCGAACCGCTTCTGGGTCTGCAGGCGCAGAATGTTGTGCATGCCCGCCAGAATGATGATGATGCGGTAGCCGGCGTCGGCAGCACGGTTGACGACGCCCGCGTAGCTGGCCGTCTTTCCGGACTGGACGTCGCCTACCACGAGCCCGCGCCAGTCCCAGGTGCCCGGCCTGGAGGGATCTTCCATGGATTCGACGATCCGGGCAGTGCTCTGGATCAGTTCGATGATGGAATCTTCGGCCCAGCCGTCCTCTTCCAGTTTCTTCAGATAGCGCTGCATGAACGGGCCGGGCTGACGCCGCGCACCGACATACCATTGCGCCGGCCTGTCTGAATCCTTGTCCTGAAGAACCAGCGCGGGGCCCTGCTCGGTGACGAATATCGTCAGCAGCAGGCGTGCCGCTGCGTCGATGTCCTCCGGGCTGACCAAGTTCTGGCTCAGTGTGGAATATGCAGGTGCGAGTAGCTGCAGCGCCTGCTGGATCACATCTTCCGTAATCGTCTCGCCCGCATTTTTCCGCGACAGGAGGCTGCGTCTGGCTGTGTGTGAAAGGTCGGCAGCGATGTCCGTCACGGTTGATCCCCGAGTTTTCGTGTGAGTTCTTTCCTCAGGGCGCTGAGATCTCCGGGGAGATTGAGTAGAATTGTGTCGACCCGCTGCTCCAAAGTCAGCGTGGAAGGGAGGGTTCGGCCAAGTTCCGCCAGCTGATCCGAGAGTTGTTTTATCTCTTCGGCTCCAAGCATCGGCATCTCCGCTCCCTCGTTCTTCGACACGTCGAGCCAGATGCGCTCGACCGGTACGGTGCGTTCGATGAGCGAGAGGACCGCATTCAACGGCCGCAGACCTGGAGCAGCTTCGCGGCAGGCCATGATCACCGGATGGTCGCGATTGATCCGATAACGGTTTCCTTGTGGCCCCGGACTCGCGATCCAGATGGCCGGGGGAGCATGCGGAGAGCCACGCGTGCGAGGACCTTTGCCGCGAAAGGCGAACACTTCCCGGGCTTCATCCCGGCAGCGTGCCGCGATAGCTGTGAGCCGGCCGCGTACGGCTCCGGGCGGCCGAGCCTGCGATTTGCGGACATCGATGCGCCAGTCCCGATCCATGTTGGTCGGAAGATCGATCTCGATGCGTGCCAGCCGGCTGGTTTCATCGCGCGTCCAGGTACGAGAGCCACCTAGACCAAGCCAACTGCCTGCCACGAGAAGGCGGCTGCCCCGATAGACGTAGAAACCCTGCCGTGCTCCCCAGCCTCCGGGTCCGCCGGCCGCTAGGTACTCGGCTTCATTCGTGAAGCGATCACGGTGGGGGAGGACGTACGGCTTTACGGTGAAGAAGGAGCCCGAGTGCCGGACACGCTGAGACGGCATTTCCCGGGTTGCGGGATGCGTAGTTTGAAACGGGTCCCACGCCTTGACGGGACGACCGTTGAGGATGATCGCGATCCTGGTCGCATCACCGTTGATAAAGCGATGAAAGATCATCCCGAGATGAGCCCGGATATCGTCGAGCCGCAGGAAGAAAGCGTCCTTCTGAAGACCGAAAAGGCCGCTGAGCTCGTCGATGTCTTCCCAGAGAATGAGCGTGCCGCTGTCCCGGGCCGTCAGAGTCGATACGAACTTATGATCGGGCAGGTGGTCCGGGATGAGGGCAACCCAGCCGCGCTCATCCATGACGGCGACATCAAGCGTCATTATGTGGTCGGCGCCCTCTGATCGCGTGACTACGGTCATTCGGGACGACTGGGAGAGCGACGCGGTCTTCATGCCCATTCCGAAACGGCCAAGATCCGATGACTGACGCTCGCAATCTGGACCTCTTCCGCCAAGGCGCAGCGCTTCGGCCAGACGTTCCTCGCTCATGCCGGAACCGTCATCGAGAACGGCTGCCGAGGGGCGGCCGTCATTCCACTGGATGTCCAGTTCGATGGTCCGGGCACCTGCGGTGATGCTGTTGTCGATCAGATCCGAGAGCGCGGCTTCCGGCGAATAGCCGAGGCCTCGAAGGGAAGAGATGAGCGCCGCCGGTCTCGGAGCAATATCGACGGTGCGCTCGGACATGCTCAGGCCGCCCGCCGTTTCGTTTCCTTTTTTCTGGATCCCGCCTGCTGGAGCTGAGCCATGACAACCTGTGCGACAGCGAGGCCGAGAAGAGGGGGGACCGCGTTCCCGATCTGGCGGAAGGCGGCATTCATCGCGCCAGCGAAACGGAAGCCGTCAGGGAACGACTGCAGGCGTGCAGCCTCTCGCACCGAGACGGTGCGCCGCTGGGCGCTGTCGTAGTGAATATGCGAGTAGGTGTCCTTGCCCATGTGTGCAGTAAGCGTGCGCGAAGGTTTGCGTGGATCGAGCTTCCACCACTTGTTCGGAAACTTGTCCGGATCATAGGGTGGCACGATGCTGGCGCGCAGCTCGCACCAGGCCTTCGAGTCCTTCCGGGCGCGCGAGAGGCCGTGGGCCTCCAGCGCATCGGCGAACATCTTCTCGGCGATCGCACGGGCCATCGGATAGTCGTCGCCTGACCGCATGCGATAGAAGATCGGGAAGTCCCTGGGCGTCAGCCGAACCAGATGGCCGTCGGTGGCATCTGTCGTCTCGAAGCCGGGCCAGTTCCGCATTGCGGACGCATAGGCTGGCAGCGCTGATGAGGTTTCACGATAGGGTATAAGGTCAGTAAGGCGGCGCTTACGGATGACCGACGGATTATTCGCATGCTCACTGATGCGGGGAAGATCGCCGAGCGCCTCCGCGGCGCCAACGGCATCTGTCAGCCGGCGGTCCGGGGTCGGGATTGGGTGGAAGAAGCGGCAGTCATGGTCGACATGCTTGAGGGCGACGCGCCGCGATCCCTCATAGCCCTTGGGCAGGTTGAGGAAGTGGGTAGGTGTCGGAAACCTTGGCGTCTCATCGAGCACGTTCGCGAGCGCCACGATGAACAAGCGCTCCCGGACCTGCGGCACCCCGAAATACGCCGCGTTCAGGATGGTGTAGCCGACCCGGTAGCCCCGTTGTTCAAGTGTTTCGCTGATCTCCTCAGGCACATTGTGACCGCCGAAGTTCAGGATGTCGGGGACGTTCTCTATGATGATCGCCAGCGGCTGCGTATCTTCGACGAACTGCAGGAAGCGCCTGTAGAGCGATGCACGCGGATCGCGCTGGAAGGCGTCTTCTTCACCCGCGACAGACCGGAGCTTGGATCGCCCGATCCTGGCGAAGGCCTGACAGGGAAGGCCGGCGGCCAGCACGTCGAAGGAGTCGGCGGCTGACGTGGCGAGTCCCAGCTCGGACACGAGTTGCGCTGCGGTTGATCTTTCCATATCGCGCGGCCGGGCCCATGCGCTGTCGAGGGCATGATCCCCGCGGAAGTTGATCGCGTAGCTTTCAGCGGCTTCGGGATCCATTTCGATATGCGCTGACAACTCGAAGCCGGCGGCCATGAGGCCAAGCGACAGGCCTCCGCACCCCGAGCAGATTTCGAGCGTGCGCGCTTTGCCGCCTGCCTGCAGGCGGGCGAGCTTATCACGTCGTATGCGGATCGAATCAGCGGCCATGGTCACTCAAGGATGTCCCTGAGCTTCAGGCGAAGACCATCAAAATCTTTCGTTTCGCATTCCCATATGACTGCGACCCGCCAGCCTAGCCGCTCAAGCTCACGTTCTGCCCGCGCATCACGCACGATGTTGTTGTTAAATTTTGTCTGCCAGAATGCAATATTAGATTTAGGGCTGTATGCAAAGCGGCAGCCTTCATGCCGGTGCCAGAAGCAACCATGCACGAACAATGCAAGCTTTCGGCCCGGAAACACGAGATCAGGCTTTCCCGGCAAATCCTGGCGATGTAGGCGAAAACGGAAGCCCATCGAATGGGCTATCTTCCTAACGGTCAGTTCAGGCTTGGTGCCCGTGCTGGAAATGCGTCCCATGATTTCTGAGCGCCGCGCGGGCGAGACGATATCCAATGCCTTATCACCCCAGGGATCGCGCCACTCCGAATTCAATCATGCATACAGTAAGTAAACCGCTTCCGCATTGAAGGACGCTGATCAAGCTGAGCACAATGCCCTGCGCCCGCTGCGTCAAGGCCTCGGTGCCGTCATAGCCGGTTTGCTTTCGGCCCTCTGCTCGACAGCTCGCGCCGGTGCCAGCCGTAGAGACTGGTTTCTTACGCCCACGGCGAAAGGTGCGCCCAGCGCTTCTTCGCAAGCTTATGCACGGTCTCGACGATCCATGCCGTCCTAGGTCGCTGCTCCGCCTCTTGGGCGTCGAGCGCCTGCGCGACGGCCGATGATGCCGCAGGCCGGCAGGCGAGGACGGCGGCATCTCGATCGCGGTGGCCGCATCCTGGCCGTGCCTGTGCACCATCGGATGCGTGGCTTCGTCCAAGAACATCACACCCTTGCTGCTCCGTCGGATCGACGCGCACGCTGCCGCGAAAAGTCTGCTTTCCGGCGCACACTTAGCATCACCTCCTGGCGGATTCTGAGAAATCGACAAAGCGGTCTATCGCGCGGACCGGTGATCAGCTGGGACGTGGCGCTCAAGGCTGAACACGTAGAAAAGCGCCTCCTGCGCTACGCGCTATTCGCCCATCATCACGCCGTCCTTCGCCCAAGAAGGCTAAATCAGGCCTTCATACCCGCGGCAACGCCGACTTTTTCAAGGGTATCTGCGCGCAAGCGAAGCGCGTGGGCCCTATTTGTCCCAGCCCTCGGGCGACTTGCGGGTGTCACGCCCGTCGGGCTCCTTGGCGATGCCCTTGTAGGGGCCGTCCGAATGCTTCACGGCCATCACGTGGCCGGTGTGCTCGTCGCGCTTCTGCCAGTGACCATCGGGACGCTGGAACTGCGTCCTGCCGCTGACCGCTCCACGACGAAAGCCTTCACCCGTATTCCTCGCCATTCTGGCCTCCTGATCCAACCCCTTCTGGGCGATTTCGTGGTTCCTACTCTTCGTTAGCCACCCGTCTCGGCTTCGGGCAGGAGCCACTGGCCGAGACGGGATTTGCGGAAGTTCATGTCCGATTGGGCAGAATTTCGCCCCTCATTTCAATAATCAATACACGGAGTAACTAGCTACAGCCGGTCGTGCTCCCGCACGTGTTGCACTTCAGGCAGGTGCCGTTGCGGACCAGGGTGAAGTTGCCGCATTCGCCGCACGAGTCGCCGACATAGCCCTTCATGATCGCTTCGGCGCGCCGCTCGGAGGCCGTCGGCTGGGCTGCCGGAGCGGCGAAGCCGAGCTTGGCCATTTCCGCCTCGCCATAGGTTTCCGGCTCCTCCTTCAGAGCCGTGGCGCCGGCGGTGGCGAGGCCGGTCGTGGAGGCAACCGAGCGGGCGACCGCGTCGTTCGCAGCATGGCTTCCCTGGCCGCCGCCCTGGATGGCGAGCAGGTTCATCGGCTTGCCGCGGCGGAAGCCGGTCGAGGCGAGGGGAGTCGAGGTGATCGGAGCCGCGTCCGGCGCCTTGTCCTGGCCGACGCCGCCGCCCATCACGTCATGGCCGATCTCGCTCGGGTCGACATGGGCGAGGTCGTTGCGGCCGAGATAGGAGATCGCCAGCTCCCGGAAGACATAGTCGAGGATCGAGGTCGCGTTCTTGATCGACTGGTTGCCGGCGACGAAGCCCGAGGGCTCGAAGCGGGTGAAGGTGAAGGCCTCGACATACTCCTCCAGCGGCACGCCGTATTGCAGGCCGAGCGAGACCGCGATGGCGAAGTTGTTCATCATCGCCCGGAAGGCCGCGCCCTCCTTGTGCATGTCGATGAAGATCTCGCCGAGGCGCCCGTCCGAATACTCGCCGGTATGGACATAGACCTTGTGGCCGCCGACGGTGGCCTTCTGGATGTAGCCGGTGCGGCGGTCGGGCAGCTTCTCGCGCTCGCGCTTGCGCTCGATCCGCTCGACGATGCGCTCGACGATCTTCTCCGAGATCTGGGTGGCGCGCGCCGCCATCGGCGCCGCGACCAGCGTCTCGACGGCGTCATCGGCCTCGTCGTCATCGTCCGAGATCAGCGCCGAGTTCAGCGGCTGCGAGAGCTTGGAACCGTCGCGGTAGAGGGCGTTCGCCTTCAGCGCCAGCTTCCACGAGAGCATATAGGCGCTCTTGCAGTCCTCGACCGTGGCCTCGTTCGGCATGTTGATGGTCTTGGAGATCGCGCCCGAGATGAAGGGCTGGGCCGCCGCCATCATGCGGATATGGCTCTCGACCGAGAGATAGCGCTTGCCGATGCGCCCGCAGGGGTTGGCGCAATCGAAGACGTTGTAGTGCTCGGTCTTGAGATGCGGGGCGCCTTCCAAGGTCATCGCGCCGCAGACATGGACGTTGGCGGCCTCGATCTCGGCCTTGGTGAAGCCGAGGAAGGGCAGGAGCTCGAACGACATGTCGTTCAGCTTCTCGGCCGGGACCTTGAGCGTGCCGGTGAGGAAATCCTCGCCCAGCGTCCACTTGTTGAAGACGAACTTGATGTCGAAGGCGCTCTTCAAGCCCTTCTCGACCGCCTCGATCTTCTCGTCGGTGAAGCCCTTGCTGCGCAGCGTCGAGGGGTTGACGCCCGGCGCCTGCTTCATCGAGCCGTGGCCGACAGCATAGGCCTCGATCTCGGCGATATCGGCCTCGCGGTAGCCGAGCGCACGGAGCGCATCCGGAACGGCGCGGTTGATGATCTTGAAGTAGCCGCCGCCGGCGAGCTTCTTGAACTTCACCAGCGCGAAATCGGGCTCGATGCCGGTGGTGTCGCAATCCATGACGAGGCCGATCGTGCCGGTCGGTGCGATCACGGTCGCCTGGGCATTGCGGTAGCCGTAGCGCTTGCCCTGCTCCAGCGCCTCGTCCCAGACGATGCGCGAGCGCTCCGCCATGGTGACGGCCGAGCCGCCGAGACGGGCCAGCGTCGCATGGTCGAGCGGGACGGGAGTGACGCTCAGGCCCTCATAGCCGTCGGCGAGGCCGTGGGCCGCGGTGCGGTGATTGCGGATGACGCGCAGCATGTGGCTGGCGTTCTTCTTGTAGCCGGGGAAGGGGCCGAGCTCGCCGGCCATCTCGGCCGAGGTCGCATAGGCGACGCCGGTCATGATCGCGGTCAGCGCACCGGCCAGCGCACGGCCCTCGTCGCTGTCGTAGCCGAGGCCCATGGTCATCAGCAGGCCGCCGATATTGGCGTAGCCGAGGCCGAGCGTGCGGTACTCGTAGGAGAGTTCGGCGATCTCGCGGCTCGGGAACTGCGCCATCGTCACCGAGATTTCGAGCACGACGGTCCAGAGCCGGCAGAGATGCTCATAGGCCGCGACGTCGAAGCTCTTGGTTTGCGTATCGTAGAACTGCAGCAGGTTGGCCGAGGCCAGGTTGCAGGCGGTGTCGTCGAGGAACATGTACTCGGAGCACGGGTTGGACGCCCGGATCCGGCCGGAAGCCGGGCAGGTGTGCCAGTCGTTCATCGTCGAGTTGAAGTGCAGGCCGGGATCGGCCGAGGCCCAGGCGGCGTAGCCGATCTTCTCCCAGAGGTCGCGGGCCTTCAGCGTCTTGTGGACCTTGCCGGTGGTACGGGCGGTCAGGTTCCAGTCATTGTCGTTCTCGACGGCGCGCAGGAAGTCGTCGGTCAGCGAGACCGAGTTGTTCGAGTTCTGGCCGGAGACGGTGAGATAGGCGTCGGAATCCCAGTCGGTGTCATAGGTGTCGAAGGAGATGTCCTTGTAGCCCTGCTTGGCGAACTGGATGACGCGCTTGATGTAGTTGTCCGGCACCAGCGCCTTGCGGGCGAGCTTGATCTCGCGCTTGAGCGCCGGGTTCTTCTCGGGATCGAAGCAGGAGTCGGCGTCGCCCTCGCAGTTCACGCAGGCCTTGAGCACGGCCTTCATGTGCTTCTTGACGGTCTTGGAGCCGGTGACGAGGGCGGCGACCTTCTGCTCCTCCTTCACCTTCCAGTCGATATAGGCCTCGATATCGGGATGGTCGGCATCGACCACGACCATCTTGGCGGCGCGGCGGGTGGTGCCGCCCGACTTGATCGCGCCGGCGGCACGGTCGCCGATCTTGAGGAAGGACATCAGGCCCGAGGACTTGCCGCCGCCGGCGAGCTTCTCGCCTTCGCCGCGCAGCATCGAGAAGTTCGAGCCGGTGCCGGAGCCATACTTGAACAGGCGGGCTTCACGGACCCAGAGATCCATGATGCCGCCCTCGTTGACGAGGTCGTCCTGCACGCCCTGGATGAAGCAGGCATGCGGCTGCGGGTGCTCGTAGCTCGACTTCGACTTCACCAGCTTGCCGGTCTTGAAGTCGACGTAGAAATGGCCCTGGCTGGGGCCGTCGATGCCATAGGCCCAGTGCAGGCCAGTGTTGAACCATTGCGGCGAGTTCGGCGCGACGCGCTGGGTCGCGAGCATGAAGCGCAGCTCGTCATGGAAGGCCGCGGCATCCTCCTCGGAGGAGAAATAGCCGCCCTTCCAGCCCCAATAGGTCCAGCAGCCGGCGAGACGGTCGAAGACCTGCTTGGAGGAGATTTCGGAGCCGTAGCGCTCGCCCTCGGGCAATTCGGCAAGAGCCGCCTCGTCGGCGACTGAGCGCCAGAGGAAGGAGGGAACGTCGTTCTCCTCGAACTTCTTCAGGCGCGCCGGCACGCCGGCCTTGCGGAAATATTTCTGCGCGAGCACGTCGCTCGCCACTTGCGACCAGGTCTCGGGGACCTCGATGCCTTCCAGCCGGAAGACGACGGAGCCGTCCGGGTTCTTGATCTCGCTGACGGCCGATCGGAACGGGATCGCGGCATAGGGCGACTGTCCGGCGGTGGTATAGCGGCGCTCGATGCGCATGATCTTCGTCCCTTGATCTGCCGCGGGTGGATGCCCGCGCGGCCGGTTGATCACCGGCTCCTGATGTCGGCCAACTCGGTTTGATGCCCCGTGGGTCCTGGCGGTGTCGTCCCGCCTGTGGGCCCGGTCGCGGCCAGAGCCGTCCGCGCATATCCGTTCGCTTCCACGATCTCTCGCGGATGCGGCGGCAGGCCCGGACAACTCTGGGAAACTATGGTCTCGCCGTTTCCAGAGGCGTCGCCGCCAGCCGTCATGCGATAGTCAAAATCTAGTCCCGTCGCACCCCTCTCGTCAAGGAATAGTGCGGGTCGATCCTTGTGGACACGACATCTGGTATGAATGTGTGAGTTGTGGGGATAAGTTTCAAGGCGCTGGCTAAGCCTTGGAAATGGCGGGAAGAATCACCGCCGCGCGGCAAGATTGCCACAGCGCCGCATGAAGCGCAGTCCCTAAAATCCCCGCTATTCATGGTTGACGAGGCGTAAATGCGCGTTCGTCCGAACGGTCTTGCAGATGCCGGTTGCGTGGACCGTCGCAAGTGCTTGAAGTCGGGGCATTTCGGCTGCCCGATTGTGGCGGTCGCCGAGCCGAATCGCGGCGAAAATCCGGCAAGGTGGTTCCGGCGGGGGCTGACAGAATCAGGCGTCGGCTGGCGCTGATTGCGCCACCGCTTTGTCCAGGCTGGGCTGCAAAGAACCGACCGATCCCGAACGCCGGCGCCGATTCTGCCGTCGCCCCCGTTTTCGAGCTCAGGCGCTAGACGCTGAAGCCGGGCCAGCGCGAGACGCTGATCGTGATCTTCGATGCTGTCACGCGGGGCGGCCACGTCGCTGCGGACTGGACAGGGGCGGGCGCTGCCGCCATAAGTCCGCGACAGACGCGCACGCATTTGCGAGCGCGCGAGTGCATGGACTGAGGACGATGAAGAACTGGCTGCTGCAGATCTTCACCTGGTGGAACGGCCAGACGATCGGCACGCGCTTCCACACCTGGCGCTTCGGCGAGAGGGTGGGCGAGGACGAATTCGGCAATGTCTATTACCGCACCAAGGGTGGGGTGAAGGACAAGGCGCTCGGCTTCCAGCGCCGCTGGGTGGTCTATAACGGCCCGATCGAGGCGTCGAACATCCCCGCCGGCTGGAATGGCTGGCTGCATCACACGGTCGATGTCGCTCCCTCCGAGGAGAGCTACCAGCCGCGCGAGTGGCAAGAGCCGCATCAGCAGAACTGGACCGGCACGGCGCTGGCCTATCGGCCCCAGGGCTCGACGCTGGCCGAGGGCGAGCGCCCGGCCGCGACCGGGGATTACGAGGCCTGGACGCCGGGTCGCTGAGGCGCTGAGGCTCCCGCTATCGGGCCGCTCCTGCCGGGGCGGCCTTTTTGATGGGCGCATGCTTCCTTCCCGGCGCGCATGATGGTTCTTCTGCGCGGCGGCGTGGGGCGGCGGCGCGGTTTCCGATGCAACGCCCTTTTTCCGCTGCCTTCGCCGTGTTACTGCGCCTCGTCGCGCCATGTCCGCGATGCCGGAGAGATTCGCGCCAGCATGCCGTCCTTGTCCCGTTTCCCGATTCTGGCTGGTCTCGCCGCGAGCGCTCTGACGATGACGGTTGCCGCCGGCCCGGCGCTGGCCGACCGCATCAAGAACCCGACGGCGATTTTCGCCGGCCTCGACAAGATCACCGGCCGCATCATCTCCTTCGAGGTCTCGATCAACGAGACGGTGCAGTTCGGCGCCCTCCAGATCACGCCGCGCGTCTGCTGGACGCGCCCGCCGACCGAGGCGCCGCGCACCGATGCCTTCGTCGAGGTCGACGAAGTCACCTTCAACAACGAATACCGCCGCATCTTCTCCGGCTGGATGTTCGCCGACAGCCCCGGCCTGCACGGCGTCGAGCACGCGATCTACGACGTGTGGCTGACGGACTGTAAAGGCGGGACCGAGGTGATCGTCGATCCGAAGGAGCCCGAGCCGCCTCCGCCGACGGACGACCAGCGCAAGCCGCGCACGACCCCGCCGCGCGACGTCAACCAGCCGCCGCCGGGCGGCGGCCGCATCGATGTCGAGCCGCCGCGCGGCGTGCCCGTGCAGCCGCAGCGGCCGAGCCAGCGCTTCTTCCCGACCAATCCCGTCCCCGGCCGCGATCCCACCGGCGGCGGCTGAGCCGTGGAGCCCGCGCCTGCCGACAAGGGAGCGGGGCGCGAGAGCAGGCGCATCCGGCGCCTGCGCGGATATCTGGCCGAGCTGCGCAAGCGCCTCCCGGTCAGGCGGCGCCTCGCGGACGGTCTCGAGCACGCGCTGATGTCGACGGTCGGGGCGCTCGCCGCCTATCTGCCGACGCAGGCGCTGGGGCTGCGCGAAGGCTTCTGGGCCGCGATCACCGCCATGGCTGTCGTCCAGAGCGAATTCGGCGCGACGCGCACGACAGCCCGCGACCAGTTCGTCGGCGCGGCCATCGGTGGCGTGATCGGCGTCGCGGTGGTCCTCACGACCGGGCAGCACATCGTCAGCTATGCCATTGCGGCCGGGCTTTCGGTGCTGGCGGCCTGGCTGCTCAATGTCGCGACGGCGGCACGCCTCGCCGGCATCACGGCCACCATCATCCTGCTCGTTCCGCATCCCGGCACGACCGCGCAGGTGATGATGCTGTCCCGCGTCTTCGAGGTCGGCTGGGGCGTCAGCGTCGCCATCGTCATCGTCTGGCTGGCGGAGCGGCTCGATCCGCGCCGGCCGGACTGATCAGCCGCGCAGCACGGCCAGCGCGTCCGCTCCCCTGATCTGCGCCGCAGCCGGCCAGGCGAACCAGTTGCCGCGCTGCTGCAAGGCCTCCTCGAGCCTGAGCCGATAGGCATCCCGCGGAATCTCGATGGTGCCGAACTGGGCGAGGTGGCCGGTCTGGAACTGGGTGTCGAGCAAGCGGTAGCCGCCATGGCGCAGCCGCGCGACGAGATGGACGAGCGCCACCTTGGAGGCGTCGGTCTCGCGGTGGAACATGCTCTCGCCGAAGAAGGCGGCACCGATCGACAGCCCGTAAAGCCCGCCGACGAGCCGGCCCTCGCGCCAGCATTCGACCGTGTGGGCATGACCGAGGGAGAAGAGCGCGCCGAAGATCTCGCGGATGCGCCCGTTGATCCAGGTCTCCGGCCGGTCCGGCAATGCCTCGGCGCAGGCGGCGATCACCGCCGCGAAATCGCTGTCGACGCGGATCTCGAAGCGGTCGGAGCGCACGGTGCGCGCCAGCCGCGCGGAGAGGTGGAAGCCGTCGAGCGGGATGACGCCACGCCATTCCGGCTCGACCCAGAACAGGCCCGGATCGTCGGCGGTCTCGGCCATCGGGAAGATGCCGGCCGCATAGGCGCGCAGCATGATGTCCGGCGTGATGGCAGGCGTGCGCACGGGGACGGAACGGGCTTTCATCCAGGGATGGGAGCGCGGGGCGCTCGGCGAGTCAAACGCGTTCGCGGCTCTGCTCGGTATGGAGCTGCCGGCGGGGGCGCGTCATCCCGGGCAAGCGGCGCAGCCGCGCCGATCCCGGATCCATGCCGGAGCGGTGCCGAAGAACGTTCGGGCATGGCTCCCGGGTCTCCCTTCGGTCGCCCGGGATAACATGCGCGAGAGATGGAAACATCAGACAGCACTTGCAGATGTTTCCATAGAAGGCTGATCTCTCAGCCTTCCGTCGGCTCCGCGCCCGGCGCTTCGTCACCGGTTTCCTCGTCGCCTTCGCTCTCGCCATCGTCGTTGATGCACTCGACCGAGACGACCTTCTCGTCCTTGGCGGTGTTGAACACCGTCACGCCCTGCGTCGAACGGCCGGCGATGCGGATGCGGTTGTCCGGGCCGGCATCGACCGGCACGCGGATCAGCTGGCCGCCATCGGTGACGAGCATGAGCTGGTCTGAGTCCACCGCCGGGAAGGAGGCGACGAGCTTGCCGTTGCGGTCGTTGACGACCATGGCGACGATGCCCTTGCCGCCGCGCCCGGTCACCCGGTACTCGAAGGAGGAGGTGCGCTTGCCGTAGCCCCTCTCCGAGATCGTCAGGATGAACTGCTCGGCCGCGCCCATGGCGGCGTATTTCTCCTGCCCGAGCTCGATATCGCCCGAGGCGCTCTCCTCGGCATCGGCCTCGGCCACCGGAACGGCCTCCGTCGCCTCGTCGGCTTCCCCGTTGAGGGCACGGCGGTTGGCCGCGGCGCGCTTGAGATAGGCGGCGCGCTCGTCCGGCGTGGCGTCGAGATGGCGCAGGATCGCCAGCGAGATGACCTCGTCGTCCTTGGCCAGGTTGATGCCGCGCACGCCGGTCGAGTCGCGGCCCTTGAAGACGCGCACCTCCGGCACCGCGAAGCGGATGCACTGGCCGTTGGCCGTGGTCAGCAGCACGTCGTCGTTCTCGGTGCAGATCTGCACGTCGACGATGTGGTCGCCCTCGTCGAGCTTCATCGCGATCTTGCCGGCGCGATTGACGTTGACGAAGTCGGAGAGCTTGTTGCGGCGCACCCCGCCCGAGGCGGTGGCGAACATCACATCGAGCGTCTCCCAGCTCGCCTCGTCCTCCGGCAGCGGCATGATCGTGGTGATGCGCTCGCCGGCCTCGATCGGCAGCATGTTGACCAGCGCCTTGCCGCGGGCGTTCGGCGCCGAGAGCGGCAGCCGCCAGACCTTCTCCTTGTAGACCTGGCCTTCGGAGGAGAAGAACAGCACCGGCGTATGCGTGTTGGCCACGAACAGCCGCGCGACGAAATCCTCGTCCTTGGTCGCCATGCCGGAGCGGCCCTTGCCGCCGCGCCGCTGCGCCCGGTAGGTCGAAAGCGGCACGCGCTTGATGTAGCCGCCATGCGAGACGGTGACGACCATGTCCTCGCGGGCGATCAGGTCCTCGTCGTCGAGGTCGGAGCCCCAATCCTCGATGGTGGTGCGCCGCGGCGTGGCGAAGGCGGCCCTCACCTCGGCGAGCTCGGTTTTGACGATCTCCTGGATGCGGGCGCGCGAGCGCAGGATGTCGAGATAATCCGCGATCTCCTTGGCGAGCTTTTCCAGCTCGTCGCCGATCTCGTCGCGGCCCAGAGCGGTCAGGCGGGCGAGGCGCAATTCGAGGATCGCCTTGGCCTGCGCATCGGAGAGGCGATAGGTGCCATCCGGGTTCATCGGGTGGCGGGGATCGTCGACCAGCGCGATCAGCGGGGCGATGTCTTCGGCCGGCCAGTCGCGCGCCATCAGCGATTCATGCGCCGCGGCCGGGGTCGGCGCGGTGCGGATCAGGCGGATGACCTCGTCGATGTTCGCGACGGCGGTGGCGAGGCCGCAGAGCACATGGGCACGCTCGCGGGCCTTGTTGAGCAGGAAGCGCGTGCGCCGGGAGACGACCTCCTCGCGGAACTCGACGAAGGCCGAGATGAAGTCCTTGAGGTTGAGCACCTCCGGGCGGCCACCGTTCAGCGCCACCATATTGGCGCCGAAGGAGGTCTGCAGCGGGGTGAAGCGGTAGAGCTGGTTCAGCACGACGTCGGCGACGGCGTCGCGCTTGACCTCGATGACGACGCGCACGCCCTCGCGGCTCGACTCGTCGCGCAGGTCCGAGATGCCCTCGATGCGCTTCTCGCGCACGAGATCGGCGATCTTCTCGACCATCGTCGCCTTGTTCACCTGATAGGGAATCTCGGTGACGATGATCGCCTCGCGCTCCTTGCGCAGCTCCTCGATATGCGTCTTCGAGCGCATCACGATCGAGCCGCGACCGGTGTGGTAGGCGGAATGGATGCCGCTGCGGCCCATGATCGAGGCGCCGGTCGGGAAGTCCGGGCCGGGAACGATCTCGATCAGGTCGTCGATCGAGATCTCGGGGTCGTTGATATAGGCGACGCAGGCATCGATGACCTCGCCGAGGTTATGCGGCGGGATGTTGGTCGCCATGCCGACCGCGATGCCGCCGGCGCCGTTGACGAGCAGGTTGGGATAGCGCGCCGGCAGGACGGTCGGCTCATGTTCCTTGCCGTCATAGTTCGGCTGGAAGCTGACGGTGTCGAGGTCGAGGTCTTCCAGCAGCGGCATCGCCGCCTTGTCGAGGCGCGCCTCGGTGTAACGGTCGGCGGCCGGGCTGTCGCCGTCCATCGAGCCGAAATTGCCCTGGCCGTCGATCAGCGGCAGGCGCAGCGAGAAGTCCTGCGCCATGCGCACCAGCGCGTCATAGACCGCGAGGTTGCCGTGCGGATGGTATTTACCCATCGTGTCGCCGACGATGCGGGCGCATTTGGTGTAGGGGCGGTCCGGCAGGTTCTTGTTCTCGTGCATCGAGAACAGGATGCGGCGATGAACGGGCTTCAGGCCGTCGCGGACATCGGGCAGAGCGCGGCTCACGATCACGCTCATGGCGTAATCGAGATAGCTCTTCTTCATCTCGTCGGTGATCGCGATCGGCTTGATGTCGCCGCCGAAACCCGGGGCGTCGTCGCGCTTGTCGTCGTTGTCGTCGCTCAAGAGGGAATATCCCGATTTCCAGTCGTTTTCAGGCTTCTGGCTACCCGATTCCGCGCCTTGGCGCCAGCAAAAGCCGACGCTGTCCAAGCAAAAATTTCATGAATGATTTCATATTGTTATGGCTTGTTTTTCGGGCGTCTGGCGCGACCTGCCACAATCCCGCCTTTGTTCACGGATGACGCGGGCCGAAACTCGTGGTCAAGTCGCCGCCATGTTCACCGAATTCGCCACCGCCGCGCTCGTCACCATGCTGGTGACGCTCGATCCGCCGGGTCTCGCCCCGATCTTCCTGTCGCTGACGCGCGGCATGTCGGCGGCGGAGCGGCGCCAGGTGGCGGTGCGCGCCTCGATCATCGCCTTCTGCATCATCGGCTTCTTCGGCGTGGCGGGGGACGTCGTGCTCAAGGCGCTCGGCGTGTCGCTGCCGGCCTTCCGCATCGCCGGCGGTTTGCTGCTGTTCTGGATCGCCTTCGAGATGGTGTTCGAGCGCCGCACCGAGCGCAAGCAGCAGACGGCCGAGACGGCGATCACCAAGGACCACATCCGCAACGTCGCGGCCTTCCCGCTGGCGATCCCGCTGATGGCCGGGCCGGGCGCGCTCACCGCGACGATCCTGCTGGCGGGCCGGGCTCATGGCGACGCGGTGCTGCTGATTACCCTGGCGGTGATCTGCGGGCTGGTGATTCTGTGCTGTCTGGCGGTGTTCCTCGCGGCCAGTTCGATCTCGAAGCTGCTCGGCATCACCGGCAATGTCGTGCTGACGCGCCTGCTCGGCGTGATCCTCGCGGCGCTGGCCGTGCAGTTCGTGATCGACGGTGTGAAGGCGGCGATGGCGGGGTAGGGGCGGTTGGTGTCGGCTAGTCAGCTTTCTGATCCAGGATTAGACGCTCCCACCCATGCCTTCTGGTGTCCTTGAAATACATGAGCTTCTGGACGGTACCGTCTCGACTGCTTTTGTAAAAGTCAGCCACCAGCAATAGCATATCGGCGTCCGACATTAGCTTGATGATGACGGTGTCGCTCGTGAATTTGCTCGGATCGGCGATGATCAAATCGACAAAGGCCGTCCTGTCAGCCTCGGAATGTTCCCAATCTGATTGAATGACGAAGCGCACGCCTTTCTGGTCTTTGATCCGACCATCGCCGAGATGCGTTGTAACTGTGATGAATTTTGCATGCAGAACGCGAAACGGATCGGCGGCATCCAGCGTCTGGACTGCGACGGGCTTTGCCAGCAGGAACCAAACGGCAAGCGCGCTGAACAGCCTGATCATTAAGTCATCGCCTAGCTAGTGTGTTCCTGCATGATCGTGCATGTCACAGGCGGAGTTGGAAGGGGCACGAACTGAAAGAATTCAGGTCCGTCCGCAACCACCGATAGCCGAACAGCCGCCATCTACAGGCCGCCCGAACTTATCCCCGCCGCCTAGCTCACGCCTATCCTCCCAGCCATCCCGCCCGACCAAGGGGGCTGTCGCGAGGCATCGTGCGGCCGGGCGGGATGCGGTGTTCGGGCTTGCGCCATCATGCGGATGGCCGAGCCCGGAGGTTCCCCTCGCCGCCGGGCCGAACAGGCAGGCCCGGTGAGCGCTTGAGGCGGGCGGGAGCCATCAAGAGAACCGCGCGCGGGGTTCGGGCGGGGCCGGTCGGCGCCGCATCGACTTCGACATTCGACATCGACATTCGGCACGCGGCTCAGGATCGCGCGCCGCCCGGACCCCGCGCATCCCCTCGGGAGCCAGACGGAAAACCCCGCAGGCCGAGCCTGGACGGGGCTTTCGGCGCGGGCGTTCTCCATGACCCGTTGCGAATCATATAAGTACGTGCTTATGTGATGGCATGATCGAGAACGAGATCTTCAAGGCGCTGGCCGACCCGACGCGGCGCGCGATCTTCGAGAAGCTGGCGGCGGGCGGCATGAACGCCAGCGCCTTGCGCGAGGGCATCGCCATCAGCCAGCCGGCGATGTCGCAGCATCTTTCGGTCCTGCGCGGTGCCGGGCTCGTTCGCGAGGAGCGGCAGGGCCGCTTCGTCAATTACGAGGTCGATCCCGAGGGTCTTGCGCTGATCGCGCAATGGCTGGCGAAGTATCGCGCCTACTGGCCGCAGCGCATCGAGGCTCTCAAGGGCTTGCTCAAGGAGATGGACCAATGAGCGCAGATGATCTGGAAGGGCCCTCCGGCGCTCTCGTCCTGGAATATCGGCTCGACGAGCCGCCGGAGAAGGTCTGGCGCGCGATCAGCATTCCGGCCCTCCGGGAAGCCTGGCTTCCGGGCGCGGCGCTGGCCGATCCGCAGCCGACCGTGCTCGCGCCGGGGGAGGCGATCTCCTATCGCATGCGCGAGGACGAGCCGCCCTTCCTGGAAAGCGTCGTCACGTTCCGGGTCGCCTTCGACGCGGCCGGCGGAACCCGCCTGCATGTGATCCACGAGCTTGCGGATCGCGGCACCCGCCAGATCCCGCGGGCGGCCAACGGCAACGCGCCGCCGATGCTGCGCGCGGCCTGACGCCCGCCACCCTCCGATCCAACTTCGAGCCTTTGGAGTTCGCCGATGCGCGAAGCGATGCAACTCGTCCCTATGGTCGTCGAGCAATCGAGCCGCGGGGAGCGCTCTTTCGACATCTATTCCCGGCTGCTGCGCGAGCGGATCGTCTTCGTCAACGGCGAGGTCAACGACGCCATGAGCGCGCTAGTCTGCGCGCAGCTCCTGTTCCTGGAGGCGGAAAACCCGAAGCGGCCGATCCATCTCTACATCAACTCGCCGGGCGGCGTCGTGACCAGCGGCTTCGCGATGTACGACACGATGCGCTACATCCGCGCGCCCGTGCATACGCTGTGCATGGGCACGGCCCGCTCGATGGGCTCCTTCCTGCTGATGGCGGGCGAGCCCGGCGAGCGCGCCGCCTTGCCCAATGCCAGCCTGCATGTCCACCAGCCGCTCGGTGGTTTCCAGGGGCAGGCCTCGGATTTCCTGATCCATGCCGAGGAGATCCAGCAGACCAAGCGCCGCCTCACGCGCCTCTATGCCGAGCATTGCGGGCGCAGCTACGAGGAGGTGGAGCGCACGCTCGACCGCGACCGCTTCATGACCGCGGAGGAGGGGCTGGAATGGGGGCTGATCGACCGGATCGTCCACCGGATGGATGAGCGGCCGGAGGCGCCCTTGCAACCATAACCGGCCGAGAAAAAACCTTGCAGATCGAAGGGGCAATTGCAGCGCCTCTCTCGCGGGCGCTGGGCTATCGTCCCGGCGCGCGACCGAAGCGCACCGCCTGGAGCGAGGGACAAGCCGTGACGATCGATCTCGACCATCTGGTGCAGGAGATGACCGCCTGGCGGCGCGACCTGCACGCTCACCCGGAATTCGGTTTCGAGGAGCAGCGCACCGGCGCCTTCGTCGCCGCCAAACTGCGCGAGTTCGGCCTCGACGAGGTCGTTGCCGGCGTCGGCGGCACGGGGGTCGTCGGAACCCTGAAGCGCGGAAGCGGCAACCGGGCGATCGCGCTCCGGGCCGATATGGACGCCTTGCGCATCCCCGAGCAAAGCGAGGCACCGTATCGCTCGCGCAATCCCGGCGTCATGCATGCCTGCGGCCATGACGGCCATACCGCGATGCTGCTCGGCGCCGCGAAGCTGCTGGCGGGCGAAGGTGGCTTCGACGGCACGGTGCGCTTCATCTTCCAGCCGGCCGAGGAATGGGGGCGCGGAGCCCTGGCCATGCTCGATGACGGCGTGATGGAACGCTTTCCCTTCACGGAGATCTACGGGCTGCACAATGCGCCGGGCCTGGGCGTCGGCCGCTTCCAGACCCGCCCCGGCGCGATCATGTCGGCGGAGGATAATTTCGAGATCGTCCTGCGCGGCGTCGGCGGCCACGCCGCGCGTCCCCATGCCGGCAATGAGACGCTCGTCGCCGCCTGCGCCCTCGTCACGAGCCTGCAGACCATCGTTTCGCGCCGCCTGAGCCCGACGGATATCGCCGTCGTCTCGGTGACGGAGCTGATCACCGACGGAACGCGCAACGCCTTGCCGGGGGAAGCGCGCATCCTCGGCGATGCCCGCAGCTTCAGCCCCGCCGTCAGCGCCGATATCGAGGCGCAGATGCGCGTGATCGCGGACGGGATTTCGCGGGCCTACAATGTCGAGCACGCGGTGACCTATACGCGCGAATTCGTGCCGCTCCTGAACGATCCGGCGCTGACGGAGGAAGCCCTCGGCGTGGCGAGGAGCCTGCTCGGTGCGGAGAATGCCTCGGTCGTGTCCGAGCCCTTCACCGGATCGGAGGATTTCGCCCGCTTTCTCGACCATGTGCCGGGCTGCTTCGTCTTCCTCGGCAATGGCGACAGCGCGCCGCTTCACAACCCGCATTACGATTTCGACGATGCGGGACTGCTCCATGGCGCGCGCTTCCACGCCGGGATCGTGCGCAAGCGTTTGCCGGCCGCCTGAGCCCGGAGGCGAGTGGTCATTCCGGACAAGCCGCCTTTGGCGGCGCCGGTCCGGAATCCATCACAGGGCTTGAGCGCTCTCCGATGGATTCCGGATCAAGCCCGGAATGACGGCGTGTTTCGCGTCAAGCGAACCTACTTCTCCAGGAAGGCCCGGATCGCGCCTTCCGCCTGCTTCATCGAGATGACGCCGTCGAGATGGCCGCGAACGCCGTCGATGGTGACATGGGTGATGTCGCGCCCGGCATCCTTCGCGGCCTTCAGCGTGCGCTCCACCGCATCCGGCGTGAAGACGAGGTCCTTCGGCTGGGTGATGTAGAGCATCGGCGCCCTGATCTTGGCCATGCCGTCGGCCAGCGAGATGCCGCCGGTGGTGAAGAGCTGGTTCGCCTTGACCAGATAGAGGAAGTGGTTGGCGTCGGAGAGCTTGGCGCGGGCCATGCCGGCATTGTCGAGCACGCTCTGGACCTGGAACTTGTCGGCGAGCGTCTTGCCCGGATTCTCGCCTTCCTTGGCCGGGCGGCGGCCGAAGGTGGCGTTGGCCCAGTCCTGATGGTTGGCATGGAGCGTCACCGCCGTCAGCGCCTTGGCGAGCCCGGCGAGCGGCGGGGCCTTGCCGTAATAGTCGCCATTGTTCCAGTTGGAGTCGGCCAGGATCGGCGCCGCCCAGACGTCGAGCCAGCCGATCAGCATCGCGTCGGCCTCGGCCGCGCCGATCACCGGCATCGCCTTGGCGACCATCTCGGGATGGCTCGCCGCCCATTCGAAGGTCTGGAGCGAACCCATCGAGGGGCCGGCGACGAGGGCGAGCTTCTTGATGCCGAGGCTCTCGACCAGCGCCTTCTGGACCTCGACGAAGTCGCGGACGCCGACGATCGGGAAATCGAGGCCGTAAGGCTTGCCGGTATCCGGGTCGATGGAGGCCGGGCCGGTGGTCGTCGTCTTCGGGTCGCCGGTGTTGAGGTTGACCAGCGTGTCGGAAGCGATGACGAAATATGTGTTGGTGTCGATGGCCTTGCCGGGGCCGATGATCGCGTCCCAATAGCCCGGCGCGGCGTCCGCGGCGTCGTATTTGCCGGCGGCGTGCGAGTTGCCGGAGAAGAAGTGGCAGATCAGCACGGCGTTGGATTTGTCGGCATTGAGCGTGCCGTAGCTCTCCCAGCCGACGCGGACCTGCTTCAGCGTGCGTCCCGATTGGGTCGTGAAGCTCGGCAGCTCGAAGACCTTCTTCTCGACGATCGTCTCCTGAGCCCCGGCCATTCCCGTCACCATCATCGCTGCGAGCGCAAGCGCGCCCGTGATCCCTATCCGCATGTCGTTCCCTCCACCTCCCGCGGCCTTCGTGAGGCCACGCGGCATCAGACCGGATTTTCGCGGGAGGGGAAAGCGAGAGCCTTTTCGGGCGAAGCGGATACCGGTTCGCGTGAAGACGATGCGACGCGAGGCGGAATGGCGCGAGGCCCCGAAACGATCAGCGCCCGAGCAAGGCCGGAACCGCCGCGGTGCCGGTGCTGCCGGTCGGGCTGAGGAAGGCCTCGCTCTCCAGATCGAGATCGGGGGCGTCGACGGGGCCGGTGAGGAGGAGCGGCAGCCTGAGCGAGCCGTTGAGCGAGGCGAGCGTGGCGCGCATGTCGAGCAGGCGCGAGCGCAGCGAGGCATTGCCGGAGAGATTGAGCCGATAATTCGATCCGCTCACTTGCGCATCGGTCAGCACGAGCAGCCCGTTGGCGATGCCGGCATTGGCGGCCAGCGTGTCGAAAGGCGTCTTGCCCTGGCGCCAGTCGCGCAGGAGAAGCGACGGGTTTCGCTCCGCCCGGCGCAGGAGCTCGGAGAGGGCGACGCCGCCGATCTCGCCCTGCTTCAGGTTGATGCCGGCGCGCCCGGTCATCGAGCCGAGCAACTCGTCGAAGGTCCGGCCTGCGCCGTCCAGAGCAAGCTGGAAGCCGCCGGTGCCGGTGAGCCGCGCCAGCCGGGGCACATCCGCCGCGGCGCGGCCGAAATCGACCTTGTCGACCCCCGCCTGGACCTTCACATCCACGCCGGTCGGTGCGCTCACCGCGAGGAGGCGGCCTTTGACCGTGCCGCCATAGGCCGAGGCGCGCAGGAGGCCGGTCTCGAAGCGGCCCTTCTTGACCAGGACATAGGTCGCGACATCGGCAAGGCGGGCGCCGTTCAGCCGGGCGGCATCGACCGAGATCCGCAGGTCGATGTCGCGTCCCGTCCAGCCGTCGAGATTGAACGGGCTGGTGTCGCGGGCATCGATCGCAGGCAGCGGCAGCCGGTCGATCAGGCGCCCCAGGTCGAGGCTGGCGCCGGCCAGCGTGCCCGACAGCGCGAAGCGGCCGTCGACATCCGTCAGCTTCACGACGCCGTCGAGGCGGTCGCCGTCGAGGCTTGCCACGGCATTGTTGAACGAGGCCTCCCGCGGTTTCAATTGAAGGTCGGCATTGAGCGTCAGGGCGCCGAGCGCGGCCGACAGCCGCGACTTCTCGCCGAACCAGTCGAGCAGGCCGGGGACGGAAGGCGTGGAGAGGGCGAGCATGCCCGTCACGACCGGCTCGCCGGGGCCGGAGCGCGTGCCCTCGAAGCGCAGCTTCAGCAGGGGCGAGGCGGCGGAGAGGGCGGCCTTGGCGCTGCCGCCGACGACCGGCCAGAGAAGGCTGACATCGGTCGGCACCCCCCGCCATTTGAACGAGCCGGCGAGGCTGAAGGGCTCGTTCTGCTCGCGCTCGTCGATGACCAGGTTGACGTCGCGCACGATGCTCTGGATCGCGGTGCCGCTGCGCAGGAACACGGAGCCGGAGCGGATGACGATGCGGCCCTGGCTCCGCAGCTTCTCCAGCTCGGCCAAAGGCGGGGCCAGCCAGTCGGTCAGCCCGTCGCTCTCGGCCGCCACGGCGACGTCGATCTGCGGCGCGAGGAGATCGACGCGGTCGAAGCTGAGCCGGCCCGTGAGCAGCGGCAGCAGGCGCAAATAGCCCCTGACCCGGAGGGCCTCGCCGGCGACGGTGCCGTCACGCTGTGAGAAGACCACTTTGGACAGGCTGATGCGCGGCAGCGGCAGGAAGGCGATCTCGGCACGCTCGAGCGATCTGACGACGAAGCCGGTTCGCTCCTCGATCGCCACGATGGCGCGCCGCTCGACCCGGCCGAGCGCGAGGTTCCAGGACTGCACTCCGAGCAGGCCGATCGCGACAACGAGGCTGAAGGCGAGAAACGCGGCGCGTCTGGTCATGGACTTCCGAATCGGTACGGGCCGAAAGTCAGCCAGCCCCCTGGCGGCACAGGGTTTAGGCCGATCGATGCCGCTTGTCGAGCCGGCAGAGCCGGCTATCCCCTTTGATTTGCACCGGTTCTCGCCAGAATCATGGCGGGATAGAGGCCGGCGAGGATGATGAGCAAAGCCGCGAGCGCGCCTTCCTCGAAGACGCCGCGGGAGGCGTGCCCATAGACGACCGTCGCCAGCGTGTCGAGGTTGAGCGGCCGCAGCAGCAGCGTCGCGGGGAGTTCCTTGAGCCCGTCGACGAAGACGAGCAGGGCGGCCGCGGCAATGGCGGGGCGGGCGAGGGGCCAGTGCAGGCGCTGCAGGATTTCCGCACCGCCGGCACCGAGTCCGCGCGCCGCATCGTCGATGCGCGGCGAGACGCGGGCGAGCCCGCTCTCCACGCCGGAGATGCCGATGGCGAGGAAGCGCACGACATAGGCGATGACGAGCGCCGCGCCCGAGCCGATCAGGATCAGCCCGGGATTCAGCCCGAGAAACTGCCGCGACGCGTTGGCGATGGCATTGTCGAAGCCGGCGAGCGGCACCAGCAGGCCGAGCGCCAGCACCGTGCCCGGCACCGCATAGCCCAGGGCGGCAAGGCGCGCGAGCGGCTTCAGCCAGGCTTCGCGGCCACGCCGCCCGGCCGTGACGATCCCGATCCCGAGCCCGACGACCAGCAGCGCCGCGGTGCCCGCAAGCAGCAGCGCGTTGCCGAGCAGGCGCAGGAGGCCGGTGTCGAGCTGGCTCGACAGGTCACGCTGCAGCACCTCGACCAGCAGATATCCGATCGGCAGCGCCGCGCCGAACAGCACCGGCAGCGCGCAGGCCAGCACGGCCAATAGGGCGTCGCGGCCATGCAGCCGCTTGCGGGCAAGCGCGCGCGGCTGGCGCGCGGAGAGGGCGAAGCGACGCTGGCCGCGCAGCTTCGCCTCGACGGCGATCAGGGCGAAGACGACGAGCAGCATGACGCAGGCGATCTGGGCGGCGCCCGCCAGCGAGCCGCGATTGAGCCAGGTCGTGTAGATCGAGAGCGTCAGCGAGCGGACGCCGAGATATTCGGTCGCGCCGATGTCGTTCAGCGTCTCGAGCAGGACGAGGGTGAGCCCGGCCGCCAGCGCCGGCCGCGCAAGCGGCAGGCCGATGCGCCAGAACAGCCTCGCCCGGCCGGCGCCGAGCGTGCGGGCGGCCTCGACGATGGAGGCGCCCTGGATGCCGAAGAGCGCGCGGGTGCTCAGATAGACATAAGGGTAGAGCACGAGCGCCATGATGACGACCGCGCCGGCCAGGTTGCGCGGGTCCGGAAACCAGTAGTCGCGCAGCGAGCGCCAGCCCGTCAGGGCGCGCAGCGCGGCTTGCAGCGGGCCGTTGAAGCCGAGGAATTCGACGTAGATATAGGCGGTGATGTAGGTCGGCAGCGCCAGCGGCAAGGCGAGCAGCCATTCGAGCGAGCGCCGGCCGGGGAACTCGTACTGGGTCACCAGCCAGGCGGTGCCCGTGCCGATCACGGCGCACAGGATCCCGACGCCGGCGAGCAGCAGCGCGGTCTGGCCGAGCGCGGCCGGCAGCACATTGGCGGCAAGATGCGGCCAGATCTCCGCCGCCTCGCGCGAGGACAGGGCGGTCGCGACCAGCGCCGCCAGCGGCATCAGCACGAGCGCCGCGCCGAGAAGCGAGACGAAGGCAAAACGCGTCGACGGCCGCCAAGCGAATGGCGGCCGCCGCGAAAGCGCGAGCGTCGTGCCCGGGCTCAACTGTCGAAACCGACCTTGTCGACGAGATCGGCCGCGGATTTGCGCTGCTTGGCGACCTCCGAGAGCGGCAGCTTGTCCGGCGTGACCGGGCCGAGCAGCTTCACGGCGGCGCTGTCGGTGACGGCGGCGTTGACCGGGAACTCGAAATTGCCGTTGGCATAGAGGGCCTGGGCCTTCTCGCCGAGCATGTAGTCGACGAGCTTCACGGCGTTGTCCTTGTTCGGCGCGTTCTTCGCCAGAGCGACGGCCGAGACGTTCACATGCGTGCCGCCATTGGCGAAGGTGGTCTTGAGCGGCTTGATCGCGTCGAACCAGCCCTTCTGCTCGTTCTTCGCCTGGCTCATCAGGCCGATATAGTAGGTGTTGATGATGGCGACGTCGCAGAGGCCGGACTGGATGTCGCGGGCGACGTCGCGGTCGCCGCCGCCGGGCTTGCGGGCCGCGTTGGCGCGCAGGGCCTTCAGATAGCCCTCGGCCTTGTCCGGGCCGTTATGGGCGACATAGGCGGCGAAGAAGGCGTTGTTGTAGGGGTGCTGGCCGGCGCGGATGCAGAACTTGCCCTTCCACTTCGGATCCGCCAGCTCCTCATAGGTGATGGCGTCCTGCGCCACGCGCTCCTTCGAGGCGACGACGATGCGCGCGCGCTTGGTCAGCGTGACCCAGTTGTCGTCGGGGCGAAGCTGCGCCGGCACGACCTTCTCGATGGTCGTCGATTTGAGCGGCTGGGTGATGCCGGCATCGACGGCGGCGTTGATCTCGCCGACATCGACGAGGAGCATCAGATCGGCCGGGCTGTTGGCGCCCTCGGCGCGGATGCGCTCCTGCAAGCCGTCCTTCAGGAAGACCGCGTTGACCTTGATGCCGGTATCGGCGGTGAAGGCTTCCAGCACCGGGTTGAGGAGGGCGGGCTCGCGCGTCGTGTAGAGATTGACGCTCTGGGCGAAGGCCGGCGCCCCGAGCAGGCAGGACGACAGGGCCAGCAGGCCAAGATGCTTCTTTCCGATCATTCTTGTGTTCCCTCGGTTGGGCAAGTCGCTGCGTTGGGCGAGGGATAAAGGCCCCGCGACGTCTCCGTCAACAGGATAGTCTTTTAAAATCAATGTCTTATACGGTTTCTAGAGTGGTTCTTATTTTGACTGGTTCTAAGAAGGCGAGCATCGCACGGAAAAGCTTCGCGAATTTCCGGCGCTGCTAGTCGTACGGCTTTCGTCGAACGAGCCGCGCTGCCGTTATTGTGAAATTGGAATCATCCGCACCGCGCCGCGCGTGTCGGAATCGAGCGATCCGCGCAGGACGGCGTCGCTCATCACCGTATCGCCCTCGAGGCTGGCTTCGCGAACCCGCATCTGCCGGCGCAGGCTGCGCGCCTCCGCCTCCATCCGCGAGATGCCGACCTGCTCGTCGATCTGGCGGCGCTGGGCCTTGGTGAGTTCGGAGGCCGAGCGGAAATCGCGGAAATCGCGGCGGCTATAGGGCCAGCTCGATCCGCCCGTGAAGGTCGAGACCTTGCCGTCCAGCACGACACTGTCGCCGGGCCGCAAGGTGATATCGCGCAGCAGCGAGACGCGCTGCTCGCCAGCCTGCACGATCGCGGGGCGGCAGGCGGGGTTGGCGGATGTCTCGTGCCTGTAGGCGGTCGGCAGGGCGCCGTAGCGCTGGCCATCGGCCGCGACGGCATTGTCGATGGAGGCGGCCCCGGCAGCGACGGTGAAGACCTTGACCGGCAGGCCGGGGTTCATCGCCTCGCAGAGCGCCTGATGCGCCTTCAGGTCGGACGAGGCGCGCAGATGGCCGATCGGCGCGTGGAAGCCGTCGCAAAGCCGGACGCAGATCGTCTGGGCGGTCCTCGCCGTGGCCGACAGCGTGTCGGTCCGGGTGATTTTGGGGGCGGGTTTGTTCGGCCGCTGCGCGACCTTGCGGGCATTGCGGCGAAACGGATTGAGGTCGAGCACGGGCTGCGCGAGCCGTCCATCCGCGCCACTCCGGAACAGGGGCAGGCGCCAGCCATTGCCGGTCGGCGCATAGGCGTTCGCCTGCGGCGAGGCATCGGCCTGGCGCTGGGCCTTGCGGGCGGCTTCCTCGATGAAGAAAGAGCGGATGCCGGCATCGTCCTCGGCCTGGACCAGGGACGCCGTCAGGATCGCGCCGCCGGCGCCGAGCGCGAGGCCGGCGGCGGTCATCGCGATGAGACGCCGGCTCCGCGACGGCTTGTGCGCGGGCAGGGGGGCGGCGGGATGCGACTGGCGGAATGCCGCGACAACAGCTTGCCCGCCGCAGGCGGAAGCCTGCTCGAACCCATCACGGACACGCAACATGCGCCACTCCAAACCACGCTTGTTTCACCGTCCGCCGCGCGATTTGTGTAGTTTACCTTTTGTTAAGACTCAACGTCGCCGTCTGAAGAATTCATGGTAAATCGCGGGAATGCTTAACGGATCGGCCGCGACAGCACGGCCGGGCGCCGCCTCTCAGAGCACCGCCACCAGCACGCCGGCCCACATGCACAGCAGCGCGATGGCGCCCACGCCATAGACCGCGCCGCGCAGCGGCAGCTGGTTCGGGCCGATATGGATGAGGGTGTGGACGACGCGGGAGGCGACGAACAGCCAGGCCAGCGCCGCCATGACATAGCTCGTCGCCGCGACCTGAATCGCCAGCATGATCAGCGCGAAGAAGACGACCGGCAGCTCGAACTGGTTCGAGAAGTTTGCCGAGGCGAGGCGGGCCGGGACGGGGTAGCGCTCGGTCGAAACCGAGACCTCGTCGGGCCGGACCTCGCCCGAGGTGAAGGCGTTCTTGCGGCGAATGCACAGGATGACGCCGACCACGAAGATCCAGAAGATCATCGCGAGCGCCGGGTAGACCAGCTTCAGGGCCATGTGTTGCTCTCCGCCTTCGTCACAGTCCGGCTCGTCCGGGCGAGCCAGACTGCACGAAGGCGCGAAAGGCTCAAGAGCGGGTCGGGTAGTTCGGGCTCTCGCGCACGATCGTCACGTCGTGGACATGGCTCTCGCGCAGGCCGGCGCTGGTGATGCGGATGAAGCGCGCCTTGGCCTGGTAATCCGCCAGATCCTTGCCGCCGACATAGCCCATCGCGGCGCGCAGGCCCCCGGCGAGCTGATGCAGAACGCCCGAGACCGGGCCCTTATAGGCGACCTGGCCCTCGATGCCCTCGGGCACCAGCTTCAGCGAATCCTTGATGTCCTGCTGGAAGTAGCGATCCGCCGAGCCGCGCGCCATGGCGCCGACCGAGCCCATGCCGCGATAGGATTTGTAGGAGCGGCCCTGGTAGAGGAAGGTGTCGCCCGGCGTCTCGTCGGTGCCGGCGAGCAGCGAGCCGACCATGGCGCAGGAGGCGCCGGCCGCGAGCGCCTTGGCGAGGTCGCCCGAATATTTGATGCCGCCATCGGCGATGATCGGAACGCCGGCCTTCACCCCTGCCGAGGCCGCGTCCATGATCGCGGTGAGCTGGGGCACGCCGACGCCCGCGACGATGCGGGTGGTGCAGATCGAGCCCGGCCCGATGCCGACCTTGATCGCGTCGGCGCCGGCGTCGATCAGCGCCTGGGCGCCGCCGGCGGTGGCGACGTTGCCGGCGATGACCTGCACGGCGTTGGAGAGCTTCTTCACGCGGCTGACCGCGTCGAGCACCTTGGCCGAATGGCCGTGGGCGGTGTCGACGACGATGAGGTCGACGCCGGCGTCGATCAGCATCTCCGAGCGCTCGAAGCCCTGCTCGCCGGTCGTGGTCGCGGCGGCGACGAGCAGGCGGCCCTGCGAATCCTTCGCGGCGTGGGGATGGGCGACCTGCTTCTCCATGTCCTTGACGGTGATCAGGCCGATGCAGCGAAAGTGATCGTCGACGACGAGCAGCTTCTCGATGCGGAACTGGTGGAGCAGGCGGCGCGCCTCTTCCTGGTTCACGCCTTCGCGGACGGTGATGAGCCGCTCCTTGGTCATCAGCTCTGAGACCGGCTGGTCCGGGTTGGCGGCGAAGCGGACGTCGCGGTTGGTCAGGATGCCGACGAGCTTGCCCTTATGGCCCTGCGGGCCGCGCTCGACGACCGGGATGCCGGAGATGCCGTTCTGCTTCATCAGCGCCAGCGCGTCGGCCAGCGTCTCGTCGGGGTGGATCGTGATCGGGTTCGCGATCATGCCCGATTCGAACTTCTTGACGAGGCGGACCTGCGCGGCCTGCTGGTCGGCCTCGAGATTGCGGTGGATGACGCCAAGCCCGCCGGCCTGCGCCATGGCGATCGCCATGCGGGCCTCGGTGACCGTGTCCATCGCCGAGGCGATGATCGGCAGGTTCAGCGAGATCGAGCGGGTGAGCTGCGTGCGGATGTCGACATCGGCCGGCATGACCTCCGACGGACCCGGCTCCAGGAGCACGTCGTCGAAGGTGAGGCCGTCACGAATCAGACCGTCGAGGGAAAGCGTCATCGTCAACTCCGACGCCGGCCGAGCCGGCTTTTCTAAGGGGCCGGGCAGATGCGCCCATGGCCGAGTTGACGAGGCCCGTTAGCACGCGTCCGGCTGGTCCGCTAGAGCGCGTGCCAATTTATTTTGCAGTGCAGAAGCGGCACCGGCGCATGGCCGTGCCGCTTTGCCGTTTGCCGGGGCCGGATTCAGCGTGCCGGCCGGCGGAAATCGGACGCCACCGGCGCCTCGGGCGAGACCCAGAAACAACCGGCCGCGAAGACCGTGGTGCCCGTCGCATTGGCGAGTTGCTGGCAGTCCCTCTGCCTCACGCAGTTGTTATACCTGATCATCTCGCCATAGCCCTGCGGTGCAGCCTTGTCCTGGCAGCCGCCGCGCCAGTCCGAGGGGGCTGCGGAAGCGGGCGCGGGCACCGCCATGCCATAGGCCAGGCCAGCCAGGGCGCCGAGAGCTGCGAGGCGCAGGCTCGAGCGGTTACGACGGAGAACGGGGGAAATTCTTGAAATATCGAACATGTCAGCCTCCAAGGTCAGCGGCGCGCGCCCCTCGCGACGGTTCGGCTCAACCGAACGAATCTTGAGGTGGGGCGGTGCCGGGTCTTGTTGCAGGGCGAAAAACGCATGGCGGCATTGTGTTCGGTGCCGGGTTATAATCCCAGGGCATAGCGGAGGCGCGCAAGGGGCGACCAAAACCGTGATTTCGACCTCGTCACGGGCGAATTGTCGCGTTAATAGCCGAGCTTATGATTTCAAGCGCGCCGGTTTCGTGCCGGCGCGGAGGTTCGGACCTTGCAACGCGCCAAACTGCTTCCCCTGATCGTCGCCTGCGCCCTGTTCATGGAGAACACCGACTCCACCGTCATCGCCACCTCGCTGCCGATGATCGCGAAGTCGCTGGGGGAGGATCCGATCGCGCTGAAGCTGGCGCTGACCTCCTATCTCGTCAGTCTCGCGGTCTTCATCCCGATCTCCGGCTGGATGGCGGACAAGTTCGGCGCCCGCAGCGTGTTCCGCGCGGCGCTCTGCATCTTCATGCTCGGCTCGGTGCTGTGCGCGGTGTCGAATTCGCTCGCCGCCTTCGTCGGAGCGCGCTTCATCCAGGGCATGGGCGGGGCGATGATGGTGCCGGTCGGGCGCCTCGTGATCCTGCGCAGCGTCAGCAAGGCCGAGATGGTCAGCGCGCTCGCCTATCTCACCGTCCCGGCGCTGGTCGGGCCCGTGGTCGGCCCGCCGCTCGGCGGCTTCATCACCACCTATTTCGACTGGCGCTGGATCTTCTTCATCAACATCCCGATCGGCCTCATCGGCATCGTGCTGTCGAGCATCTTCTTCGAGGACATCCGGGAGGAGGACGTGGCGCCGCTCGATGTGCGCGGCTTCGTCCTCTCGGCTTTCGGCTTCGCCGCGCTGATGCTCGGGCTGGCGACCGGCGGCCGGCACATGGTGCCGGAATATATTTCCTATGGCTGCGTGCTGGGCGGGGCGGCGGCGCTCGTCGCCTACTGGTTCCATGCGCGCCGCGTGCCTTACCCGGTCCTCGACCTCGCGCTCTTCCGCATCCCGACCTTCCGCATCGGCGTCGTCGGCGGCTCGATCTTCCGCACCGGCATCGGCGCGATCCCCTTCCTGCTGCCGCTGATGCTGCAGCTCGGCTTCGGGCTCGATCCGCTGCAATCGGGCCTGATCACCTTCGCTTCGGCCGCCGGCGCGATGATCATGAAGACGCTGGCGCGGACCATCCTGGCGCAATACGGCTTCCGGCGCGTGCTGATCTTCAACGCGCTCGTCGGCTCCGCCTTCCTCGCGGCCTCCGGCCTCTTCACCCCGACGACGCCGCACGCGATCATGCTGTCGGTCCTGCTGATCGGCGGCTGCTTCCGCTCGCTGCAGTTCACCGGCATCAACGCGCTGAGCTATTCCGACGTCTCCAACCGTGAGATGTCGAGCGCGACCAGCCTGTCCAGCGTCGCGCAGCAATTGTCGCTCAGCATGGGCGTGACGATCGGCGCTTTCGCGCTGGAGGCGGCCAACGCCTTCAACGGCGGCAAGGCGCTCGCGGCCGGCGATTTCTGGCCAGCCTTCGTCATCGTCGGGCTGATTTCGGCCTCCTCGGCGCTCTGGATGGCGCAGCTCGCGCCCGATGCCGGCGCCGAGGTCTCCGGCCACGCGCCGGTCAGCAAGCGCAAGCTGACGGCCGAGGCGATCGCCGAGCAGAAGCCGCTGGATTGAGCGGCTGCGATCTCGCTAAAGCCGCGATCATATCCCGTCTTGGGGTGGTTTTCCGGGCGCGAGGCTTGGCTCGGAACGTGCGGTCTACGGGCCGAGGCCGGCTTCCCCGATCTGGCGCGCGATGGCGCCGGTCACCTGATCCATGCCGCTGCGGCTCGTATCCGGCATCCAGCGTTGTTTCGCCGACCCCGCGGTCACATCCATCTCCGTCGAAACCCGGCGTGTCAGCGGAGCTCTCTCGAAGGCCTCGATGACGCCCTTCAGCAGGCGCGGGGAGGGATTGACCATGTTCGACCGCCCTTGCTCGTGCTCCTTCGTCTGGCGCAAACCCGCCACGGCATCCGGCACGGCGCATTCAAGCTTGACGGTCGCGCGAAAGCGCTCGCCCGCAGGCTGGGCACCGATTTCGCTGCCGACGGCCCGGCAGCGGACGCGTTTGCTTCCGGCGATGATGAATGTCGCCATCAGCCGTCTGATCTCGGGGGCCGACGGGTCTCCCCGAGCGCTCAAGCTTGCGATTCGCCTGAGTTGCCATGCGACGGGATCGGCGATCATCCCGAGATCGACGAGATCCCGTCCGCCGGTTTCCGGGCGCAGCGCCGTGTTGAGCTGAACGGCAGCGGCGCGGTCGTAGTTGAGCCAGGCACGGTAATAGAGCTCCGCCACTTGCTCGGGTGTCCGGTCGGAGGCCTGTGCAGGCAAGGATCCGAGGACGAGAACGGCAAGGGTTGAAAGAATCGAAACCAGACGCGTCTTGGTCATCTCGGAGATCTCGGCGCTCGGATGCGGCGATGCTGGGTTGCGGCCAGGGACATCTCTGCCGATTCTCAAACGGCCGTCTCGGCCGCATCCGGCTTGCGCCTGTACCCCGTCGCCAGCACGTAGAGCTCCGAGGAATCGGCGCGGCTGGCCGCCGGCTTGACGTTGCGCACGAGCGTGAAGTCGCGCTTCAGGCCCGCGAGCAGTTCGGCGCTGTCGCCACCCTGGAACAGCTTGGCGAGGAAGAAGCCGCCCGGTGCCAGCACGTCATGCGCGAATTCGAGCGCAGCCTCGGCCAGCGCGATGATCTTGAGGTGGTCGGTCTTCTTGTGGCCGGTGGTGTTGGCGGCCATGTCCGACATCACGCCGTCGGCCCGTCCGCCAAGCCGTTCGGTCAGCAGGGCCGGGGCCTCCTCGGCCATGAAATCCATCTGGATCAGGTCGACGGCCGGGATCGGGTCGACCGGCAGCAGGTCGATGCCGACGATATAGCCCTTGCCCTGTTCCAGCCCGATGCGCTTGGCCGCGATCTGGCACCAGCCGCCCGGCGCGCAGCCGAGATCGACCAGGCGCTGGCCGGTTTTGAGGAATTTGTAGCGGTCGTCCATCTCCTCGAGCTTGAAGGCCGCGCGTGAGCGATAGCCCAGCTCTCTCGCCCGCTTCACATAAGGGTCGTTGAGCTGGCGCTCGAGCCAGAGCTGCGAGGAATGCTTGAGCTTGCCGGCCTTCTTGACCTTGACGCGCATGTCGCGCGCACCTGCCGACGCCTTGCCACCGGCGCCGCCTCCCGATTTTCCGCTGCTCATCGCCGTCCAAGCCTATCTGCGCCGCCACCAGGCGCGATCCTCATGCATCATCCGCAGCAGGATGCCTTCGCGCAGGCCGCGATCGGCGATCCGGACCCGCTCGCTCGGAAAGGCGCGGCGGATCGCCTCGAAGATCGCACAGCCGGCCAGCACGAGATCGGCGCGCTCGCGGCCGATGCAGGCATTCGCTGCTCGTGCGGCATAGTCCATCGCGATCAGCCGGTCGATGACCGCGAGGATATCGTCCTGGCGCATCCACAGCCCGTCGACCTCGCGCCGGTCGTAGCGGAGCAGGCCGAGATGGATGCCGGCGACGGTGGTGACCGTGCCGGAGGTGCCGAGCAGATGGAAGGCGCGCGCCTGACGGGCGGGCGCGGCCCGCTTCACGAAGGGCTCGAGCGCCTGCGCGCAATCATCGACCATGCGCTCGAACAGCTCGCGGCTGACCTCGACGCCGCCATAGCGTTCCGCCACCGTGACGACGCCGATCGGCAGCGAGGCCCATTCGCGGATTCGGGCGGCGGGGTCGCGCGCCTCGCTGCGATTGCCGAGCCAGACGATCTCGGTGGAGCCGCCGCCGATGTCGAAGACGATGACCCCTTCGGCCGCCGGGTCCGCCAGCGCGGCGCAGCCCGAGACGGCCAGGGAGGCCTCGGTACGCTGGTCGATGATCTCCAGCGCCAATTCGGCCTCGGCCGCGACGCGGCGGACGAAGTCGAGCCCGTTCGTGGCGGCGCGGCAGGCTTCCGTGGTGACGAGCCGGGCGCGGGTGACGCCGCGATTCGCCATCTTGCCCCGGCAGATCTTCAGCGCCTCGACGGCCCGGTCCATGGCGGCATCGCCGAGGCGGCTGCTCGCCGCCAGCCCTTCGCCCAGGCGCACGATCCGCGAGAAGGCATCGACGACCCGGAAACCGTGCTGGGCCGGGCGGGCGATCAGCAGCCGGCAATTGTTCGTGCCGAGATCGAGGGCCGCATAGGTCGCGGGCGCGGGAAAGAGCCGATGTCCGTTATGGGGACGGGCGGTGGCACCAACGGCGGCGCCGCCGGCCCTGAGCGGATCGGCGTCATGTCGATGTGGCGGCGCCGCGGATGCGACGCCTCCCTGCTGCCGGTCCTCGACCGCCGCCATTCCAATCCCCCGACCTGCCGCACCCGCATGAAGCGATCCGGCAGGGGCCGCGCAAGGCGCAGCCATCTGCTTCGTCAGCAAGCTAACTACAGCGCAAGCCGCGTGCCAAGCAGAACCTTGCCATGGGGACAGGCAAACGGGCCCTCGCGCGGCAGGCCGGGAGCCGAAATCAGGGCCATGCCCTTGCGCGGAAGCCGCGGCTTCGGCAAGTCTCCGCCCGCTGCGCCGCAGAGCGCGGGATGGGTTATCGCATCGGCTTCTTCCGGAAAGGGGATTCCGCTTTTCGGTCCGATGCTCATGGGACAGGGCAGGAAGCAGAGCATGGCCGCCAGACATCTCCTCGCGATCGACCAGGGCACGACCTCTTCGCGGGCGATCCTGTTCGATGCTTCGCTCGCTCCGGTGGCCAGCGCGCAAAGGGAGTTCCCGCAGCATTTTCCAGCCTCCGGCTGGGTCGAGCACGAGCCGGAGGATATCTGGGACACCGTGCTTGAGACGGCGCGCGAGGCTCTCGCCAAGGCGGGGCTCGGCGCGCGGGACATCGCCGGAATCGGCATCACCAACCAGCGCGAGACCACGCTGATCTGGGACCGCCAGACGGGCAGGGCGATCCACCGCGCCATCGTCTGGCAGGACAGGCGCACCGCCGATGCCTGCGCGCAGCTCGTCGCCGCCGGCCACGAGGAGCTCGTCGCCAGCCGCACCGGCCTGCGCATCGACCCCTATTTCTCCGGCACCAAGATCGCCTGGCTGCTCGATAATGTTCCCGGTGCCCGCCGCCGTGCGGAAGCGGGCGAGCTCGCCTTCGGCACCGTCGATTCCTTCCTGCTCTGGCGGCTGACGGGCGGTGCGGTGCATGCGACCGACGCGACCAATGCGGCACGCACCATGCTGTTCGATATCGGCCGTGGCGTCTGGGACAAGGACCTGCTCGCGCTGCTCGACATTCCCGAGGCGATCCTGCCGGAGGTCCGCGATTGCGCGGCCTATTTCGGCGACACCGCGCCGGAGCTGTTCGGCGGGCCGATTGCGGTGCGTGGCATCGCCGGCGACCAGCAGGCCGCGACGATCGGGCAGGCCTGCTTCGATCCGGGCATGGTCAAGTCGACCTACGGCACGGGCTGCTTCGCGCTGCTCAACACCGGCGACACGCCGGTCCGCTCCAGGAACCGGCTGCTCGGCACCATCGCCTATCAGCTTGGCGGCAAGCGCTCCTACGCGCTGGAAGGCTCGATCTTCATCGCGGGCGCCGCGGTGCAATGGCTGCGCGACGGTCTCGGCATCATCGAGAAGGCGAGCGATACCGGCCCGCTCGCGGAAGCGGCCGATCCGGCGCAGGACGTCTATCTCGTGCCGGCCTTCGTCGGGCTCGGCGCCCCGCATTGGGATGCCAATGCGCGCGGCGCCCTGTTCGGGCTGACGCGCGGCACGGGCCCGCGCGAATTCGCCCGGGCCACGCTGGAAAGCGTCTGCTACCAGACGCTCGACCTGATCGAGGCCATGCATGCCGACTGGCCCGAAGCCGGGCAGGGCGGCCGCTCGGTCCTGCGCGTCGATGGCGGCATGGTCGCCTCCGACTGGACGATGCAGCGTCTCGCCGACATTCTCGACCTGCCCGTTGACCGCCCGACCGTGCTTGAGACGACGGCGCTGGGCGCGGCCTATCTCGCCGGGCTCGATGCCGGGCTGCTGCCCGAGCCCGACCGCTTCGCTGATCTCTGGCGGCTGGAACGACGCTTCCTGCCGGCGATGGCGGCGAGCCAGCGCACGCGCAAGGTCGCCGGCTGGCGCGACGCCGTGCGGCGGACGCTGAGCGACGCATAGAGCCTGCCGATTTCGCACGGAACAACCTCGGTCATCCCGGGCTGGACCCGGGATCCATGCCGGAGCGCTTGCAAAGAAGGTTCAGGCATGGATCCCGGATCTTCGCTTCGCCGTGTCCGGGATGACCTGCGTTTCCGTGGAAATGCAGCAAACTTTCGAAGAGCCTTCGATGGGGCTTCGGAAGGCAAGCGCCGCCGTCACCGTCGCTCGGGACGTGGCGTGTCATCGACGAGACCGGCCTCCATCCGTTCGAGAGCCGCGAGCAGGGGCGCGGCATGCGGGCCAAGCTCGGCCAGAAGAGCAGCCTCGAAGGCGAGTGCGCGCGGCACGATCTCGGCATAGCTGCGCAGGCCTGCGGCCGTGAGCGTGAGGCCCTCTTCCCGCCGGTCGAGTTCGCTCCGGCTACGCACCAGCCAGCGCCGCTCCTCCAGCGCCCGCACGGCCCGGCTGACCTTGGTCTTGTGCATGGCCGAATGGGCACCGATGGCCTTCGCGGTCATCGTTCCGAATTGCGCGAGCGTCGCCAGCACGCGCCATTCCGGCACGGTCAGATCGTGATGCGGGCCGTAGACCGCGCGGAATTTCAACGAAACCACCGAAGCGAGCCGGTTGAGGCGATAGGGCAGGAAGCTTTCGAGGGCGAGAGTGGCCATGCCTTGTTAGTTACAAAATGGACAGTTACCAAAGCAACTATCCTGTGGCGCGTCCGCGTCCCCTGGCGCGCCGCGTGTTTCGACCGGCTTGCGGGGGGCAGGGCAGTTTGGTGTGCGGCCGGCGCGGGCCGGGCGCGGCCGCGGAAAGGTTCCAGATCATGAACGTTCAGAAACCGGGCGGCGCCAAGACAGACGACGGCAAGACGAATGACGGCAAGCTCCGGAGCGCGATCGCGGCCGGTTACATGTCCGGCTTCGGCAACGGCTTCGAGACCGAGGCGCTGCCGGGCGCCCTGCCGCTCGGGCGCAATTCGCCGCAGAAATGCGCCTATGGCCTCTATGCCGAGCAGCTCTCCGGCTCGCCCTTCACCGCGCCGCGCACCACCAATGAGCGCTCCTGGCTCTACCGCATTCGGCCGACCGTGGCGCATTGGAATACGTTCCGGAAGGTCGATGCCGGGCTCTGGCGCACGGCGCCGGCCCGCGAGGTCGACATGCCGATCGCGCCGCTGCGCTGGAGCCCGCTCCCGATTCCGGCGGAGCCTCTTTCCTTCATCGAGGGCATCCGCAGCATGACCACGGCCGGCGATGCCGGCAGCCTGGGCGGCATGGGCGCGCATGTCTATCTGATCACCCGCTCGATGGTGGACGAATACTTCTACAACGCCGATGGCGAGATGCTGTTCGTGCCGCAGCAGGGCGCCTTACGCCTCTGGACCGAATTCGGCATCATCGACATCGAGCCGGGCGAGATCGCGGTGATCCCGCGCGGCGTGAAGATCCGCGTCGAGCTCCGCGACAGCCCGGCCCGCGGCTATATCTGCGAGAACTATGGCGGCGCCTTCACCTTGCCGGAACGCGGGCCGATCGGCGCGAACTGCCTCGCCAATCCCCGCGATTTCCTCACCCCCGTCGCGGCCTATGAGGACCGCGACGCGCCCTCGAAGATGTATGTGAAATGGGGCGGCAACCTCTGGGTTGCCGATATCGCGCATTCGCCGCTCGACGTCGTCGCCTGGCACGGCAATTACGCGCCGTACAAATACGACCTCAGGCGCTTCTCGCCGGTCGGCCCGGTGCTCTACGACCACGCCGACCCCTCGATCTTCACGGTGCTGACCTCGCCTTCGGAGACGCCCGGCACCGCCAATGTCGACTTCGTCGTCTTCTCCGATCGCTGGCTGGTGGCGGAGAACACCTTCCGTCCCCCCTGGTACCACATGAACGTGATGAGCGAGTTCATGGGGCTGGTCTACGGCGTCTATGATGCCAAGACGGGCGGTGGCTTCGTGCCCGGCGGCATCTCGCTGCACAACTCCATGCTGCCGCACGGCCCGGATGTCGATGCTTTCGAGCGGGCCTCCACTGTCGAGCTGAAGCCGCACAAGCTCGAGGGCACGCTCGCCTTCATGTTCGAGACGCGCTTTCCTCAAGCCGTCACGGCCTTCGCCGCGCGGACGGAGGCGCTGCAGAGCGACTATGGCGGCTATGGCCACAAGCTGACGAAGCATTTCGATCCGACCAGGCCCTGATCTCTCGCGGCCAGTTCCTGCTGCTTGCGGGTTCCGGCGGCGAGGGCTCGAGCGATAGGCGGGCGGCGGGCGTGCCGAAGGCGTTGCGTCCGAGCGCGCAGGGGGGAGCTGGACGACGGCGCCGCGACATGGCGGCGTCATCACATCATGAGAGCTTCCACCGCTCTTGCGCATTTCTGCTCTTGCCAAGGCGAGAAGCATTGATTAGACCGCCGCTCACCAACGCGAACGCACAGGCCGCGCCGTTGGGGGATCGTCTAACGGTAGGACCCCAGACTCTGACTCTGGTTGTCTAGGTTCGAATCCTAGTCCCCCAGCCACTCTTCAGTGGCTCCGCAAAACAAGCTCAATCATTGACAGAGAGTAGAGGTCGCTCCGGTAGCCCGGCGGCGGCGCATTTTGGTGTCCATCCTCTGGGAAGGAAACCGATAGGCGCCTGTCTTGGGATGCTTGAACGGACGCGCCGTCGAAGGGACGAAACGGATCACCCGTGGCATCGCACGGGAGCCTTAAGACCTTTGATTTTGCTGATTTCTCTAGCTGATCGACCGCTTAGCGGAAGAATGGTGCCCAGGGGCGGAATCGAACCACCGACACTGCGATTTTCAGTCGCATGCTCTACCAACTGAGCTACCTGGGCGCCCCGGTGGCGCGCGGCGCCTTCCGTGTTGGTCGGGGCGATATAGAGGCTGGCGCCAAGCCTGTCCAGTCACTTCAGCCGGCTTTCTACAACTCGCCTCGTCATGTCCCGCGATAGGTCGCCAAGAGGCGACTTTATGGGCCTACGGCGCCGCTGCCATCGCTCGATCGCCACCCGTCCTGCCGGACGCGACGATGGTGATCGATGGATGTCGCATCGCATCGGAGGGTTCCGAAGAGGGGATTCCGCTGTCGGGCCGATGCTGGAGAGGCGGGTGCGATCCGGCTGATTCGACCCGATCGGGTCAGGCGTGCTCCGGCCTCGCCCGGGCGACGAGCTGCGCCAGCCGGTCGATGCTTGCCAGGGCCTGCCGCCGGGCCGCTTCCAATTCGGCGATCGGGGCCTGGCCATAGAGCGACCGCGCGAAGGCGATGATGCTGGTGAGCGTCTGAAACGAGGCCCCGTCGAGCTCCGGCGAGGGCGGCAGGACGCAGCCGAGATTCGCGACATGGTTCTCGGCGCTTGCCTGCAGCGCCTTGGCGTTCAGCACGCCGGCCTTCAGGACGTCGCTTCGCAGCGTTTCGATGTCGTCGAAAGGCCGGAATTCTGCCGATTCAACCATGTTCTTCTCGGGGGTGAGGCGAGGTCTCCGATCTGAGAAAGACTATCTCCGAACAGGATCGAAGGCAGCATGGTCATCGCATCGTGGTTACGCAGGCGTCTACGTGAGGGAGTCCTACATGTCTCAGCGGAAGGCGGCGGTTCTCACTCCTCCGTATCCTGCTCGATCGGTGTATCGGCAGGCCGGAATTGCTGGCCGCTGAGAGAACGCACCAAGGTCCTGACCAGAGCCGCGACGACCACGACCAGCGGCAAGGCCATCACGGCATTGCCATCCAGCGCCATCCAGATCGCCAGGCCGCAGCTGACGGCGATCCCCAGGACGAGCAGCAGCTTCATGCCGCGATGCTGACGCCGACGGGCGCTTTCGGCAAGGGTCGGCTGCTGATGCGGCTGATCTTTCATCGCCGGCTTTCCTGGCCGGCTGCGTGTTGCTCACAAAAACGCGCATTGACGGCAGGAGGGCGGCGGGAAAGGATGCGGATGTGCTCGCCATGGTTGCTCCCGAGTTTCGGGGCGCATCAGGATCGGTTCGGGGGCCGAAGCATCGTCTTCGGGCGCTGGCGGTCGGGCTGGTTCTCGCTCTCCTGCCGGGCGCCGGCAAGGCCGGTGACCTCCAGCCCTGGTCCAGCCCCGCTCCGCCGGAGCTGGCGCTCACGCGCCTCGATGCGGCAGCGCTCGATCTTGCCGATATGCGCGGCAAGCCCGTCATCGTCCACTTCTTCGCGACCTGGTGCGGCCCCTGCATCGAGGAGATGGCCTCGCTGAACGCGCTGGCGCAGCGTCGCGACCCGGCCGTCGCGATCCTCGCGGTCAATGTCGGCGAGGTTCCGGCGCGGCTGCGCAGCTTCTTCAAGGCGCGTCCCGTCGATTTCCCGGTGCTGCTCGACGAGGACCGTGCGGCGATGAAGCGCTGGCAGGTGCTCGGCCTGCCGACGAGCTTCGTGCTCGACGGGCAACTGCGCCCGGCGTTCAAGACGGAGGAGCCGCTCGACTGGACGAGCCCGGCCGTTCTGCGCGCCCTCGCCGCCGTCGCGAAACCGGGTGGAGAGAACCCTTCGGAAGAACGTCCCGAGGAAGAACGACCCAAGCAAGACCTGTCCAGGACAATCGCTGACAAAAACGAGGGAGGAGCCATCCGATGATCAATCGCCGCGACATGCTCAAGACAGGGGCCGCCGCTGCCGGCGCGGCCCTGCTGATGCCGCATCAGGCTCTCGCGCAGGCTCCGGCCTTCGCGCCGAGGCCCGGCAAATGGCGGGATTTCGAAGTGGTGACGCGGCTCGACCTGGCCGGGCAGGGCAAGGCGCAGGCCTGGATTCCGCTGCCCTCCGTCGATCAGCCGGAGTGGATCAGGCCCGGCAAGAGCGACTGGACGACCAATGCCGCCTCAGTGGAGGTGGTGCGCGATTCGAAATATGGCGCGCAGATGCTGCATGTCGTCTTCAAGGAGGGTGAGGCCGCGCCTTCGGTCGAGCTCCGCAGCCGCTTTTCGTTGCGCGACCGAGCGGAGGATTTCGCGGTGGGCGGCAAGCCCGTCCTCAGTGAGGCCGAGCGCAAGCTCTATCTCGAGGCGACCGAATTGATGCCGACCGATGGCATCGTCCGGGAGACCGCCGAGAAGGCGGCGGCCGGCAAGACCGGCGACGTCGAGAAGGCTCGCGCCATCTATGAATGGGTGGTGGCCAACACCTTCCGCGATGCGAAAACGCGCGGCTGCGGCACCGGCGATGTCGCCTCGATGCTGCGCACCGGCAATCTCGGCGGCAAATGCGCCGATCTCAATGCCCTCTATGTCGCGCTGGTGCGCTCCGTCGGCATTCCCGCGCGCGACATCTACGGCATCCGCGTGGCGCCCTCGCAATTCGGCTATGCCAGCCTCGGCGCCGGCTCGGCGACGATCACCAAGTCGCAGCATTGTCGCGCCGAGGTCTGGCTCGAAGGCCATGGCTGGGTCGCGACCGACCCCGCGGATGTCCGCAAGGTCGTGCTGGAGGAGCCGCCCGGCAACAATGCCATCGACAACCCCAAGGTGGTCGCGGCGCGCGAGACGCTGTTCGGCGCCTGGGAAGGCAACTGGCTCGGCTACAACATGGCGCATGACCTCGAATTGCCGGGCTCGCGGCACAAGGTCGGCTTCCTGATGTATCCGCAGGCCGAGGTCGCCGGCGCGCTGCTCGACTGCCTCGACCCGGACACGTTCCGATACATGATCAGGTCCGCCGAGATCACGGCCTGATCCAGATGGCCGGGCAGGGAGCCCGGCCGCCGCTTTCCGGAGATGAGACGATGAGCGAGACAATCGAGCGCGAGGCCCCGGCGCGGGCGGCCGCTCCGCGCCTGACCAGCCTCGCCCATGGCGGCGGCTGCGGCTGCAAGCTTGCCCCTTCGGTGCTCCAGCAATTGCTGGCCGAGCACCCGGCGGCGGGGCCGTACAAACAATTGCTGGTGGGAACCGAAACCGGCGACGACGCCGCCGTCTGGCAGATCGACGATGAGACCTGCGTCGTCGCCACGACCGATTTCTTCATGCCGATGGTCGATGATCCCCGTGATTTCGGCCGCATCGCCGCGACCAACGCGATCTCCGACGTCTACGCCATGGGCGGCAGGCCGATCATGGCGCTCGCCATCCTCGGCATGCCGCTCGACAAGCTGCCGGTGGAGATGACCCGCGAGATCCTGAAGGGCGGCGCCTCGATCTGTGCGGAGGCCGGCATTCCCGTCGCCGGCGGCCATTCCATCGACGCGCCCGAGCCGATCTACGGGCTTGCCGTCATCGGCCTGCTCAATCCGAAGACCCTGCGGCGCAACAGCGGCGCGCGGCCGGGCGACGCGCTGATCCTGACCAAGGCGCTCGGCGTCGGCATCTATTCGGCCGCCTTCAAGAAGGGCGAGCTTTCGCCGGCCGCCTATGACGAGATGATCGCCTCGGTGACGCTGCTCAACCGCGTCGGTGCCGAATTGGCGAAGGACGAGGACGTGCACGCCATCACCGACGTCACCGGCTTCGGCATCCTCGGCCACGGGTTGGAGATGGCGCGCGGCTCCGGCGCGACGCTGAAGCTTCGCCTTGCCGACCTGCCGTTCCTGTCGCAGGCGGAAAGGCTGGTGCAGCAAGGCCGGGTGACCGGAGCCTCCCATCGCAACTGGGCGAGCTATGGCGAGGGCGTCGTTCTGCCGGCCGGCCTGCCGGAGTGGCGCCGGCACCTGCTCACCGATCCGCAGACCTCCGGCGGGTTGCTGGTCTCCTGCAAGGCGGAACGGGCAGGAGATGTGCTCGCGCAGATCAAGGCGGCGGGCTGCCCGGCCGCGCGGATCATCGGCGCCGTGGAGGCAGGGCCGGGGCGGGTGGCAGTGGTTTGATGCGCCTCACGCCGCCTCGACCTTGAGGTTGCGGCCCCAGACGTCGAAGAAAGCGCCTTCGTTCAGCATCAGCCGGTTCTCCCTGAGCGCGCCTTCCAGCTCCCGCAGGCGGGCGCGGGCGGTTTCGTCGGGCACGAGCCCGCCATCCGCGTCGCGGGTGGGGAAGAAGGCGGCGCCGTCCCAGCTCGTGCCCGCCCCGCGCAGCATCAGCACGATGTCGCCCCAGTCGATCTCGTCGCCGACGACATGGACGAAGGTCGAGCGCAGCGGCTCCACCTTCGGCGGGGCGATCCTGACCAGCACGATCAGCGCCGTGAACGGGCCCTTGCGGAAGAGCTTGCCGAGCCAGCGATCGAAATCGGTGCCGAGCCCTCTAGAAGTCGACACGCGGCGTATCCGGCATGTAGCGCTCGAACAGCGCGTAGAAGTCGCTGCCGGTCTCGGCGCGATACCAGTCCTCGAAGCCGCGCAGCGCCTCCGCGGCGCTTTCGGTGGTGGAGGCGGCTTCCGTCGACAATTCGGTCCGTAGCGCCTCGAGGAAGGGCGTCAATCGATCGAGGACGAGCTCCTCCCGGGGCCCGATCTCCTCCCAGCCGAGCGTCTGCGCGATGACGAAGCGGGCGCGTGCAACGGCTTTTTCGGGCTCGTCGGCTTCGCTGATGGCCCTGACGGCGCCGCGCACGAGATTGAGCCGCCGGAAGGCCGTGGCGCGTTCGAGAGCGAGCGCGGCGATCCGTGCCGCCGCCTCCTTGCGATAGGCGTCCTCAGCCTCCCCAGCGGCTTCGGCGGCGCGCTCGAAACCGGCGATCAGATCGAGGGCGGGGGCTTCGCTGTCGGTCATGCGGCCTCTCGAGCTTTGCCCGGACAATGACGTTCGATACTCAGAAAATCTAATAAAAACAAATCATTGCGGCGTCGGTTTGAATCAGGAACTCAGTTCGACGCCGTAGAAACTGGCGGAAGAGAATGGGAGTCGAACCCACCAGAGACCGTCTGACGGCCCCTCCCGGATTTGAAGTCCGGACGCCCCACCGGGGACGTTTCTCCTCCATCGGGTACCCCCAGTGGCGGGCCGAACAGGTCGAGCCGCTGCCGGTTGATGCGCCGGAGATCGCCGCGGCGGATGGTGACGCCGTGGCGGTCGAAGAATTCGAGAATCTGGATAGCGACCTTTCGGCCGTTGTCGAGCCTGTCGCGGAATTGCGCGGCGTTGAAGCCGGCCGGATGCTGTGCGGCAAGCGCGCTCGCGATGCCGACGATCTCGACCAGCGTGTCGCGCTGGAAGAAGTGGTCGAGCGCGATTTCGTGCACGTCGCCGCGCCGTCCGATCAGCCGGAACAGCCGACGGATTTCCTCCTCGCGACGGCCGAGCATCTGGCCGATGTCGCGCACGCGCGGCGGGCGGAAGCGCTCATCGCCGCCGATCAGCGGTGCGATGCGGGTCCACAGGGCCTCGTCCTCCGGCGAGAGCCGGACTTCATGGCAGGGCCGCCTGATCCAGGAGCCGGAGGCGGCGACCACGCCGTCCTCCGTGAGCCGCGCCAGCGCCTGGCGAAACAAGGGCGCCGGCTGGCGCGGCGCCACAGCGAGCCGCAAACGTTCCAGCCCCATGCCGGGCAGGTCGGGATGTTCAGCGTGATAGGCGTCGAGCGTGTCGGCCACGGCTTTAGCCAGCGCCTGCCAATGCTCGGGCAGCATCGCAAGGGCGCCGATCCTGACGAGGTGGAGCCGTGCGGTCAGTTGCTCCGCGGCGTCAGCGCCCAGCGCGCGGTCGCGGACGAAGCTGTCGATCTCGACATGGTAGGGCGCGACCCCCAGCAGCGCACGCAAAGCCTCGGCCGGATCGGCGAGGCCGAGGGCGGCAAGCTGCGCCAGCCGCTCCGGGCTGCGGCGCCTGCGCTCCGGAGCGCGCAGGTCGAGGAAGCGGCCGCCGCCGATGCTGCGCGAGGCCGAGATGTCGCGCAGCACGAAGCGGTCGAGCGCCGCTGCGGCGAGCGGGCTGTCGAGAACGAGCTGGACCGGGGCGGTCGCGCCCGGCGCGATCTCCTCGCCCAGCAGCACGATGCGGGCGCCGACTTCCGCCGCGGCGTGATGGAGCCGCACCGGCTGCCACATGGCGAGGGGCCTGGTTTCGGAGGCGAGCAGCGTGATCTCGGCGTCGATCCGGCTTGCCGGTGCGTGCAGGGCCGGCGCCAGCACCATGTCGCCGTGCCGGATCGCCTCCTTCGCGATGCCGGGTCCGGCAAGGTTGAGCGCGCAGCGGTCGCCGGCATGGCCGGTCTCGGCCGGACGGTTCTGGGCATGGATCGAGCGGATGCGTGCCGGCAGGCCGGTAGGCGAGACGACGACGCTGTCGCCGACGCGGACGGAGCCCGACAGCACCGTGCCCGTCACCACCGTGCCTGTGCCCTGCAAGGTGAAGCAGCGATCGACAGCGAGGCGGAAAGCGCCGTCACCCCGCCTGCCTTGCGCCTGACGCGCCTTGGCCGCGAGCAATTCGCTCAATTCCGGGAGCCCGTCGCCGGTTACGGTCGAGGCCGGCAGCGTCGGTGCGTCGGCGAAGGGCGTATCCGCGAGCAGGTTGGCGACCTCGTTGCGCACGGTGGCGATCCGCTCCGCATCGACGAGGTCGGTCTTGGTGAGCGCGACCACGGCGTCGCGGATGCCGAGCAGGCGGGCGATGGCGACATGCTCGCGCGTCTGCGGCATCACCCCGTCATCGGCCGCGACGACGAGCAGGATGAGGTCGATGCCGGAAGCCCCGGCCAGCATCGTATGGACCAGCTTCTCATGGCCGGGAACGTCGATGAAGCCGATCACGGAGCCATAGGCCTGCGGCCAATAGGCGAAGCCGAGCGCGATCGAGATGCCGCGCGCCTTCTCCTCCTTCAGCCGGTCGGTATCGACGCCGGTGAGGCGCTTCACCAGCGAGGTCTTGCCATGGTCGATATGTCCGGCCGTGCCGATGATCATGGCGCGGCCTCGATCGGGGAGGCGGCGCGCGCGGCCTTGATGAAGGGCGCGGCGAGGCGGCTGCCCTTGGCCTCGGCCGAGAGCAGCAGGGAAAGCGCGCGCTCGGAATCCTGAGCCACGCCCTGGCCGAGCAGGGTCGCGGCGCCGAGCATGGCTTCGGAATCGGGATCGCCGGCCGCCATGCCGCGCTGCCACCATTCGGCCGCCACGGCGGGATCGCGCTCCACGCCAAGAGCGTCATGGAACATCATGCCGAGCCGGGTCATGCTGGTCGCGATGCCGGCCTCGGCGGCGGCCTGCGCCCAGCGCAAGGCTTCCGCCCGCGCCTCGGGCAGGCCGCTTTCGAGCAGCATCCAGGACAGCATGTCCTGCGCCGGGGCGTCGCCCTGCTCGGCGGCGAGCCGATAGAGCCGCATCGCTTCTTCGTCGCTCTGCGCGACGCCGTCGCCCCTGAAATGGAGCGCTGCGAGATTGCGCTGCCCGACCGGATCACCGCTATTCGCGGCCAGCGTCAGCCAGCGCAGGGCAAGCGTGAGATCGCGCTCCACGCCGAGCCCTTCGGCGAAACAGGCGCCGATATTGTTCTGGGCTCGCGCGATACCGGCATGGGCGAGCGGCCCCCAGAGCGCCAGCGCGGCGCGATGGTCGCCGCGCTCGACCGCATCAGTGGCGCGCGCCATGGCGGCAGCCACATCCTCCGCGCCGGAGTTGTCCTTGCGGCGCAGCCGGTCAAGCCAGCCCATCGCCGCCTCCGGGTTTCAGCCTCGCGAGCTGCGCGGCGAAGAGCGTCTCGTCTTCGAGGCAGCGCAGGTCGAAGATCAGCGCGCCTTGTGCGATGCGCCCGATCACCGGCACCGGCACGGCCCGGAAAGCGGCGGCCAAGGCCTCGACGGCGCCGCCGCTGGCCTTGCCGGCCGGCGCGATCGCCAGCCCCGCGCTCGGCAGCGTCTCGAGCGGCAGTGCGCCGGAGCCGATCTGGCTGGCGCAGTCGATCGTCTCGACCTCCCAGCCGGCACCGAGTGCGGCCGCTACCTGTGGCCGCAGCCGCTCGGCCAGCGCGCGCAGCTCCGCGGCCTTCCGTGTGAACAGGCGCAGCGTCGGCAGGCGCTCGGCCAGCCGGTCGGGGTCGCGATAGAGCCTGAGCGTCGCCTCCAGCGCCGCGAGGCGGAGCTTGTCGAGCCGCAGCGCGCGCTTCAGCGGATTCCTGGCGAGCCTGGCGATCAGATCCTTCCGCCCGGCGACGATGCCGGCCTGCGGCCCGCCGAGCAGCTTGTCGCCGGAGAAGGTGACGAGATCGGCGCCGCCCTTCAGCGCGTCCTGCACGGTCTTTTCGTGCCGCAGCCCCCAGCGGGCGAGATCGATCAGCGTGCCCGAGCCGAGATCGTCGACGAAAGGCAGGTCGTGCGTACGGGCGAGCTTCGCCAGCTCTGCCGGCTCCACCTCCGCCGTGAAGCCCTGCACGACATAGTTCGAGGTGTGCACCTTCAGCAGCAATCCGGTCTCAGGGCCGATGGCCTCGGCATAGTCCTTGAGATGCGTGCGATTGGTGGTGCCGACCTCGCGCAGGATCGCGCCGGCGCGGCCCATGATATCCGGCATGCGGAAGGCGCCGCCGATCTCGATCAGTTCGCCGCGCGAGACGATGGCCTCGCGATCCCGGGCGAGGGTGTTGAGCACGAGCAGAACCGCCGAGGCATTGTTGTTGACCAGCACCGCATCCTCGGCGCCGGTCAATTCCCGGATCAGGCCGCGCACATGCGCGTCGCGCTCGCCGCGTTGTCCAGCCTCGATCTCATATTCGAGATTGGTCGGCGCACGCATCGCGGTGACGACGGCTTCGATCGCCTCTTCGGCCAGCAGCGCGCGGCCGAGATTGGTGTGCAGCACCGTGCCGGTGAGGTTGATGACGGGGCGCTGCGACGGCCGCCCGCGCTCCTCCAGCACATCGAGCGCCATGTGCGCGATGGCATCGGCCGAGGCGGAGTGGGAGGTCTCGCTCTGCCGCATCCGCTCCAGAACCTGCCGCACGGCCTGCGTCGTCTCGCTGCGGCCATGGCGGGCGATGGCGAGGGCGCCTTCGCCGCTGCGCAGGATCTCGTCGACCGAAGGGGGGCGGAAGCGTTCGGGTCTGTTCATCAGGCTCCCTCCGGGAGACGCATGACCGTCAATAGCCGAGCAGGAACGGATTCACCCCCGCCCGTTTCCAGCCGGCCTCCGTCACCAGCAGATCGAGGCCGAGGCTCGCGATATCGTCGGCGACGGGTTCCAGCTCCGTATCCTTGCGGCGGTTCAGGATCTTCACATAGGTCCGGCATTCGTCGCAGGTCTCGGCCTTGATCGTGTCGGCGATGCCCTCGATCGCCTGATAGGCGATGCCCTTGGTCGAGCCGCAGGTGACGCATTTCACCCGGACATGGTTCCATTGCGCCGCGCAGAGCGAGCACTGGACATAGCGCACGCCCTCGACATTGACGTCGGCGACGATCGAACTCGTCACCGGCGGCCCGCCGCAACAGGGGCAGACGCCATCCGCGACCGGCTGCGGCAGCAGCGGGTCGAGCTGCGCCACGCAGCGGGCCGCGACGACCTGCAAGGCCGCGGCGGCGAAGATGTGCTCGGCCACCGCCTCGACCGGGATCGCATCGGCCAGCACCGCGGCGAACATCGCGCGGCGGCCTTCGTCATCCACCGCCATGGCCCGTTCGAGGGCCGCGCGGGCGAGGTCCGGCATGGCGACGCCTTCCAGCAGCTTCGCCAGCCCGTCGAGCGCGGCCGAGGCGGCCGGATCGTCGGCAAGATCTTCGCGGGGCAGGAGCGGCATGGCGTTGGCGGCCCGCATCCGAAGCTCGCCCAAGGCGGGCAGGGCAGGGGGCGGCAAGGCGCGCGCGAGCTCGTCCTGCGCCTTCGACAAGGCCGCCAGGAAGCTCAGATAGGGCTCGAGCTGGTGGCCGGGCGCGAGCGCTGCGAAGCGCATGGCGCGCAGCCCGAACAGCGTTTCCGGCAAGGGCAGGCGGATGAAGGGCGGCTTGTCGCGCTCGGCGATGCCGACTTCCTCGAAGGGCGCGAAGCCCGGAGCATCACTCATTCTGGTCCTCTCGAACCGCACGGGTCACGGGAGGCGGAGCGGCCCGGCCGCCCCGCATGCAAGGATATTGCTACTCGGCCGGGCCGACAGTGTGGCGGCGCGGTGGTGTCTGGCGTTCGTCGACGACGCCCTCGCGCGCCTCCTGGCGCAGCCAGAGCCGATGATGGCGGAAAGCCCAGCCGCCCGTCACCTTGCCCTCCGTCATCGCGTTCATCGTGCCGCGCACATAGAAGCCGGCATAGATATGGACGATGACGACCAGCAGCATCGCGATCGCCGCCAGCGCATGCAGGATATGGCCGAAGCGCTGCTGCTCGATGGTGAAGCTCGCGCCGAAATATTCGTACCAGATCATGATCCCCGTGCCGAACAGGACGAGGATCAGCAGCGTCATCAGCCAGAAGACGATCTTCTGGGCGCCGTTGTACTTGCCGATCTCGGGCAGGTTCTCCTCATGGCCCGACATCACCTCGCCGATATGGCGCATCCATTGCGTGTCGACCTTCTGCCAGAAATTGTATCTGACCATCTGGACGAAGAGGATGGCGAAGCTCGCCAGCAGCACGACGCCGATCCAGGGATGCAGGGCGCGGGTGTTCGCGCCGCCGCCGAACAGGCCCGACAGGAAGAACAGCGAGGGGTGGAACAGCGCCGCCCCGCTGAGAGCGAGCAGGATCAGCGAGATCGCGGTGACCCAGTGATTGACGCGCACGCGGCCGGGATAACGGTCGACGGTCGTGCGCTCCTCTTCACGCCTGACGACCACGGGCTGCCTCCTCGTCGATCACATGCTCGGCCTCGCGGTCCTCGGCGCGGCTGACATCGTTGCGCCGCGCCACGATGCCATGGACGAAGGCGAAGGCGGCGGCGAAGCCGATCGCCGCCATGCCGGCATATTTGGTCAGGCCCTTCCACAATTCGACGACCTGGCTGATCCGCGGATTGTTGGGCAGCCCGGCATAGAGTTGCGGCTGGTCGGCATGGTGGAGCACATACATCACATGCGTGCCGCCGACGCCCGGCGGGTCGTAGATGCCGGCATTCTGGAAGCCGCGCGACTTGAGATCCGCGACGCGTGTCTGCGCGAAGGTGAGCTGCGCCTGCTTGGTGCCGAAGGTGATCGCCCCCGTCGGGCAGGCCTTGGCGCAGGCCGGCGCCTGGCCGACCGAGACCCGATCCGAGCAGAGCGTGCACTTATAGGCCTTGTGATCGGTCTGGCTGATGCGCGGGATGTTGAAGGGGCAGCCCTTCACGCAATAGCCGCAGCCGATGCAGTTCTCCGAGACGAAATCGACGATGCCGTTGTTGTACTGCACGATGGCGCCCGGCGAGGGGCAGGCCTTGAGGCAGCCCGGATCGGCGCAATGCATGCAGCCATCCTTGCGGATCAGCCATTCGAGATTGCCGCTCTGCGGGTTCTCCCATTCGGTGAACCGCATCAGCGTCCAGCTGTTCGGCGTCAGATCGTGCGGATTGTCATAGGAGCCGGTGTTGAAGCCGACCTCCTCGCGCAGATTGTTCCATTCCAGGCAGGCCGACTGGCATGCCTTGCAGCCGATGCATTTCGAGACGTCGATGAGCTTCGCCACCTCGAAATCGTGGCGGACATCCGGCGGCCGCATATTGGTCGCCGAGATGCGGGCGAAGTCCTGGCTCTGCAATCCCATGGTCTTCGCCTCCCTAGCTCGTCGCCGGCCCGTTGGACGGCTCGACATTCACGAGGAACGCCTTGAACTCGGGCGTCTCGATATTGGCGTCGCCGACGAACGGGGTGAGGCTGTTCGGGCCGAAGCCCTTGCGCGCCGCACCGGTGAAGCCCCAATGGAGCGGGATGCCGACGATATGGACGGTCTTGCCGTCGCAGATCAGCGGCTTGATGCGCTTGGTCACCATCGCCTTGGCATAGACCGAGCCGCGGTTGGACGAGACCTTCACCCAGCCGCCCTTCTGGATGTTCTTCTCCGCGGCGAGTTGCTCGCTGATCTCGACGAAGAACTCCGGCTGCAGCACCGCATTGACCCAGACATGCTTGGTCCAGAAGTGGAAATGCTCGGTCAGGCGGTAGGAGGTCGCGGCATAGGGGAACTTGTCCGAGGTTCCGAGCGCCGCGAGATCGTCCTTGAAGATGCGCGCGGCCGGGTTGCCGCGGATCTTCGGGGCGAGCACGTTGGCGACCGGGCTCTCGAAGGGCTCGTAATGGGCCGGGAAGGGGCCGTCCTTCATCATCGCCCGGGCGAAGAGCCGTGCGGTCCCCTCCGGATTCATGATGAAGGGGCCGACATCCTGCGGCTTGGCGCCGGGCGCGATGTCCGGCACGTCGAAGCCCGCCCAGGCCGTGCCGTTCCACTCGATCAGCTTGCGCTTCGGATCCCAGGCCTTGCCGTCGAGATCGGCCGAGGCGCGGTTGTAGAGGATCCGGCGGTTCGCCGGCCAGGAGAAGGCCCAGTTCGAATAGGCACCGGTATTGCCGGGGTCGCTGGTGTCCCGGCGGGCCATCATATTGCCCTTCTCGGTCCAGCAGCCGGAATAGATCCAGCAGCCGCAGGCGGTCGAGCCGTCGTCGCGCAATTGCCCGAAGGTGTCGATCTGCTTGCCCTTCTCCAGGATGACCTTGCTCGGGTCGACCGGGTCGGTCACCGTCGAGACGACATAGCCGTTCATCTCCTTGGCCATCTCGTCCGGCTCGGGCTCGCCCGGATCGCGATAGGGCCAGTGGAGATTGACGATCGGATCGGGGAAGGCCCCGCCCTCCTTCTGGTAGAGCGCGCGCAGGCGCATATGGAGCTGCGCCATGATCCAGTTGTCGTGCTTGGCCTCGCCCGGAGGCTCGGCGCCCGGCCAGTGCCATTGCAGCCAGCGGCCGGAATTGACCAGCGAGCCCTCGTCCTCGGCGAAGCAGCTCGTCGGCAGCTCGAAGACCTCGGTCTTGATGTCCTCGGGCTTGACGTCGTTATGGACGCCCTCGTCCTTCCAGAACCGTGCCGTCTCGGTCTGCAGCGGGTCCATCACCACGAGGAACTTCAGCTTCGACAGCGAGGCCGTGACCTTGCCCCGATTGGGGAAGGAGAGCAGCGGGTTGAAGCCCTGGCAGAAATAGCCGTTGACCTTGCCCTGGCTCATCAGCTCGAAAGTGCGCAGCACGTCGTAGCCGGGCACGTCTAGCTTCGGCAGCCATTGATAGGCGAAGTCGTTCTCCGCCGTCGCCGCCGGCCCCCACATCGACTTCAGGAAGCTCACCATGAACTTCTTGTAGTTCTGCCAGTAGCTCATCTGGTTGGGCCTGAGCGGCTTGAAGCCGCGCGTCGACATATAGGTCGAAAAATCGACCTCCTTGTCGGTCCCGAGCGTGAGATAGCCCGGGATCAGGTTCGACATCAGGCCGATGTCGGTGAGCCCCTGGATGTTGGAGTGCCCGCGCAGCGCATTCATGCCGCCGCCGCGCATGCCGATATTGCCGAGCATGAGCTGCAGCATCGCCATGGAGCGGATGTTCTGCGAGCCCTTGGAGTGCTGCGTCCAGCCGAGCGCGTACATCGAGGTCATGACCTTGTCGCGCGCCGAGGTCTCCGCGATCATCTTGCAGATCGTGAGATACTTGTCCTTTGGCGTGCCGCAGATGCGCTCGACCATCTCCGGCGTGTAGACCGCGATATGCTTCTTCAGGAGCTGGTAGACGCAGCGCGGATGCTGCAGCGTCTCGTCGATCTGGACATAGCCGTCCGGCCCGAGCTCGTATTCCCAGCTCGAGCGGTCATAGTCGCGCTTGGCCTCGTCGTAGCCGGTGAACAAACCGTCCTGATAGCCGAAGCCCTCCTTCACGATATAGGGCGCGTTGGTGAAGGCGCGCACATAGTCGTGTTGGATCTTGTCGTTATCGATGCAGTACTTGATCACCCCGAGCAGGAAAGCGATGTCGGTGCCTTGCCGGATCGGCGCGTAGAAATCCGCGACCGAGGCCGTGCGCGTGAAGCGCGGATCGACGACGATCAGCTTGGCGCCGCGCTGGGCCTTCGCCTCAGTGACCCATTTGAAGCCGCAAGGGTGCGCTTCGGCGGCGTTGCCGCCCATGACGACGATGAGGTCGGTGTTCTTGATGTCCGTCCAGGAGTTGGTCATCGCACCGCGACCGAATGTTGGGGCCAGACTGGCCACCGTCGGTCCGTGTCAAACGCGCGCCTGGTTGTCGAACGCCAATATCCCGAGACTTCGGACGACCTTGTAGGTCAGGAACGCCGTTTCGTTGGTGGTCGCCGATGCCGCGAGGAAGCCCGTCGTCAGCCAGCGATTGACCGTGACGCCGTCCTGATTGGTCTTGATGAAGTTCTTGTCGCGATCGTCCTTCATCAGCCGCGCGATGCGGTCGAGCGCCTCGCCCCAGCTGATCTGCCGGAATTCGCGCTCGCCCGGCCCGCGATATTGCGGGACCGTGGTGCGCGTCTCGGAATGGACGAAGTCGAGAAGGGCGGAACCCTTCGGGCAGAGCGTGCCGCGATTGGTCGGATGGTCGGGGTCGCCCTCGATATGGATGATCGCGGGATGGGCGTTCTTCGACCCGTCGCCGAGGCCGTACATGATGACGCCGCAGGCGACGGAGCAGTACGGGCAGGTGTTTCGGGTTTCAGTCGTGCCCGTCAGCTTGAAAGGTCGCACGGCCTGGGCGAGGGCTTCCTCAGCCCCGCCGAATCCGAGCGCGGCGACGGCAGACCCGCCGATCCCCGCCCCTGCGGCTTTCATGAACTGGCGGCGCGAGAGCTCATGCAGCATCTCAACCTCCCAGGCGAACAATCACGTATCGTTCAATTTGGAATAGTGAAACTCTGGCCAGGGGGCGTCAAGCTGCCTCTTGCTTGGGCATTGCGTCGCATGGCTAGACTTTTGTCGTAGTCCGTTGCCGGCGAAACCCGCGGTTCGCGCTCGCGGTGAAGGCCCGTCGCGACGGGCGCGTTATGCCGATTCCCTGCGTTTGGCCGGCTGCATGGTCGCGCTGCTGCGCCGCGCCCGCTGCCAGGCGGCGGGCGTCTCGCCGGCGATGCGGCGGAAGACGCGGGTGAAATGCGCCTGATCGGAAAAGCCGATCTCGGCCGCGATCTCCGTCAGGGTGCGGTCGCCGGCAGCCAGCATCTCCTGGCCCTTCCGCACGCGCGCCTGCAATTGCCATTGATGCGGCGGCAGGCCGGTTGCCGCCTTGAAGGCATGGCTGAAATGCGACTGCGAGAGATCGACCAGCGCAGCCAGCTCCTGCAGGCGGATATTGTCGCCGCAATGATCGGCGATGAAATCGGTGACGCGCCGCAATTGCTCGCCCGTCAGCGACGAGCGCCGGCGCGGCTCGCGGCGCCGGACCTGGAAGAGATCGATCAGCAGGGCGAGCACGAGCCCGTCGCCATAGAGGTCGTGCCGCCGCTCCGGCTCCGCGCATTCGGCCGCGATCATCCGCGCCAGCGCCATGATGCGCTCGTCGCTGAACATGATGCGGGGTTGCGCGAGGATGGCCCGGTCGAGCGGCTCGGCGAGCCGTTCCGCGATCTCCTGCGCGTCGAAATGCAGGTCGAGATGCTTCAGCCGCAGCCGCTCGTCGATGCGCGTCCAGACCGGCATCCCGGCCGGCATGTAGCTGATCGATGATCCCCCGGGTGCGCTCGCAATGCCGGGCCCGCCGGGCGAGAGCCGCGTCTCGAACGATCCGCCTTCCGTCTCGAGCACGATGAACAGCCGCGGATGCTGCGAGACATATTCGCCGCGCGCGCCCTTTTCGCAGCGCGCCTGCCAGAGATCGGCGATCACGCCGTTGAAGGCGCGCCATTTCAGCGTGCCGATGACGCTGATGCCCTCCCGGACGGAATTCATGCGCGGCTGGAACGACATCGACTTCTTCCGTCGGTGGCGATGGAAAGGTGGCGAGAATGCAACACCGTGGCCGCATGATACGGGGCAGAACAAAAACGTTCAATGCATAGCAGAAACGATCAATCCGGTTGTTGGCGTGAATGTTAGGGAGAATTGTCCCGAGATAAGCGTCGTTTTGAATTATTCTAAATATCGAATATTCGAACGCGACATCACTCATTCTGGTAGAAGCGAATTATGCGCTATACTGATCGCATGAAGATTAGATTTATTCTTGGATCGGCCGCTTCGCTTCTGGCGATCGCTGGCCCGGCCTTTGCCCAGGGTCAGCAGGCCCAGGCTCAGCCGGCAACGGTGCAGCTCGACACGATCACGGTCGAAGGCCAGGCCGAGACCGCGACCGGCCCGGTCAACGGCTACGTACCGCAGCGCACGGGGACGGGCTCGAAGACCAATACGCCGATCACGGCGATCCCGCAGGCCGTCTCGGTGATCGGCCGGCGGGAGCTCGAGGACCGCAACGTCCAGAAGGTCGACGAAGCCCTGCGCTACACCGCCGGCGTCACGGCCCAGCCCTTCGGCCCGGATCCGGACACCGACTGGGTCTTCATCCGCGGTTTCCAGGCGACGCAGACCGGCATGTATCTCGACGGGCTGTCGAACTACGCCTTCGGCTTCGGCGGCTTCCAGATCGACCCGTTCCAGCTCGAGCGCGTCGAGGTGCTGAAAGGTCCGGCCTCTGTCCTCTACGGCGGCGGCAATCCCGGCGGCATCGTCAACATGATCAGCAAGCGCCCGACGGGGACGAATTTCGGCCTGGTCGAGACCGGCATCAACAATTTCGGCAACGCCTATACGAATATCGACATCGGGGTCAGCGACAAGCAGGGCATCTGGAGCACGCGCCTCACGGGGCGCATCTCCGGCGGCGACCAGTACACCGACGTCGCCAAGGATTTCCGCGGCTTCATCCTGCCGCAGATCACCTACAAGCCGAACGGGGCGACCAGCTTCACGGCCTATGGCTATTATTCGGCGCTCGACCAGATCCATATCGGCGGCGGCTTCCTGCCCTATGTCGGCACGGTGGTGAACGCGCCCTTCGGCCGCATCCCGCGCAAGGCCTTCCTCGGCGAGCCGGAGATCGACAGCCAGAAGCGCGTCCAGACCATGCTGGGCTGGGAGTTCAGGCATGAGTTCGACAATGGCTGGACCTTCAGCCAGAACGCCCGCTACGGCCATATGCGCGGCTCGCAGCTCGGCCCCTATGGCTACGGCTATTACGGCGCGGACGCGCTGTTCGGGAACCGCTTCCAGCCGCTGGCGCCCGATTACCAGCTCTACCGCATCGGCTTCCAGGAACGCACGCAGGTCAACACCTTCCTGCTCGACAACCGGCTGGAGCGGACCTTCCGCACCGGGCCGGTCGAGCATTCGCTGCTGCTCGGCGCCGACTACAAATACTTCAACATCGACCAGACGCAGGCATCGGGCGGCGCCACGCCGATCAGCGTGACCAACCCGGTCTACGGCGCGCCGCAGGGCATGCCCTCGGTCTATCTGAACCAGGAGCTGGATCATCACCAGTTCGGGCTCTACCTCCAGGACCAGCTCCGCTTCGGCGATGGCTGGCTCGTCACGCTGAACGGCCGCTACGACTACACCAAGAAGAAATCCGTCAGCGCGCCCGGCCTGCTGTTCTCGCCGAGCTACAGCAAGAACGAGGCGGCCTTCTCCGGCCGCGCCGGCCTGGCCTATGAGTTCGCCAACGGCTTGACGCCCTATGTCAGCGCCGCGACCTTCTTCAACCCGGTCTTCGATGCCGTGCCCAACCTGACGGGCGGTCCGGCGACGCCGTTCCAGCCGGAGAAGGGCCACCAATACGAGGCCGGGGTGAAGTACAAGCCGGGCTTCATGGACGCGCTGATCACGGCCTCGGTCTTCCGGCTGGTGAAGCAGAACGTCGTCACCCCGTCGCCGACGGCACTCAACCCCTTCGCCTCGACCCAGCTCGGCGAGGTCACCTCGACCGGCTTCGAGCTCGAGGCCAAGGCCAATCTCGACGAGAACTGGAAGGTGCTGGCGAGCTTCACCGCCTTCGACCTCAAGACGACGAAGGACACCCGCGCTGCCTATATCGGCAAGACGCCCTTCATCGTGCCGGAGGTGACCGCCTCGGGCTGGCTCGACTACACCGTCACCGAAGGGCCGCTGAGGGGCCTCGGCCTCGGCGCCGGCCTGCGCTATGTCGGCAAGTCCTGGGCCGACAACGAGAACACGCTGAAGGTGCCGGCCGTGACGCTGGTCGATGCCGCGATCCGCTACAAGATCGACGACTGGTCCTTCGCGGTGAACGTCACCAATCTCCTCGACAAGGTCTATGTGAAGAGCTGCCAGGGCTATTCCGGCTGCGGCTATGGCGATGCCCGCACCGTCACGGTCTCCGCCAGCTACAAATGGTAGGTCGCGCGCGGCGAGAGCATCGGCCCGAAAAGTGGAATGCGGTTTTCGGAAAAAGCCGATGCAATGAACCAAATACCGCATGATGCGAGGCCGGGGCAAAAGCCGCGGCCTCTTCGCCGTTCCCGAACACTGGACCACGTATCGTTTTGCCGCCGACCCTATCCAGAGAACAGGCCATTCGAGCCGCCGGCATGACCCGGCGAGCGATGCTTGCTCTGCCCGCGCTGCTCGGAATGGCATCGCCGGGGGGGGGGCAGGCGCCGCTGCGTGTCGCGACGATCGACTGGGCGGTGCTGGAGACGTTGCTGGCGCTCGGCCGCCCGCCGGTGGCTGCGACCGAGCTCGTCCAGTTCCGCGAGGTCGCGGTCGAGCCGCCGGTGCCGGAGAGCGTTGCCGATCTCGGCCTGCGCGGCACGGTCAATTTCGAGGTGCTGCAGCTCGCCCGGCCGGAGCTGATCTACATCTCGCATTTCTATGAATCCTCAGTGCCGCGCCTGCGCCTGATCGCGCCGGTGGAGAGCTTCACGCTCTATGCACCGCGCGTCGATCCATTCCCGGCGGCGGAGGCGATGATGCGCGCGATCGGCGAGCGCCTCGGCATCGCCGAACGGGCCGGGCGCTATATCGCCGAGACCCATGCCGAGCTCGATGCCTGCCGGCAGCGGCTCCAGGCGCTCGACGGCCTGCCGGTCATCCCGATCAATCTCGGCGATGCCCGCCATTTCCGCGTCTTCGGCGCCGACAGCATGTTCGGCGCGGTGCTGGCCCGGCTCGGCATCGCCAATGCCTGGACCGAGCCGACCAATTATTCCGCCATGGCGCCGGTGGGGCTGGAGGAACTGGCGCGAGTGCCCGAGGCCTGGATCGTGATGATCCCGCCCGTGCCGGCCGATGCCTCGCGCCTGCTCGGCCGCAGCGCCTTCTGGAACGCCCTGCCGAATGTCCGGGCCGGGCGCGTCCTGACGCTGGGCTCGATCGACCCCTATGGCGGTCTGCCGGCGGCGCGTCGCTTCGCCCGCCTGCTGACGGCGGCCCTCGAACAGGCGGGAGCGGCGAAGCGTGATTAGGCCGCTCTTCCTGCATCGGCCCTTCGCGGCCGCGCTGGCGGCGCTCGCGCTCGTCGCACTGCCCTTCGCCGCCGTGCTCGCCACCCGCGCGCCGCTGCCGGGCGATCCGGCCATCGTCGCGCCGCTGGAGCAGATCCTGCTCTGGCACAGCTTGCTGCCGCGCTTCGTCACGGCGCTGCTTTGCGGCGCGGCGCTGGGCCTTGCCGGCCTGCTCCTGCAGCAGGTGCTGCGCAACCCCATCGCCGATCCCTCGACACTCGGCCTCGCCGCGGGCGCCCAGCTCGCGCTCACCATGGCCACGGCCTTCGCGCCGGCGCTGATCGCCTTCTCGCGCGAGGCGACGGCCTTCGCGGGCGGGGCGGCGGCCGTGGCGCTCGTGCTGGCGCTGAGCTGGCGGCGCAAGCTCGACCCGGTCACCGTCATCCTCTCCGGCATGGTGGTTTCGCTGGTGGCGGCGGCGCTGGGCGCGGCCGTGGTGCTGGCCAAGGGCGATTATCTCTTCTCCCTCTTCATCTGGGGCGCGGGCTCGCTCAACCAGCAGAGCTGGGACGTCCCGCTCGCGCTGGCTCCGCGTCTCCTCCTCGGCTTTGCCGCTTCCTTCGCCTTGCTGCGGCCCCTAACCCTGCTCGCGCTCGACGACGCCAGCGCCCGCAGTCTCGGCGTCGCGCTGCTGGCGGCGCGGCTGGCCGTCCTCGTCGTCGCGGTCTGGCTCGCGGCGACGGTGGTCGCGCAAATCGGCATCATCGGTTTCGTCGGACTCGCCGCCCCGATCCTGGCGCGGGCGCTCGGGGCGCGGCGCCTGCGCGATCGCCTGATCGCGGCGCCATTGGCCGGCGCCGTCCTGGTCTCCTTCACCGACAGCGCCGTGCAGATCCTCGGTTCGGCCACGGCCGATCTCGCCCCGACCGGTGCGGCAACAGCGCTGCTCGGCGGGCCGCTGCTGCTCTGGATGCTCCGGCGCATCCCGCCGACCGTGCCGCCGCAGATGACATCCGGCTGGCGCGAGACGAGCCGCGTCCGCCGGCCCGTGCTGGCCGTGTCCGCCCTCATGGCCGTGGCGGCCATCGTCGCCCTCGGCGCGCTCGTGCTCGGGCGCGGTCCGAATGGCTGGAGCCTCGCGACCGGCACGCTCTTCACCGATCTTTTGCCCTTCAGGGGCCCGCGCATCGTCGCCGCGGGTTTCGCCGGCGCGATGCTGGCGGCGGCCGGCACGCTGATGCAGCGCCTCACCGCCAATCCGCTCGCCGGGCCGGACGTGCTCGGCGTCAGCGCGGGCGGCGGCGTCGGTCTGGCGCTGGTGCTGTTTCTGAGCAGCACCGTCACGCCATGGACGATGGCGCTCGGAGCCGGCGGCGGCTCGCTCGCCGTGCTCCTCGCCATGCTGCTGATCGCCGGCCGGGCCGGGACGGGGCCGTCGCGCCTGCTGCTGGCCGGTATCGCGCTGGGCGCGCTGTCGATGGCGGTCGTCTCGACGGTGCTCGCCCAGGGCGATAGGCGCGGCTACCTGCTGCTGGTCTGGATGTCCGGCTCGACCAACCGGGTCGGCGCCGCCGAGGCCTGGATCGCGGTCGCGAGCTGCGTCGCCCTCTGCCTGCCGCTGTTCCTGTTCTCGCGCTGGCTCGACATCCTGCCGCTGGGGGAGGGGGTGAGCCTTGCGGTCGGCCTGCCGCGCCGCCTTGGAAGGCTGACGCTGGCGACCTTCGCCGCCTTGCTCACCGGCATCGCCTCGCTGCTGATCGGACCCTTGAGCCTGATCGGCCTCGTCGCTCCGCATCTGGCGCGGCTCTCCGGCTTCGCCCAGGGCCGTCATCAGCTTGCCGCGGCGATGGCGCTGGGCGCAGGCGTCATGGTGCTGGCCGACTGGCTGTCGCGCGTCGTCATCTACCCCTACCAGATCCCGGTCGGGCTCTTCGCCGCCCTGATCGGCGGCCCCTACCTGATCTGGCTGTTGAGCCGCGGAGCGGAAAGCCATGACTGAGACGATCCTTTTCACCGCATCGACCTCGATCGCGCTGCCCGATCCGCATGCGCTGCTGGATCGTCTCTGCGAGCGTCTCACGGAGCGCGGAACCGTGACGCGGGACGGACCCCGCGGCCGCTTCGAGAGCCGGATGGGCGCCGTCGAGATGGAGGCCGGGGCGCAGGCGCTGCACCTGCATGCCGCGTCGGATCAGCTGAATTACCTGTTCATCGCCCGCTCCTTGCTGGCCGAACACATCGCCGAATGCTCTGAGGGTTCGGCACCCGCTTTCCTCTGGAGCGGCGATGGCTGCGACCTCACCGCGATTCCGTATTTCCATCAGGCGACCGTGCGTGCGAGCCGCCCGGTCACCCCACGCATGCGGCGCGTCACGCTTGCGGTCGCGGATGTCGGCCAGCTCGAGACGGGTGGCCTGCATGTCCGGGTGCTGATCCCGCCGCAGGGCAGGGCGCCCGTCTGGCCGTCGCTGGCGCCCGATGGCCGCGTGCTCTGGCCGAAGGGCGAGGACGAGCTGACGACGCGCGTCTACACCATCCGCAGCCTCGACCATGCCCGCGGCGAGGTCGATATCGATGTCGTGCTGCATGAGGACACGCCCGGCTCCGTCTGGGCGCGTACGGCCGGGCCGGGCGACACCGTCGGCCTGATGGGGCCGGGCGGCGGCGAGATCGTCCCGGCCGATTGCTACCTGCTCGGCGGCGACGAAACTGCGCTTCCGGTGATCGCGCGTTTCGCGGAAAGCCTGCCGGCTGGTGCGAAGGCGATCTTGCGTATCGAGGTCGCCGACGCGCGGGAGGAGCAACCGATCGCTTCCGCTGCCACGCTCGACCTGCGCTGGCTGCATCGCAACGGCGCCGAAGCCGGCTCGACCGATCTGCTCGAACGGGCCATCCGGGCGGTGGAATGGCCGCAAGGCGGGGCGCATTATGCCCTGATCGGCAGCGAGCAGGCCTCCGCCCGTGCGATCCGGACCTATCTGCGCAAGGAGCGCGGCATGGCCAGGGACCGCCACCTCGTCGCGGCGTATTGGCGCCGGGGCCACGCCGCGGTCGAGCGCGAGCGCGACTGAACCGGGTTCGACCGCCTACGGCATCGGACCGAATATCGTATTCAGTCCGATGCTGTAGCTCTTTGTTTTTGCATCGGCTTTTTCCGAAAACCGCATGCCACTTTTCGGGCCGATGCTCCAGAAGGAACGATGACGCACATGCTCGAGACAGCCTCTCCTTCCGCCGCGCTCCAGCCGGCCGTGCCGCAGCCGCTCTTTGCGCTGGACGCGGCGAGCTTCGCGATCCCCGGCCGCGTGCTGCTGGAGCCGCTGAGCCTGACCTTGCCCGGCCACCGCGTCGTCGGGCTCATCGGTCACAACGGCTCGGGCAAATCGACCCTGCTCAAGCTTCTGGCCCGCCAGCAGCCGGTGTCCGGCGGAACCATCCGCTTCGAGGGCAGGGCGCTGCCGGAATGGGGCGACCGCGCCTTCGCCCGCAAGGTCGCCTATCTGCCGCAGCAGACGCCGCCGGCCTCCGGCATGCTGGTAAAGGAGCTCGTCGCGCTCGGCCGCTATCCCTGGCACGGCGCGCTCGGCCGGTTCGGCGAGCGGGACCGCGAGAAGGTCAGGGAGGCGATGGCGCTGACCGATGTCGCGCGTTTCGCCGACCGGCTCGTCGACACCTTGTCGGGCGGCGAGCGCCAGCGCGTCTGGCTCGCCATGCTGGTGGCGCAGGATGCGGAATATCTCCTGCTCGACGAGCCGATCTCGGCGCTCGATGTCGCGCATCAGATCGAGGTGCTCGCGCTGGTGCGGCGCCTCTCGCAGGAGCGCAATATCGGCGTGGTCGTCGTGCTGCACGACGTCAACATGGCGGCGAATTATTGCGACGAGATCGTCGCCCTGCATTCGGGGCGCATGATCGCGCGCGGAGCGCCCGACGCGATCATGCGTCCCGCCGAGCTCGAGGCGATCTACGGCGTGCGGATGACCGTGCTGCAGCATCCGCAGACGGGCCGCCCGCTCGCCTTCGCGCCCTGAGAGCGCTGTCGGCGGCGCGAGCTGGCGTGAGTGACCGCAGGATGATTTCAGATGGAATCACAAGTGTTTCCATCTGAAATCTGAATCCGTCTCTCATCAAAAAGTGAGGGCAGGATGCACGCTGTCATTCCAGACAAGCCGCGAGAGCGGCGCCCGGAATGACAGCGTGGTTTCGGCCAAGGGCAGAGCCTCAGGCCGCCGTCTCGGCTTCCTTGGTATCCTTGCCCTGACCGCGCATCCACCGGACGAGGCGGACCACGGCGACATAGAGCAACGGCACGAAGAAGACGCCGATGGCGGTGGCCGCGATCATGCCGCCCATCACGCCGATGCCGATCGCGTTCTGGCTGCCGGAGCCGGCGCCGGTCGCAACCGCGAGCGGCAGCACGCCGAGGATGAAGGCGAAGGAGGTCATCAGGATCGGGCGCAGGCGCTGGCGTGCCGCTTCGAGCGTCGCCTCGATCAGTCCCTTGCCGGACGCCTCCTGCTCGATCGCGAACTCGACGATCAGGATGGCGTTCTTCGCCGCCAGCCCGATCGTGGTGAGCAGGCCGACCTTGAAGTAGACGTCGTTGCTCTGGCCGAACAGCGTCGCCGCCGCGAGCGCGCCGAAGATGCCGATCGGCACGCACAGCATCACCGCGAAGGGAATCGACCAGCTCTCATAGAGCGCGGCGAGGCACAGGAAGACGACGAGCATCGACAGCGCGTAGAGCGCGACGGCCTGGCTGCCCGACAGCCGCTCCTGATAGGACAACCCCGTCCATTCATGCCCGAAGCCGGTCGGAAGCTGGCTCGCGATCCGGTCGATCTCGTCCATCGCCGCGCCCGAGCTGACGCCGGCCGCGGCCGCCCCCTGGATCTCGACCGCCGAGGCGCCGTTATAGCGTTCGAGGCGTGGCGAGCCGTAGCTCCATTGGCCGGAGGCGAAGGCCGAGAACGGCACCATGCCTCCCTCCTGGTTGCGGACATACCAGCGCCCGACATCCAGAGGCTGCATGCGGAAGGGCGCATCCGACTGGACATAGACCGATTTCACGCGGCCGCGATCGATGAAGTCGTTGACATAGGCCGAACCCCAGGCGGCCGAGAGCGTCGTGTTGACGTCCGCGAGCGACAGGGTCAGCGCGCTTGCCTTCTCCTGGTCGATGGTGACGGAGTATTGCGGCTGGTCCTCCTGCCCGTTCGGCCGGGTGCCGGTGAGCAGCTTGCTCTGCCCGGCGAGGCCGAGGAGCTGGTTGCGGACCTGCATCAGCCGCTCATGGCCGGCCCCGGCGACGTCCTGCAGGTAGAAATCGAAGCCCGACGTGTTGCCGAAGCCCTGCAGGGCGGGCGGTGCCAGCGCGAAGGCGAAGCCGTCCTTCAGCGTGCGGAACGCGCCCATCGCGCGCCCGGCGATGGCCTGCGCCGTCGCCTGCTTGCCGGGCCGCTGCTCGAAGGGCTTGAGCCGCACGAAGGCGAGGCCGACATTCTGCCCCTGGCCGCTGAAGCTGAAGCCGCCGACCGTCAGGACGCCCTCGACCAGATCCTTCTCCTTGGTCAGGTAGTGCTCGCGCACCTCGTCGAGCACCTTGAGCGTCCGGTCCTGTGTCGCTCCGACCGGAAGCTGCACGAGCGTGAACAGCACGCCCTGGTCTTCGTCGGGGAGGAAGGAGCTGGGCAGCCGCGCGAAAAGATAGCCCATGCCGCCGCCGATCAGCAGGAAGACGAGCAGGAAGCGCATCGGGCGCTTGATCATCCCGCCGACACCGTTGCGGTAGCCGTTGGTGGTGCGGTCGAAATTGCGGTTGAACCAGGCGAAGGGAGCCCATGTCTTGCTGTGCTCGCCGGGTGCCTTGAGGAGCGTGGCGCAGAGCGCCGGCGTCAGGATCATCGCGACGAGGACCGACAGGATCATGGCGGTGACGATCGTCACCGAGAACTGCCGGTAGATCACGCCGACCGACCCGCCGAAGAAGGCCATCGGCACGAACACCGCCGAGAGCACCGTGGCGATGCCGACGAGCGCGCCGGTGATCTCGCCCATCGAGCGGATCGTCGCTTCCTTGGGGCCGAGCTTTTCCTCGTGCATCACGCGCTCGACGTTCTCGACCACGACGATCGCGTCGTCGACGAGCAGGCCGATCGCCAGCACCATGGCGAACATGGTGAGGGTGTTCACCGAATAGCCGGCGACGGCGAGCACGCCGAAGGTGCCGAGCAGGACGACCGGCACGGCGAGCATCGGGATCACCGTCGCGCGCAGGCTCTGAAGGAAGACGAACATCACCACGAAGACGAGCAGGATCGCCTCGAACAGCGTGTGCACCACCTTCTCGATGGAGAGCTGGACGAAGGGCGTGGTGTCGTAGGGATAGACGACCTCGACCCCCTCCGGCAGCGTCGGCGCCAGCCGCTCGATGGTGGCCTTGACCTTGGCCGCCGTGTCGAGCGCGTTCGCGCCGGTGGCGAGGCTGATCGCGAGGCCGGTCGTCGGCTTGCCGTTGTAGAAGCTGACCGTGTCGTAGCTCTTGGCGCCGAGCTCGACGCGCGCGACGTCGTTGATCCGGACGATCGAGCCCGAGGTGCCGCTCTTGAGGATGATGTTCTCGAACTGCTGCGGCGTCTGCAGGCGGCTGAGCGCGGTCACGGTCGCGTTGAGCTGCTGGCCCTTGACCTGCGGCAGCCCGCCGAGCTGGCCGGCCGAGATCTGCACGTTCTGGGCCTGGATCGCGTTGATCACGTCGCCCGGCATCAGCGCGTATTTCTGCAGCTTGTCGGGGTCGAGCCAGATGCGCATCGCGTAGCCGGCGCCGAAGAGCTGGGTCGTGCCGACGCCTTCGACGCGCTTCAGCGTGTCGTTGAGCGTCGAGTCGACATAGTCGGCGAGGTCCGTGGTCGAGAGCCGCCCGTCGCTGGAGACGAAGGCCGCGACCATGAGGAAGCCGGTCGCGGCCTTGGCGACGGTGACGCCGGTGCTCTGCACGACCTGGGGCAACTGGCGCGTCACGAGCGCGAGCTTGTTCTGCACCTGCATCTGCGCCACGTCCGGATCGGCCGCGTTCGTGAAGGTCAGCGTGATCGTGGCGTTGCCGGTCGAGGTCGAGGTCGCCGTCATGTATTGCAGGTTGTCGACGCCGGTCATGCCTTGCTCGATGACCTTGGTCACCGAGTTCTCGACGGTCTGGGCGTCGGCGCCCGGATAATTGGCACTGATCTGCACGGTCGTCGGCGCGATCTGCGGATATTGCGAGACCGGCAGGGTCCGCAGGGCGAGCACGCCCGCCAGCATGATCACGATGGCGACGACCCAGGCGAAGATCGGCCTCTCGATGAAGAAGCGCGACATGGTCAGTTCTTGACCGTGCTGGGGCTGGCTTCCGCCCGCCGGTTGGCCGATTTGAGCTCACCCGTCGCTTCGTCGATGGAGACCTCGCTGACGGTCACGGTCTGGCCCGACCGGACGAGCTGGCCGCCCTCGACGATGAGCTGCTCGCCGTCCTTGACGCCGCTGTCCACCAGCCAGTTGTTGCCGATGTTGCGGCGGGTGGCCAGCACGCGCTCCTCGACCTTGCCGTCCGGCCCGACGAACTTGCCCGTCGCCTCGCCCTTGGTGTTGCGGCCCACGCCGCGCTGCGGCAGCAGGAAGCTGTTCTCGGCGACGCCTTCCTGGATCACGGCCCGCACGAACATGCCCGGCAGCAGGATGCGGTCGGGATTGGGGAACTCGGCGCGCACCGAGAACGTCCCGGTCGTCGGGTCGATATTGGCCTCGGCGAATTCGAGCTTGCCGGACTGGTTGTATTCGGTGCCGGTATCGAGCTTCAGCTTCACCGCCACGTTGAGGCCCGTGAAGCGCAGCTTCCCCGAAGCGATGTCGTCGCGGAAGCGCAGCAGGTTGGTGCTCGACTGCGTAACGTCGACATTGATCGGCTCGAGCTTCCGGATCGTCGTCAATGCGGTGGCCTGGTTTGCGGTGACGAGCGCGCCGGGCGTCAGCGCCGACTTGTCGATGCGTCCGTCGATCGGCGCCGTGACCTTCGTGTAGGCGAGATTGATCCGGGCGGTCTCCACATTCGCCTTGGCGGAGGCGACATCGGCCTGGGCCTGAGCCAGCGTGGCGTTGGCGTCGTCCATGTCCTGGCGGCTGCCGGCGTTGCGCTGGAACAGCTCCTGATAGCGGTTGGCCCGGATCTGGGCGTTGGCGACGGCCGCTTCCGCCTTCTGCTGGGCCGCGATCGCGCTGTCGAGGGTGGCCTGGTAGGGCGCGGGGTCGATCTCGTAGAGGACGTCCCCGGTCTTGACCTCGCTACCCTCCTTGAAGAGGCGCGATTTGATGATGCCGTTGACCTGCGGCCTGACCTCGGCGACGAGATTGGCCGAGACGCGTCCGGGCAGCTCCGCGGTGATCGCGACCGGCTGCGGATGCAGCACGACGACGCTGACCTGGACCTGAGGCTGCACCGGAGGCGCCGCCTTTTCCTGATTGCAGCCGGCCAGGGCCGTGGCGCACAGCAGAAGACCGGGCAGGGCGAAACGCGACGGGGAGCGGGCGCGCTGGGCCGACATGGACAGTCCTTCTTGCAGGCGGTCGATAACGTTCAATTCCCGATTGCGCCTATCGCGTCAATAAGGCGGAATACGGGTGAGACGATACGACCCGCCCCTTGCGGAGAGGCCAGCGCCTCACGCAAAGCGAGCCTGGAGCGCGACAGAACGCGCACGGTGCCGCTGGCGCAAGGGGCCCGAGGCAAGCCGATCGTGATGGATCGACTCGTTCCGGCATCGGAACCATCGCCCGGACTGGGCCGTTCCTTCCTCGCAATCATTGCTCTGATGCCGAGGCTGGAGACATGGCGCCGCGCGCAATCTGGAAGGGCGTCTTCAAAGTCGCCGAAATCACCTGCCCGGTGGCGCTCTACACGGCGGCCTCGACCAGCGAGCGCATCTCCTTCCATATGTTGAACCGCAAGACCGGGAACAGGGTCCACCGCCAGTTCGTCGACGAGGTCACGGGAAAGCCGGTCGAGAAGGAAGACCAGGTCAAGGGCTATGACCGCGGCGACGGCGACTACATCGTCCTGGAGCCGCAGGAGATCGCCGAGGCCATTCCCGACAGCGACAAGGTTCTCGACGTCGCGACCTTCCTGCCTTGCGACGAGATCGACGATTTGTACCTCGATCGGCCCTATTACGTGACGCCGAGCACGCCGGTCGCCGCCGAAGCCTTCGGCCTGATCCGCGACGCCATGGCGCGCCGGGATGCGGCGGCCCTGGCGCGCACCGTGATCTTCAGGCGCATGCGATCGATCCTCATCCGGCCGCATGAGGCCGGCATGGTCGCGACGACACTTCATTTCGACTATGAGGTCCGACCGGCGCAGAGCGCCTTCGACGACATTCCGAAGCTGAAGATCGAGGGCGAGATGCTGGAACTCGCCGAGCACATCATCCGCACCAAGGCAGGTCGCTTCGACCCCAAGGCCTTCGACGATCGCTACGAAAGCGCGCTGGCCGAGCTGGTCAAGGCGAAGATCGAGGGGCGGACAATCAAGCCGGCGAAGCGCCCCGAGCCGGCGAAGGTCGTCAACCTGCTCGACGCCCTCCGGCAGAGCGCCAAGGCCGGCCAGACATCCGGCGTCAAATCGACCGCGAAACGCAAACCCGCCAAGGCCGAGCCGCGGCGCAAGGCAAGCTGATCACTTCCGTGGTTCGAGGCTGCGCTTGAGCGCATCCATGATGCTGACGACGTTGCCCTCGCTGGCCACCGGCGCGGCTTTCCGGGCCGGCCTGCGGCCCTTCTGCTTGGCCTTGATGATGCTCAACAATTCGTCCTGGACAGGATCCTGCACCAGATCGGGCGACCAGTCCCTGGTGCGAGACGTGATCAGCTTTTCCATGAGCGCGCGCATGTCGGGCTCGGGCTTGGCTGTCTTCACATCGGCGAAATAGTCCTTCTCGTCGCGGACCTCGTCGCCATAGCGCAGCGTCCACAGCACGATGCCTTTGTCGCGCGGCTCCAGCAGCACGGCCCGCTCGCGCCGATAGAGCACGACGCGGGAGATGCCGACGGTCTTGGTCGCCTTCATCGCCTCGCGGATGACCGAGAAAGCCTCATCGCCGATCTTGCCGTCGGGCACGAGGTAATGCGGCGTGTCGTACCAGATCCAGCCGACGGAAGAGCGCGGCGCGAAAACCTCGATATCGATGGTGCGCGTGCTCTCCAGCGCGACGGCGTCGAGCTCGTCATCCTCCAGCATGACATAGTCGTCATCGCCCTTGGGATAGCCCTTGACCTCGTCGTCCTCGGCAACCGGCTTGCCGGTGACGGCGTCGACGAAGCGGCTCTGGATGCGATGCCCGGTCTTGCGGTTGAGCGTGTGAAAGCGGACCTTCTCGCTCTCCGAATGCGCCGGCATCATCGCGACCGGGCAGGTCACGAGCGAGAGCTTGAGATAGCCTTTCCAGAATGTCCGCTGGGCCATGTTTGCTCACTCCAGTCCGACGCGAAACGCATCGTCTCCCGATCCGTTCCGCCCGGCATCAGGAGCGACCGAGCTTCCTGATCGCCTCGGCGAGAGGCCGCTCGGATTCGTCGTAATCGTCCCAGGCCTTGCTCGTGGTCAGGAGCTTCGGAACCGTGCGGATCGTGTAGCGGGCGGGGGCGAGCCCCGCCTTCACTTGCGTCCAGGTCAGCGGCATCGAGACATGGGCGCCGGGCCTTGCGCGCGGCGAGAGCGGCGCCACCGCCGTCGCCATGCGATCGTTGCGGAGATAATCGAGGAAGATCCGCCCCTTGCGCAGGCGCTTGGCCATGTTGACGACATAGCGCTCGGGCTCATCGGCAGCGATCGCAGCGCAGAGGCGGCGGGCGAAGTCCTTGGCGGCCGGCCAGTCCAGGCCGCCGCGACCGGGCTTCGCCAGCGGTGTCACGACATGGAGGCCCTTGCCGCCGGTGGTCTTGCAGAAGCTGACGAGGCCGAGCGCTTCGAGCCGTTCCTTCATGGTCCTGGCCGCCGCGATCACCGCATCGAAGGAAACGCCCGGCCCCGGGTCGAGATCGAAGACCAGCCGCCCCGGCACCTCCGGCTCGCCCGGCCGGCAATTCCAGGGATGCAGTTCGATTCCGCCGATCTGGGCGGTCGCGATCAAGGCCTCGATCCGGTCGATCTGGAGATAGGATTTCTTGTCTCCGAAGATCTTCACCAGCTCGAACAGGTTCGATGTGCCGAGCCCCGCATGGCGCTGGAAGAAGACCTCGCCCTCGATCCCGTCAGGTGCCCTGAGCAGCGAGCACGGCCGGCCCTGGATATGCGGCAGCAGCCAGGCGCCGACGGCCTCGAAATAACGGGCGAGGTCGAGCTTCGTGACGGGCTTGCCGTCCTCGGCATCCGGCCAGAGCGGCTTTTCGGGCTTGGACAGGGGCACGCCGAGAACATCGACCCGCCCGCCGCGTCCCGATACGGGCTTCGGCGGCGCGGTTTCCGTGGGCGGCGCCGGCAATTCGGTCTCGACCTCCGCCGCCGGCTTGTCCTCGCGCAGCCCCTTGAAGGCGGCTTGCCGGACCATGCCGTCGCCGGTCCAGCCCGCGAATTCGATCTCGGCGACGAGGACCGGCTCGACCCAATGCACGCCGGGAGCTCGTCGCGGTGCGCCCTTGCCGGTGAAGGGCGAGGCCTTGGCTGCGTGCTCCTTCAGCCGCGGCAGCAGCGCGTCGACCTTGGCCGCGCCATAGCCGGTGCCAACCCGGCCGATATAGATGAAATGCGGACCGCGATGGACGCCGACGAGCAGCGAACGGAATTGACCAGCCGTCGTCGCCCAGCCGCCGATGACGACCTCGTGGCCGGCCCGGCACTTCGCCTTGGCCCAGCTGTCGCTGCGGCCGGAGGCGTAAGGCGCGTCGCCCCGCTTCGAGACGATGCCCTCCAGTGAAAGCCGGCAGGCTGATTTCAGCACCGCCTCGCCGCCGGTCTCGAAATGCTCGACATAGCGCAGGGTGACGCCATCGGCGCCCTCGCGCAGGAGCGCCTGCAGCCGCTGCTTGCGGGCGAGAAGCGGCTGCTCGCGCCAATCCTCGCCATCCAGAAAGAGCAGGTCAAAGGCGAAGAAAACGAGATTCTCGGTCTTCTCTTCGGAGAGGGCTGCCTGGAGCGCCGCGAAATCAGGCGCGCCATGGTCATCGAGCGCGACGACCTCGCCATCGATGATGCCGTCCGGCAGGTCCTTGAAGGCCTTGGCCACGGCGCCGAACTTCTTCGTCCAGTCGAGGCCCTTGCGCGTCTTCAGCGTGACCTTGCCCCCGGTGACGCGCGCCTGGATGCGATAGCCGTCGAACTTGATCTCATGGACCCAGCCGCTCCCCGCCGGCGGCCGCTCGACGCTCTGGCAGAGCTGCGGCGGAACGAAATCGGGCAGGGCGGCCGGAGCGGTGCGCCCCGCTTTTGGAGTTCGGCTCGCCGGCTCGGCCCGTGCCGGCTTGCCCGCGCGCGCATCCGCCGCCGATCCCTCGGTGCTGTCCCAGACGGCGTCGGCATCGACGGTCTGTTCGGCCAGCAGGAAAGGCTCGGGCGAGCGCCCGCGTCCGGCCGTGATGGCGGCCATCGTGCGGCCCGAGGCGACCGAGGTCTCGGCCTTCAGGACGGCATCGCCATTCGCATCGACCGCATGTGCGTCGCGGTGCTTGATCAGCAACCAGTTGGTACGCTTGCCGCCATCGCGGTCATGCTTCATCCGCACCAGAACAAAGCTGCCCTTCAGCCGCTTGCCGTCGAGCGTGAATTTGAGGTCGCCCTTTTCGAGCTGGCGCTGCGGACTCAGCTTGCCTTCCGGCTCCCAGTAGCCGCGATCCCAGAGCTGGACCGTGCCGCCGCCATATTGCCCTTTCGGGATCGTCCCCTCGAAATCGCCATAGGCGAGCGGGTGATCCTCGACCTCGACGGCGAGGCGCTTATCGGCGGGGTCGAGCGACGGGCCCCGGGTCACCGCCCAGGACTTGAACACCCCGTCCAGCTCCAGCCGGAGATCGTAATGGAGCCGCGTCGCGTCGTGCTTCTGGATGACGAAGCGCAGGCGGTTAGAGGGAGCCACCGCGCTCGCATCGCTCGGCTCCTTCGTCTTCCGGAAATCGCGCTTGGCGCGATAGGCTTGCAGCTTTCCGGCCAAGGCTTCGCCCTCGTCTTTCGGATGTACCTCAGATGATCGGATGGCCGCCGGTCACGGCGATGGTCGCGCCCGAGACGTAGCTGGAGAGCGGATCGGCCAGCATGACATAGGCCGTCGCGAGTTCGGCCGGCTGGCCGGGGCGCTGCATCGGCACCTGCTTGCCGAATTGGCTCACGCTCTCCGCCGGCAGCGTCGAGGGGATGAGCGGCGTCCAGATCGGCCCCGGCGCCACCGCATTGGCGCGGATGCCCTTCCCTGCGAGCATTTGCGCCAGGCCTCCGGTGAAATTCTGGATGGCGCCCTTGGTCGCCGCATAGGCGAGCAGGCTCGGATTCGGCTTGTCCGCATTCACCGAGGCCGTGTTGATGATCGAGGAGCCCGGCCTCATGTGAGGCACGGCGGCCTTGGTCAGGTAGAACATCGCGTGGATGTTCACGGCGAAGGTGAGCTGCCATTCCTCGTCGGAAATCTCCTCGATCGCATCGAAGCTCGCCTGATGCGCGGCGTTGTTGACGAGGATGTCGAGCCCGCCGAGCTCATCTGCCGCCCGCTCGACGATGGCCCGGCAATGGGCGGGGTGCTGGATATCTCCGGGCATCAGCACCGCCTTCTGCCCGGCCTCCTCGATCCAGCGGGCGGTCTCGGCCGCATCATCGTCCTCGCTGAGATAGCAGATCAGGAGATCGGCTCCTTCCCGCGCGAAGGCGATGGCGACGGCCCGGCCGATGCCGCTGTCGCCGCCGGTGATGATGGCCCGCTTGCCCTTGAGGCGCCCCGAGCCGACATAACTCGTTTCGCCATGGTCGGGCCGCGGCGTCATCGCGTCGGTTCGGCCCGGCATCGGTTGCTTCTGCTCTGGAAAGGGCGGTTCGAAACGGATGGTCATCGCGGCTCTCCTGCTTGGCGGAGCCCGGCTCGGCCTCCGCGCCTAGGCGGTCAGTGCTTGGAAGCGTGTTCCTTCTTCCCCTTGCGCTTGGTCGAGGCCATCTTTTCCAGCTCGGCCTCGCTCATCGATGCCTCCATCGATTTCGATGCGCCCTTGAGCCCGCTCTTCTTCATGGCGCCGCGCTTGGCCGCCAAAGCGGCGCCGGCGGCTTTCTGCTGCGCAGCCGATTTTGCCGGCATGATCTCCTCCTTCACAGGGGCGTCGATTGCCATTCCGACTGGTCAAAGCGCCCGAATTGGCGAATCACATCCGGATATGGCTGATGTGAAGACGAACACGCCGGGGGGCTGCAGGTTCCCGCTGCACTCGACTCTGGCGCACACCCTGCGCCGTGCTGTTCGCAATGGGGAAGTTCGAGGAATTCGAGCGGGCGGGGCGGCGAGCCATAGCCCCGAACCCGGGATCCGCCGGGCAATCGCCTCTACGTCATGGAGCGCTATGAAGAGGGCGTCGAACTCGTCCAGCGTGCGAATGCTGCCGTCCTGCAATGGCATATGGCGTCCCGATTCTGGAATAGTATCGCAAGTGTGATTACGAGGATGATTTTAAGATTTATATAAATATAAGCATTGATGAGAAGCGCTATTTCGTACGCGTTATGATTACGGGCGTCTGAGGGTATCTCGGTGTCAGAGCCAGAGCGGAGACGAATATCCCAATTATGCGCCATTTGAGGTCAATATACGCCATTGAAATCTATGTCGATTGGCGCTGGCGCACGTTCCAGGAAGATTAGATCGCCCATATCGTGGAGGGCCTGGACAAGGCCGGGTTCGCGCTGACCGATACTCGTACCGATCTTTGAAAGAGCCGGAAAGCCGCGAATCTTTCCGTGCCCGACGCACGGCTTAAAATAGACATCCCGTCAAGAGGAGTCAGGAGCAGATACTGTCGCTGCTCTGGTCAGACGCCCGAAATGTGTTCCGCTCCGGCAGAGGTCGCGGTGTGACTACTGCGATCAGGGGGGGGCGAACATGCTCGATCACGGCATCAAGGGTAAGACGGCTCTCATCGCCGGTAGCGAGAAGAATTTGCGAGCCGGGTGCTCTGCGCTGGCTATTGCCTGTGCCGTCTGGTCGATCACACCAGCGCAGGCGCAGGGCGTCTCCAATGAGCAATTGTTCAGGCTCGTCACCGAGCTTCAGGCCAAGCAGAGGTCGCTTGAAATCAAGCTGAAGGCCGCCGATGCCGAAATCTCGCGGCTGAAGGGTCCGTCTGGCGGTAGAGGTGCTCCTCAGCCGCGGCACCTCGTCACGAAAGGCGACGGCGTTATGCCGGGCGCCCAGCGCGGAACCGGCCCCCAGGCCGTCAGCGCCACCAATGTCCGGCTCGAAGCGGGCGGCGGCTACAACGGCCGTTCCGGATTTGGCGAGATCAGTGGCCTGCTCGCATTGCCGCTTGGCTCCGCCTTCGGGTTTCAGGTCGACACCATAGGCGGCATGGCCTCCAACACAGCCCTGGGCGGCGCTGCGGCGCATCTGTTCTGGCGCGACCCTGGGGTCGGCGCGCTTGGGCTTTACGGCAGCTATCTGTATGGCACCGGGAGCTGGGGAGCGAATATCTCCGGCGCTGGCAATACCGGCATGTACAACGCCAAGGGCGGCATCGAAGGCCAGCTCTATTTCGGCCGCTTCACTCTGGAGGGCCTCGCGGGCGTCGAGTGGAACAATTATAGCGGCGTCGGCAATAGCTTCCTGGTGGCCAGCAACGACAAAACCAGATTCTTCGATGATGTGCGCCTTGCCTGGTACGTGACCGATAACCTCAAATTGAACATCGGCCACCGCTACACCAGCGGCCGCAACCAGCTCGTGGGTGGCGCGGAGTATCTCGCCAATTTCAGCAATACCGCCGCCTCGCTGTTCGCAGACGCCGCCTATGGCAAGAAGTCGGATGGCGGCTTCGGCCGTTCCTCCGGAAACGAGTTCAGCTTCCTAGCGGGCTTGCGCGTCTATTTCGGCTCCAGTGGCACCAACGACGTGTCGCCGTGGCTCGGCGAGAAGACTCTCATCCGGCGCGATCGCGAAGACTATATGCCGACCTATATCGGCCGCGATGCGGGCGACCTGCCGAGGGCGCGCAAGAACACGGCAACTGGGCAGCCCGGTGCTCCTGGCGCTCCCGGTGCTCCTGGCGCTCCCGGTGCTCCTGGCGCTGCCGGTACTCCTGGCGCTCCCGGTGCTCCTGGCACTGCCGGTACTCCTGGCCCTGCCGGCCCTGTCGGCCCTGTCGGCCCTGCTGGCCCTTCCGGCCCTGTCGGCCCTGTCGGCCCTGCTGGCCCTGTCGGCCCTGAAGGCCCTTCCGGCCCTGCTGGCCCTTCCGGCCCCGTCGGCCCTGCTGGCCCTGTCGGCCCTGAAGGCCCTTCCGGCCCTGAAGGCCCTACCGGTCCTGTCGGCCCTGTCGGTCCTTCCGGCTGAGATCTCGAAGGGGCCGGAGCTCGGCAACGAGGTCCCCGATGACGCAGTTCGTTCCGAAAGCCCAATGATGACAGGACCGAGACTTGACTGTTACGTGTTGATCGATCGGGCACCACAGCTCGTCGCGGCTCCGACCGGCCGCGATTGGATGGATGCCACGAGCGAGCACTTCGCAAATCGGTGCACGCCGCTTTTAATTGCCAACGCCAATGGTTGGGAGTTGCTCAACCCGGCTGGCTTCTCTGCCACCTGGAACGGCTGGAATGGCAAGGAGGACATCACCCTTCGTCCTCACGAGCCAGGTACCCATTTGCACCAAGCCGGGGTGTTCTTCGGACACGGCATCCTGAGTTTCCATCCGGGCTACCTGTTCAGGACAGATCCGGATTGGATGATGTCGGTCCGCGGCTCGCCCAACCGCATCAAAGACGGCATCCACCCGCTCGACGGGCTGGTGGAGACCGGCTGGCTACCCTTCAGCTTTACCATGAACTGGAAATTCACCCGGCCTGGCACAGTGCATTTCGAAAAGGATGAGCCGTTCTGCTTCGTCACCATGGTGCCAGCTGTCACCATCGAGAGCGTACAGCCGGTAATTCGACCCATTACCGAGGATCCAGCCCTGCACCGGGAATATAAATCCTGGAACAGCGAGCGGGTTAGATTCAACGCTGCTATCGGTCTCGGCGACCCCCTTACGGTGGAGCAGAAATGGCAGAAGAACTACCTCGTGGGCAAATCACCGACCGGGCAGTCCGTCGCAGGCGAGAATCACCGGGTGAAGCGAAGTCTCAAGGCGCCGACTTGGTCCGACGCACCGCCGATATCGAAGATATGAGGTGTTTGCGGTGTCCGGTGGAGACTGAATTGACCACCCGTCGGGTTTGAGGCGTCTGAAGGTCGGGTCTCTCGCGCCATGGGGCCGCTGCATCGGCTGGCCGGGACATGCCGCTCAAGGTTGAACTCGTAGAACAGTGCCTCCTGCGCAACCGTCCGCTCGCCCATCATCACGCCGCCCTCCGCAAGGACGACGGAAACAGAACCTCAAGCCCACAGCAACACCGACTTCTTCAACACAAACCACCCTTGCTGACATCAGGAAGGTCTGCGTCCGGGCCGTGCGAAGAAGTCGGCGGCCTCCAGCCGGAGATGACGGCAACCCTGTGAGGCGCTCCTTCTTCAACTCCCTGAACCAGCTCTCGGCGATACCGGCGAGTCGGCGGGCATAACGCGACGCGTCCCGATGATCGTCACAGGGCAGGGGCACCCGAACAGGAGTGCTCCCGAACGCCCCTCGGAGATCGGAATGGCGATCTGGAACCAGAATCGGGCTCCGCGCTGCCAGAGGCAGCCTGCCATGTGTAGGCCGCCGTCTATCGTGCTCGGCAGCGCTTAGAACTGTCTTTACTAATCAACGGGGTAGGAGTGGCGGAGACGGAGGGATTCGAACCCTCGATACCCTTGTGGGGTATGCTCATTTAGCAAACGAGTGCCTTCAGCCTCTCGGCCACGTCTCCAGCGCAAGGCTCTATGCCCGATCGTGACGCCGTTTGACAAGCCTCGCCGGCCACTTTGCACCAAGGATAATTCTCCTGGTCGACAGGGGCGGGCGATCACTCCCTTCACACGGGAGGGGATATGGCTGCGCAGGAGCGACGGAAGCACTCCCTTGGTAAGGGAGACGTCAAGCCGGGCGATCTCCCGGAAAGGCCGGTATGCATCGGCTCGCCTTGCTCTCTGGGGCCCAGCTCACTAGATTGAGCGCGTCCGTTGGGGTGCCGAGAGGCTGAGAGGCGTGGCTCACGCCAACCCATCGTACCTGATCCGGGTAATGCCGGCGAAGGGAACGGTCCTCGGCTCGCAGTTCTCTGCATCGCGCCTCCGGCCGTTGCCTCCCCGGGAGCATGGGAAGCGCATGGCACAGTTGCCGCATCGGCCAAGCCAGACCACCGTCGCGATCGTCGGCGCCGGCGTCGTCGGCCTCGCCTGCGCCGTCGAGTTGCTCGACAGGGGCGCGGCCGTCGTCATCCATGAGCGCGGTCCGCGCATCGGCGCCGAGGCCTGCTCCTGGTATGCCGGCGGCATGCTGGCGCCCTGGTGCGAGGGCGAGAGCGCCGAGGAGCCGGTGGTGCGGCTCGGGCAGGAGGCGGCCGGCTGGTGGGAGCGGCATACGGGTGAGGTCGCGCGACAGGGCACGCTCGTCGTCGCGCCGAGCCGGGATCGTTCGGAGCTGCGCCGCTTCGGCCAGCGCACCAGCCATTTCGAGGAGATCGACGGCGAGGCGATCGCGCGGCTGGAGCCCGATCTCGTCGGGCGCTTCGGGCGCGGGCTGTTCTTCGCAGCGGAGGCGCATCTCGATCCGCGCCGGGCGATCAAGGCCCTGGGCGACAAGATTCTCGCGCAAGGCGGGACGATCCATTTCGAGAGCCCGGTCGAGCCGGCCGAGCTCGACGCCGATATCGTGCTCGATTGCCGCGGGCTTGCGGCCCGCGACGTCCTGCCCGATCTGCGCGGCGTCAAGGGCGAGATGCTGATCCTGAAGAGCGACGAGATTGCGCTGTCGCGTCCGGTCCGGCTGCTGCACCCGCGCATTCCGCTCTACATCGTGCCGCGCGCCGAGGGGCATTTCATGGTCGGCGCGACCATGATCGAGAGCGGCGCGCGCCGGCGCATCTCGGCCCGCTCCATGCTCGAACTGCTCGGCGCGGCCTATGCGCTGCATCCGGCCTTCGGCGAGGCCGAGATCGTCGAGATCGGCACCGATGCCCGCCCGGCCTTTCCCGACAACCTGCCGCGGCTGACGCGCCGGGGCCGGGTGATCCATGTCAACGGGCTCTATCGCCACGGCTTCCTGCTCAGCCCCGCCATGGCGCGGATGGCGGCCGATGCCGTATTGAACCCGCAATCCCGACCGGAGATGCTGCATGACCTTGCTGCTTAACGGCGCGCCCCAGGACATCGCGGGCAAGACGCTGGCCGAGGCGCTGGCCGAGCTCGGCTATGCCGGCCGGATCGTCGCCACCGCTGTGAACGGCGAATTCGTCCCGGCCCGCAAGCGCGCCGAGACCGCACTCAACGACGGCGACCGCATCGAGGTCGTCGCGCCGATGCAGGGAGGTTGAGATGGCGTCCTTCTACGGTTTCGAGCCGCAAAATCCGCTTTTCCTCGGCACGGCGCAATATCCGTCGCCCGCCATCCTGGCCGAGGCGGTCAGGCGTTCGGGCGCCGAGGTGGTCACCGTCTCGCTGCGCCGGGAATCGGCCGGCGGTGGGGCAGGGCAGGCGTTCTGGACATTGATCCGCGAGCTCGGCGTCAAGGTGCTGCCCAACACCGCCGGCTGTCACTCGGTGAAGGAGGCCGTGACGACGGCCCAGATGGCGCGCGAGGTCTTCGGCACGGACTGGATCAAGCTCGAGGTCATCGGCGAGGACGACACGCTCCAGCCGGACGTGATCGCCCTGGTCGAGGCGGCCCGCATCCTTTCCGATGACGGCTTCAAGGTCTTTCCCTACACGACCGAGGACATCGTCGTCGGTGGCCGCCTGCTCGATGCCGGCTGCGAGGTGCTGATGCCCTGGGGCGCGCCGATCGGCTCCGGCCGGGGCCTCAACAACCCTTATGGCTTGCGCACCATGCGCCAGCATTTCCCGGACATCCCGCTCGTCGTCGATGCCGGCATCGGCCTGCCGTCCCACGCCGCGCAGGCGATCGAGATGGGCTATGACGGCATCCTGCTCAACACCGCCGTCGCCAAGGCCGGCGATCCCGCCGCGATGGCGGAAGCCTTCGCGCTGGCCATCCGTGCCGGCCGGCTCGCCTTCGGCGCGCAGCCGATCGAGGCGCGCGACATGGCCGCTCCCTCCACCCCCGTCATGGGCAAAGCCTTCCTGGCCTGAAAGACGTATTCCGCATGAAGCTCGATCCGTTCTACCCGATCTTCGACAGCGCCGACTGGATCGCGCGGATGCTGCCGCTCGGCATGAAGCTGGTGCAGCTGCGCGTGAAGGACCGGCCGGAGCCGGAGGTCGCCCGCGAGATCGCCCGCGCGAAGCGGCTCTGCGCCGAGGCCGGCTGCGTGCTCGTCGTCAACGATTACTGGAAGCTCGCGATCGGGGAAGGTTGCGACTGGCTGCATCTTGGACAGGAAGACCTCGACACCGCCGATCTCGGCGCGATCCGGAAAGCCGGCCTGAAGCTCGGCGTCAGCAGCCATGACGAGGCGGAACTCGAGCGTGCGCTGGATATGCAGCCGGACTATGTCGCGCTCGGGCCGGTCTATCCGACGATCCTGAAGCAGATGCGTTTCGGCCCGCAGGGGCTGGAGCGTCTTGGCGAATGGAAGCGCCGCATCGGCGCCCTGCCATTGGTCGGCATTGGCGGCATCTCGCTGGAGCGGGCCCCGGGCGTCTTCGAGGCTGGCGCCGACATCGTCGCGGCGGTGACGGACATCACGCTCAATGCCGATCCCGAGGAGCGGCTGAAGGCGTGGGTCGCGGCGACGCGCGGGCGCCTTTCTCCCGCTTCCTGAACGCCGTAATCCCGGACAAGCGGCGAAGCCGCGCCGATTCGGGATCCATGCCTGAACCTGTCGGGAAGCGTTCCGGCATGGATCCCGGGTCTTCGCTTCGCCCGGGATGACCACCAGGGATGTCGCTGGCGAAAGGCGAGCCTCAGCTCTCGGCGTCCGCCGACATCGCATGTCCGTCGACATGGCCGAGGCTGCGCTCGGGGTCGAGCCGGTCGCGGACGCGCTGCTTCAGCACCTTGGAATCGGGGAAGCCGCCATCGGTCTTGCGGTCCCAGATCAGCTCGCCGTCATAGGTGATCTGGAAGATGCCGCCGGTGCGCGGGATCAGCGCGACCTCGCCGAGATCCTGCCCGAAGGTCGAGAGTAGCTCCTGGCCGAGCCAGGCCGAGCGCAGCATCCAGTTGCACATCGAGCAATAGGTTATGGCGATGCGGGGTGCGGGCTTGGTTTCGGTCATGGCGGAGCACCGTGGCAAGGAATGTCGCCCCCGACATCCCGCTTCCGCTGCCGCGATGCAAGCCTGAAAGCGGCATGGCGGCTGCGCTCGGAGCCGGAGCCGATCAGCCCGCCACCGTGCTCAGGCTGCGCGAGGGATAGCGCAGGGTCACGTCGAAGGGGTTGAGCTTGGCGCCGAGCTCGTCGGCCTCGCCCCGCAGGATGGCGACGACGCTGGGCAGCCGGTCTTCGCGCAGCCGCTCGGCCAGCGTGCCGACGCTCAGCGCGGCGACGACGCGCCGCTGCGCATCGAAGACCGGCACGGCGACGCCGGCCATGCCGGGGATGAGGCCGGTGTTGAGATTGACCCAGCCTTGCGCCCTTGCGGCCTCGATCGCGCAGCGCAGCGCCGGCTCGTCGATGAAGCCGCGGTCGAGCAGGCGGGGCATGTTGAAGCGGATCACCGCTTCGCGCTCGGCGTCCGGCAGATGCGCCAGCATGGCGAGGCTGCCCTGGCCGATGCCGAGCGGGACCTTGCCGCCGATGTCGCCGGTGAAGGAGCGGATCGGGAAGGGGCCCTCGATCCGGTCGAGGCAGACCGCGTCATAGCCGTTGCGGACCAGCAGGAAGATCGTGTCACTGAGCGTGGCCGAGAGCCTGAGCAGGGTCGGGCGGGCAAGTTCGCGCAAGCCGCCGGCCTGCCCGGCGCGGGCCGCCAGCACGAAGAAGTCGAGTGCCAGCCGGTAGCGCTTGCCGCCGCTGGCCTGCTCGACGAAGCCCTCCGCCATCAGGTCGCGCAGCGCCCGATGGGCCGTCGGCTGCCCGCAGCGGGCGGCATCCGCGATGTCCTTCAGCCGCATGCCGCCGCTCTCGCCATCGGCGAGGACGCGCAGCAGGCCGAGCGCGCGGCGCAGCGACGAAAGCGTTTCGGGCGAGGCTTCCATCATCGAAATCCAGATGCCTAGGTCGGGATCAAAATTCCATATAACGGAATTTAGTCAATAAAAATTCTCTAATGCGGAATTCAAGATTGACGAAATTGTGTCGGCCTCGCTTTCGTAGCGGCATCGCAGTCCGGCTTTCCGGCTAAGGGAAAGCCCACCGATCGAGGTGCCGATGGGCTTTCTGACGCTGCAATCGTTGAGCAAGGTCTTCGGCGACTTCACCGCCGTCCGCGATGTCGACCTCAGCGTCGCCCAGGGCGAATTCGTCTCGCTGCTCGGCCCTTCCGGCTGCGGCAAGACCACGACGCTGCAGATGATCGCCGGCCTCGTCGAGCCGACCAAGGGCACGATCACCCTCGACGGACGCGACATCACCCGCGAGAAGCCGAGCCGCCGCGGCCTCGGCATCGTCTTTCAGAGCTATGCGCTCTTTCCGCATATGACGGTGGCCGAGAACGTCGCCTTCGGCCTCGAGATGCGCAAGGTCGCGAGGCCTGAGCGCGACCGGCGCGTCAGCGAGATGCTCGGCCTCGTCCATCTCGCCTCTTTTGCCGAGCGCTATCCGCGCCAGCTTTCGGGCGGCCAGCGCCAGCGCGTCGCCATTGCCCGCGCCCTCGTCATCCAGCCGCCCGTGCTGCTGCTCGACGAGCCGCTCTCGAACCTCGACGCCAAGCTGCGCGAGGAGATGCAGTTCGAACTGCGCCGCATCCAGCGCAGCGTCGGCACCACCACCATCATGGTCACGCATGACCAGGCCGAGGCGCTCTCGATCAGCGACCGTGTCGTCGTGATGGAGCAGGGCCGCATGACCCAGATCGATGCGCCCTATCGCCTCTATGAGCGCCCGGCGACGGCTTTCATCTCCTCCTTCGTCGGCAAGATGAACCGCATCGAGGCGGTCTGGCGCGGCGGGCGGGCCGAAGCCGCGGGGCTTGGCCTTCCATCCGAGGCGGCGAGCCTGCCGGACGGGGCCTCCATCGGCGTCGCGGTCCGGCCGGAGAAGATCCTGCTCGGCGCGGCCGGGCAGGGGCTGTTCGATGGCACGGTCACGAGCCGCTTCTTCCTCGGCAGCTACTGGCTGTTCAATGTCGAGACGCCGGTCGGAAACGTCGTCGTCTCCCTGCCCAATCAGGGCGCCGAGCCGGTGGCGGAGGGCGCGCTCGTCTCGCTCGGCTGGCCGCCCGAAAGCGCATCGATCGTGGCGGCCGCGGCGGGAGCGGCGGCATGAAGTCCCGCGCGCTGACGCCCTGGCTTCTGGTCTCGCCGGCGACGCTGCTGTTCCTCGGGCTGGTGATCCTGCCGCTCATCCTGACGGTGATCCTGTCCTTCCATGTCTACGATCACACCACCGGCATCCAGGACAGCTTCACCGTCGAGCATTATGTCCGGGTCGTCACCGACGACTACTACCTCGCGATCTTCTGGCGCACGCTCAGGCTCGCCTTCCTCACGACACTGATCTGCGCCGTGATCGGCGCGCCGGAGGCTTATGTGCTCTCGCGCATGGGCGATCCCTGGCGCTCGATCTTCCTGCTGGTGATCATCGGACCGCTGTTGGTCTCCGTCGTGGTGCGCGCCTTCGGCTGGAGCATGCTGCTGGGCTCGACCGGGCTGGTGAACCAGAGCCTGCGCGCGCTCGGCTTCGACAGCGTGAGATTGCTCTACACCGAGACGGCGATCGTGATCGCGCTCGTCCACGTCATGCTGCCCTTCATGGTCATTCCGGTCTGGACGGCGCTGCAGAAGCTCGATCCCGCGGTCGAGGCGGCGGCCCTGACGCTGGGCGCCTCGCGCTTCACGGCTTTGCGCCGGATCGTGCTGCCGCAGGTCTCGCTCGGCATGCTCTCGGGCAGCCTGATCGTCTTCGGCCTCTCGGCCAGCGCCTTCGCCATTCCCGGCCTGCTCGGTGGCCGGCGTCTCAAGATGGCGGCGACGGTGGTCTACGACGAATACATGTCGGAGCTGAACTGGCCGCTCGGCGCCGCGATCGCGATCATCGTGCTGGTCGCCAACCTCGCCATCATGCTGGGCTATAACCGTCTCGTCGAGACGCGCGCCCGCCGGGCCCTGGGCTGAGGTCGCGCGCCATGCACAAGAACGGCCCCATCGCGCTCCTCTTCCATAGCCTCGTCGTCGCCTTTGTGCTGGCGCCGCTCGTCGTGGTCTGCCTCGTCGCCTTCACGCCCGAGAACACGCTCTCGATCCCGACGACCTCGTTCTCGCTGCGTTGGTTCGCCGCGATCTTCCAGCATCCCGATTTCGTGCCCTCCTTCTACAACAGCCTGTGGCTGGCGACGCTGGCGGCGACGATTTCCGTCGCGCTCGCCGTGCCGGCCGCGCTCGCCATCGACCGCTACCGGTTCCCCGGCCGCGACTGGCTGAATGGGCTCTTCCTTTCCCCGCTGATCATCCCGCATCTGGTGCTCGGCGTCGCGCTTCTGCGCCTTTTCGCGCTGATCGGCGCGACCGGCTCCTTCGCCTGGCTGGTGGCCAGCCATGTCATCATCGTCACGCCCTATGTGATGCGCCTCGTCATGGCCGCCTTCACCGGCATGGACCGCAGCGCCGAGCAGGCGGCCGAGACGCTCGGCGCCTCGCACTGGACCGTGTTCCGCCGGATCACCGCGCCAATGATCCTGCCCGGCATCACCGGCGGCTGGCTGCTCGCCTTCATCAACAGCTTCGATGAACTGACCATGTCGATCTTCGTCACCTCGCCGCAGACGGTGACGCTGCCGGTGCGCATGTACATGTACGCGACCGAGTCGATCGATCCGATGATGGCGGCGGTGTCGGCCCTGATGATCGCGTTGACCGCCGGCGCCATGCTGGTGCTCGACCGCGCCTTCGGCCTCGACAAGATCCTCGTCGGCCAGAAGTGACGATCATGCCGCTGCTGCGTCGCATCGCCCGCAAGGATCATCCCGTCATCGCCTTCACGCTCGACGGCGCGCCTTGCGAGGGCCGGGCCGGCGACACGCTGCTGAGCGCGATCCTGAACCGCACGGAGAGCCTGCGTCGCACCGAGTTCACCGGCGAGCCGCGCGCCGGCTTCTGCCAGATGGGCGCTTGCCAGGATTGCTGGGTCGCGACCGAGACCGGCGAGCGCCTGCGCGCCTGCACGACACCGCTTCAGCCGGGCATGAACATCGTTACCGGGACGGCGAGGGTGGCATGAGCGAACGCCCGCAGCCGCTGATCGTCGGTGCCGGTCCCGCCGGCATCCGCGCCGCCGAGGCGCTCGTCGCGGCGGGCCTGCGCCCGTTGGTCGTCGACGAGGCGCCGGCCTGCGGCGGCCAGATCTACCGCCAGCGCCTCGTCCAGGACGGTCGCTCGACCAAGGATCTCTACGGTTCCGAAGCCGGCAAGGCCGAACGGCTCCACGCCGCCTTCGCCGCGCTCGAAGGCCGCATCGACTACTGGCCGCAAGCGCTGCTCTGGAATTTGCGTGACGGCGTGGCCGATATCGCCGTCGGCGGCACCGCCCGTCGCGTCGCCTATGACGGGCTGGTGCTCGCCACCGGCGCGACGGACCGCGTCCTGCCTGTTCCCGGCTGGACGCTCCCCGGCGTCTTTACTCTCGGTGGCTCGCAGGTCGCGCTCAAGGCGCAGGGCTGCGCCATCGGCAGCCGCGTCGTCTTCGCCGGCTCCGGCCCGCTGCTCTATCTCGTCGCCTGGCAGTACATGAAGGCGGGCGTCGAAGTCGCCGCCGTGCTCGATGCCGCGCCCGCCTCCGCCAAGCTCGCTTTGCTCAAGGCCCTGCCGCTCGATCCCGGCATCGTGCTGCGCGGGGCGCGCTTCGTCGCCGAACTGCGCCTGCGCGGCGTCGTCATCCGCTCCGGCATCGAGGGCCTGCGCTTCGAGGGCGAGGGCAGGGTTTCCGGCGTCTCCTGGCGGGAGAGCGGGCGCGAGCGGCGCCTCGCCTGCGACGGCGTCGGCTACGGGCTCGCCTTGCGCTCGGAGACGCAGCTCTCCGATCTCGCCGGCTGCGCCTTCCGCTTCGACCGGCGCGACCGCGCCTGGTTGCCCCAGCGGGATGCCGCCGGCCGCGCCTCCGTGGCGGGTGTCTATCTCGCCGGCGACGGTGCCGGCATTGCCGGCGCCGATGCGGCCGAGCGCGCGGGCGAGCGCGCCGCACTGGCCTTGCTGGAGGATCGTGATCTCGCCATCGACAAGGCCCGTGCCGTCATGCTCGAAGCGGAGATGGTCCGCATCGGCAAGCTGCGCGACGCGCTCGAAGCCGCCTTTCCTTTCCCGGCCCGTTGGGCAGAGACGATCGACGATGCGACCACGCTCTGCCGCTGCGAGGAGATCACGGCCGGCAGCATCCGCGAGGCCGTGAACCGTCTCGATATCTCCGAGATCAACCGGCTGAAGGCGGTGAGTCGCGTCGGCATGGGCCGCTGCCAGGGCCGGATGTGCTCCTCCGCCTCTGCCGAAGTGCTGGCCGCCGCGACGGCCAAGCCGCTCGATGCCGTCGGCCGTCTACGGGCGCAGGCCCCGGTGAAGCCGATCCCGCTCGCCCTCCAGCTGGCGGCCGATCTGCCGGAGGCCGCGGCAAACCTGCCGGAGGCAGCAGAGTGAGCCGGCATCTCGACATCGACGTCGCGATCATCGGCGGCGGGCTGGTCGGCTCCTCGGCGGCGCTGGCGCTGCGCGGCATGGGCTTCAGCGTCGCCCTGCTCGACAAGGGCTTTTGTGGCGCGCAGGCGAGCGGCGTGAACTATGGCGGCGTCCGCCGGCAAGGGCGGCCGCGCGAGCAGTTGCCGCTGTCGCAGCGCGCCCATGCCATCTGGCCGCGCCTCAAGGAACGGATCGGCATCGACGGCGAGTTCCTGCGCTCCGGCCATCTCAAGCTCGCCCGCAGCGAAGCCGAGATGGCGGCGCTGGAAGCCTACGCCGAAGCGATCGCCGATCAGGGGCTCGATCTCGAGCTCGTCGGCCATAACGGCCTGCGCGAGCGCTTTCCCTGGATCGACGGCAGCATTTTGGGCGCCTCGCTCTGCGCCGGCGACGGCCATGCCAATCCACGCCTCGTCTCGGCGGCCTTTGCCAGCGCCGCGCGCCGTGCCGGGGCGCATGTGCTGGAGAACACGCCGGTCACCGGCCTCACCCGCAATGGCGAGGGGTTCGCGCTGGAGGCGGGCGAGGGCATCGGCCTGAGCGCGCGCGTCGTCATCAACAGCGCCGGCGCCTGGGCCGACCGTTTCGCCACGGATTTCGGCGAGCCGGTGCCGCTCTCGCGCATCTATCCCTCGATGATCGTCACCGAGCCGCTGGCCCCGGTCATGACCGTCAATATCGGCATGGAAGGCGGTGGCATCTACGCCCGTCAGGTCGAACGCGGCAATGTCGTGGTCGGCGGCGAGCGCGGCCTGCCGCTCGACGATCCCGATTTCTCGCGGCCGCGCGGCGAAGGCGCGCTCGCGATCATGAATCGCACTGCCGAAATCTTTCCGGCGCTGCGCCACGCCCAGGCGATCCGCTTCTGGTCGGGGACGGAGGCGGCGATGCCGGACCGCAACCCCGTGATCGGCTTCAGCGGCACGACGCCCGGCCTGCTCCATGCCTTCGGCTTCACCGGCGCCGGCTTCCAGATCGCGCCCGGCGTCGGCGAGGTTTTGGCCGAACTCGTCCGCGACGGCCGAAGCGCGACCCCGATCGAGGCCTTTTCCATCACCCGCTTCAGCCGGCCGCCCGTGCCGCCGGAGAACCACGACCGCACCAGCCACGGCTCGGGTGCGGGTCCGGATCCAGAGCCGCAAAGCAGGGGAGCTTCAACATGACCACCCGTCGCAATCTTTTGGCCGGAACTGTCGCCGCCGTCGCGCTGGCCGCCGCCGGCAGCGCCTTCGCCCAGAGCAAGACGCTCTATATCGGCATGAACGGCGGCAATTTCGAGCGCACCTATACCCAGGGCGTCTTCCCGGATTTCGAGAAGGCCAACAACGTCAAGGTCGTGGTCGTGCCCGGCACCTCGGCCGATATCCTCGCCAAGGCGACCGCGGCCAAGGACAAGCCGCAGATGCATGTCATGTTCCTCGATGACGGCGTCATGGTCCGCGCCATCGGCGCCGGCCTCTGCGAGAAGCTGAAGCCCGGCCCGGAGCTCGGCCAGCTCGCGCCCGGCTCGGTCATGAAGGACAACATGGCGGCCGGCATCGACATGGGCATGACCGGGCTCGCCTATAACAAGAAGATGTTCGACGAGAAAGGCTGGGCGGCGCCGACCTCCTGGATGGATCTGGCCGACCCCAAGTTCAAGGACAAGGTCGTCTTCCAGTCGGCCTCGGCCTCGTCCTTCGGCCTGCATGCCTTCCTGATGTTCAACCGCATCCAGGGCGGCACCGAGGCCAATGTCGAGCCCGGCTTCACCAAATTCCGCGACACGATCGGCAAGAACGTCATCGAATTCATCCCGAATTCGGCCAAGATCTCCGAGATGGTCCAGACCGGCGACGCCGCGATTTTCCCGCTGACCCCGACGGGCGTTGCCACGCTGAAAGACAAGGGCATTCCGGTCGAATACGCCCAGCCCAAGGAGGGTTCGGTGGTGCTGATGGTGGCGGAATGCGTCATCGCCAACAATTCCGAGCCGGAGCTGTCGCAGAAGCTCGCGGCCTATCTGCTCTCGGCCGAGGCGCAGGCCAAGGCGATGGCCTTCGGCAACGGCGTGCCCTCGAACACCACCGCCAAGGCGCCGACCCCCGAGGCACAGGCCAAGCTCGACGTCTTCAACATCAACATGAAGACGGCGGTCACGCTGGACTGGGACGCGATCAACGCCAAGCGCCCGGAATGGAACAGCCGCTGGAACAAGATGATCGAGCGCTGAGGCGGTCGTTCTTTCGATGAGATTACGGCCGGTCCGCAAGGACCGGCCGTTTTCGTTTCGAGGGATTCGCGTGCCGCTTCAGCCGACGCGTTCAAGTCACTGAGATGAATCACAAAGGCGCGGGTCATCCCGGACGAGCGGCAAAGCCGCGTAGATCCGGGATCCATGCTTGAGCCTTGCTCGGAGACGCTCCGGCATGGATCCCGGGTTTCCGCTTCGCTTCACCCGGGATGACTGTGCGGGGAACGACAAGGCAATGTGCCGATCCCGTCGGCCTCACATCTCCTCGACATAGCGGCGGCGCAGATGCGCCTTGAACACCGCGGCGTCGAGCGGCCGGCCGGTCGCTTCCGTCAGCAGCGCGTCGGTCGGGAGCAGCGAGCCCTTGCCGTGGATGTTCGCGCGCAGCCAGCCGACGAGCGGTGCGAAATCGCCCTTGCCGATGCCGGGCAGGATGCCGGGCTCGGCCCGCGTCGCCGCGTCGAAGATCTGGGCTGCCGTCATCGCGCCGAGCGAATAGGTCGGGAAATAGCCCCAGCCGCCCGAGGGCCAGTGGATGTCCTGCAGGCAGCCGCGCCGGTCGTCCGGCACGGTGACGCCGAGCAGGGATTTCATCCCGTCGTTCCAGGCGGCGGGCAGCTCGGCAAGCGGCATGGCGTCGGCGATCAATGCCTTCTCCAGCCGGTAGCGCAGGATGATATGGGCCGGGTAGGTCACCTCGTCGGCATCGACGCGAATGAAGCCGGGCTCGACGCGGGTATAGCGGCGCCACATTGCCTCGCTCTCCCAAGCCGGGCCGGCGCCGCCGAAACTCTCCCGCATCAGCGGCGTGGCGAAGGCGAGGAACTGGCGCGAGCGGCAGGCCTGCATCTCCATCAGCAGCGATTGGCTCTCATGGATGCTCATGCTGCGCGCGGCGCCGACCGGCTGGTTCAGATGCGCTTGCGGCCGGCCCTGCTCGTAGAGCGCATGGCCGGTCTCGTGCAGCACGCCCATCAGCGCCTTGGTGAAATCGGCCTCGTCGTAGCGCGTGGTGATGCGGACATCGTTGTCGGCCCCGCCGCAGAACGGATGCGTCGAGATGTCGAGCCGGCCGCGCTCGAAATCATAGCCGAGCGCCGCCATCAGCCTGAGACCGAGCACCCGCTGCGTCTCTGTCGCGAAGGGGCCCGCGAGCGGCTCCTGCGCCGGCCGGCGCGCCTGCACCGCCACGACCTCCTGCGTGAAGCCCGGCAGGAAATCGGCGAGATCGTCGAACAGCGCATCGATCTTGGCCGAGCTTCCGCCGGGCTCGTAGTCGTTGAGCAGGGCGTCATAGGGTGAAAGCCCGAGCTTCTCGCCCTTGGCCCGGCCGATCTGACGCTGGAGGTTCAACACCTCGGCGAGATAGGGCAGGAGCCCGGCAAAGTCGGACTCGGCCCGCGCCTGCCGCCAGCGCATCTCGCAGGCCGAGACGGCCTTGCTCGACGCCTCGACGAGATCGGCCGGCAGGGCGGTCTCGACCGTCCAGACGCGCCGGATCTCGCGCAGATTGGCCTTTTCCCAGGCGCCGAGCGAGCCGTCGCTCTCGGCCTTGGCCAGCCAGTCGCCGATCCTTGCATCCGTCACCATGCCATGGCGCAGCACCTGCAGCAGCGCCATGCTCTCGGCCCGCGTCTCGGCGGCGCCCTTCGGCATCATCACGTCGGAATCCCATTGCAGGACGCCGACGGCGTTGGAGAGGGCACTGATGCGGCCGAAATGGGCGGCGAGATCGGAATAGGCGGTCATGGGGTTTGGCTCTGTGCTTTCGTGTCTTGTGCGCTGTCATCCCGGACGAAGCGAAGCGCAGATCCGGGATCCATGCCTGAGCGCTCGTCGGTTGCGTTCCGGCCTGGATCTCCCTGCGGTCGCCCGGGATGACGACGGAGCGAATCTGGAGAATTCAGGCGAACAGCTTGGAATATTGCCGTGGCTGCGAGCGCAGATACTGGTTCGGCGCCTTGACGCTGGCGCCGAGGGCCGCCGCCGCATGCCAGGGCCAGCGCGGATCGTAGAGGATGCCGCGCGCCAGCCCGACGAGGTCGGCCTCGCCGGTGCCGACGATGGCCTCCGCCTGCTCGGGCTCGGTGATCAGGCCGACCGCGATGGTGCTCATGCCCGTCGCCTCCTTCACGGCTCGCGCCAGCGGCACCTGGTAGCTCGGGCCGAGCGGGATCTTCTGCGCGGCCGAGAGTCCGCCGCTGGAGACATGGATGAAATCGGCGCCGCGAGCCTTGGCGGCCTTGGAGAAAGCGATGCTCTGCTCGACATCCCAGCCGCCGTCGACCCAATCCGTGCCGGAAATGCGGAAGCCGACCGGATAGCCCGCCGGCACCACCGCCCGCACCGCGTCGAAGACCGCGAGCGGAAAGCGCATCCGGTTTTCCAGCGAGCCGCCATATTCGTCCTCGCGCCGGTTGGAGAGCGGCGAGAGGAACTGGTGCATCAGATAGCCATGGGCGGCATGCAGCTCGATCGCCGCGAGGCCGAGCCGCACGGCGCGCTGCGCCGAAGCAGCGAAAGCCTCGACGATCCGGGCGATGTCGCCTCCCGTCAACGAGCGGGGCGGGCGGGGATAGCTTTCGAAGCCGACCTCCGAGGGGGCATGCACCGTCCAGCCGCCCTCGTTGAGGCCGAGCTGGTGGCCGCCCTTCCAGGGACGATCCACTGAGGCCTTGCGGCCGGCATGGGCGAGCTGGACGCCGATCGGCATATCCGACCAGCGATGCGCCGAATCGAGCACTTTCGCCAGTGCAGCCTCGTTCCCGTCCGACCACAGGCCGAGATCGAAGGGGCTGATCCGTCCGTCCGGCTCCACCGCCGTCGCCTCGAGGAAGAGCAGGGCGGCGCCCGAGAGGGCGAGGTTGCCGAGATGGATCACGTGCCAGTCGCTGGCATTGCCGTCTTCGGCCGAATATTGGCACATCGGCGCGATGACGATCCGGTTGGCAAGCGCGAGATTGCCAAGCTGATAGGGGCTGAAAAGCTGGCTCATGGGGAAGGTCGGCTCTGGGTGAGGGGATGTTGCCCGTAGTCTAGAAGCTCTGCGCCGCGGGAAGCCAGAGCCGTTCACGCAAATGCGCTGCCTCATCGACGCGGGGCCACCCCTCGCCAAGGCGCGGCGGGATGATAGCCTGCCGCCGATCCTCGCCGTCACGGAGTCCATCGCATGTCAGATCACGTGGAAACTGTTCTGCTCGAACGGGATGGCGGCGTCGCCGTGCTGACGCTCAACCGCCCGGCCGTGCTGAACGCCTTCGATGCGCCGATGGCGGAGCTGTTCCTCGCCCGCGTGAAGGATATCGCGGCGCGCGGCGACAGCCGCGCCATCCTGCTGAAGGGTGCGGGCAAGGGTTTTTGCGCCGGCGGCGACGTTTCGCAATTCCTGGCCGGCGGCGACCCCGCCGTGACGATTCCCGCGATCATGGAGCCGCTGCACGAGGCCCTGCTGTTGCTCGATCGCCTGCCGCAGCCCTCCGTCGCCTGCCTGCATGGGGCGGTGGCGGGTGGCGGCTTCAGCCTCGCGCTCGGCTGCGACCTTGCCGTCGCGGCCGAGAACACCCGTTTCGCGATGGCCTATTCCCGCCTCGGCACGACGCCGGATCTCGGCGGCTCTTTCCGCCTGCCGCGCCTGGTCGGCTTGCGCAAGGCGAAGGAGATCGCGCTGCTGGCCGAGCCTTTTGACGCCGCCGAGGCGCTGCGGCTGGGCCTCGTCAACCGCGTGGTCCCCAACGAACAGGCGGAAGCGGAGGCGCTCGCTCTCGCCCGCCGCCTCGCAGAAGGGCCGACGCAGGCCTATGGCCGCGTCCGCCACCTGCTGACGGAGGCGGCCGGCCATGATCTCGCCGCCCATCTGGCGGCCGAAGAGCGCGCCTTCGCGGAATCGACCGCCACCGCCGATTTCCGCGAGGGGGTCGCGGCCTTCCTGGAGAAGCGCCCGGCCCGGTTCGGGGGCGAATGAGGCCCGCAAAGGGCGATGCCATGCCGGGCGAAGGCCGCCCTTCTGGCTCGGCCCGATGCCACGCCTGGCATGGTCGGGCAATTTCTCGCAGTTGCGAAATCGTGACTATAAAACCGCCGCAATCTGACTTACTATGAGCAGGCTTACAATCACGGAGGCCTATGCATGAAGCGCCCCCTGCGGCGGGAGCTGATGTTTCAGCTTGTCGAAACCTCTCGCCTGATGAGGACCTATGTCGATCAACGTGCGCGGGAGCACGGAACGACACGGGCGCAATGGGGCGTTCTGGCGCGGTTGCGCCGCCAGGAAGGACTGAACCAGGCCGCGCTGGCCGAGCAGATGGATCTGCAGCCCATCTCGCTGGCGCGCCTGCTCGACCGCTTGCAGCATCAGGGCTTGATCGAGCGCCGCGAAAATCCGGCCGATCGCAGGGCTTATCTCCTCTATCTCAGCCCGACGGGCCGGCGACTGGTTGATGATCTCGACGAGGTGCGCGGCACGATCGCGCATGAGCTGCTCGGCTCGGTCGGAGACGACGCGATCCTGTCGGCGCTCGATACGCTCGGGGCGATCCGTGAGCAGATCCGGCCCCAGCGGGCGGATGACAAGACGCAGCAGCCGCTTTCGGCTGGTCGCATGGCCTGAGCCGGTGGGGCAACTATGAAGCGTTCGGGATTTCTTGTCGGCTTCGTTCTGGTCGCCGCTGTTGCGGCGGGCGTCTGGTATACGCGTTTGCAGGGGGAGAAGGCGCCGCAGGCCGCCGGTGCCGGGCGTGGCGCCCCGGCGGTGTCTGTGGTGTCGGCGGTGGCGGAGCAGGCGGATTTCCCGATCCGCAAGCACGCCATCGGCTTCGTCGAGACGCCGGCGAGCGTGACGGTGAAGTCGCGTATCGACAGCCAGATCGTCGCGCAGCACGTCACCGACGGCCAGTTCGTCAAGGCGGGCGACCTGCTGTTCACGCTCGACGACCGCGACATCAAGGCCCAGATCGCCAAGGATGAGGCGATGCTCCTGCGCGACGAGGCGACCCATACGCGCAACGTCGCCGATCTCGAACGCTACAAGCAGCTTTTCGCCCGCAATGCCGGCACCCAGCAGCAGGTGGATCTGGGCACGGCCGACGAGAAGAGCTCGGCCGCCAACATCCAGGCCGATCATGCGACGCTCGACGCCGACAGGCTCAAGCTGAGCTATACCCGCATCCTCGCCCCCATCGACGGGCGGGTCGGCGCCGTGATGGTCACGCCGGGCAATCTCGTCAGCGCCAACAGCAACAACAGCAGCACCGGCCTCCTGACGATCACGCAGATGAAGCCGCTGCGCGTCTCCTTCGCCTTGCCCGAGAGCGAGCTGCCGACGCTGCATGCCGCGCTTCTCGCGCCGGATTCGGCCGTGGTCACGGCGAAAATTCCCCAGGCCGGCGACCAGCCGGCCGTGGGCAAGCTCAACTTCGTCGATTCCAATGTCGACATCACCTCGGGCACGATCACGGCCAAGGCAGCCTTCGCCAATGACGATCTGCGTCTCTGGCCGGGCCAGTATGTCGATGTCGAGTTCATCCCCGACACGCTGAAGGGCGTCACCGTCATCCCGACGGTCGCGGTGCAGACCGGCCAGAAAGGTCCCTACGTCTTCGTCGCCAAGGCGAATGCGACGGTGGATCTGCGCCAGATCAAGGTCGCGCTCAGCGATGGCGGCAAGACGGCGGTGACGGAAGGCCTCGCGCCGGGCGAGCGCGTCGTCGTCGACGGCCAGATGCGCCTGAAGCAGGGCACGGCGGTGCGCGAGCGGGGAGCCAGCGGCGAGAAGGCGCCGGTGAGCACGCCGGTCGCGCAGGAGGGGCACTCATGAACGTCTCGTCCTTCTGCATCAGGCACCCGGTCGCGACCATCCTGATGTCGGTCGCGCTGGTGCTGGCCGGGACGTTCGCCTATCGCTTCCTGCCGGTGGCGGCGCTGCCGCGCGCCGAGTTCCCGGTCGTCAACGTCTCGGCCCAGTTGCCCGGCGCTTCGCCCGACACGATGGCGACCTCGGTCGCCACGCCGCTGATCAAGCAGTTCGGCACGATCGCGGGCATCGATTCGATCTCCACCATCAACGCGCAAGGATCGACCTCGATCGCGATCCAGTTCGTGCTGAACCGCGACATCGACGCGGCCGCGGCCGACGTGCAGGCGGCGATCACGCGCACGCAGAAGCAGTTGCCGATCGAGATGACGACGCCGCCGAGCTATCGCAAGGTGAATCCGGCCGACGCGCCGATCATCCTGATGGCCCTGAAGAGCGACGTCGTGCCGCTCTCCGATCTCGACGCCTTCGCCCAGCAGGTGATCTCGCCCGCGCTCTCGACGGTGGATGGCGTCGCGCAGGTGCTGATCTTCGGCAGCCAGAAATACGCCGTCCGCATCCAGATCGACCCGACGGCGCTCGCCGCGCGCGGCATCGGCCTCGACGAATTGCAGGCCGCCATCACCGCGACCAACGCCAACACGCCGGTCGGCACCATCCAGAACAGCGCCCAGCAGCTCACCATCGAGGCGCATACCCAGCTCGCCGACGCGGCGCAGTTCGCCAACGTCATCATCACCACCCGCTCGGGCAAGCCGGTGCGCCTCGGCGACGTCGCCAAGGTGATCGATTCCGTCGAGAACACGCAGACCCGCAGCAGCTATGACGGCGTTCCGGCGATCGTGCTCGCTGTGCAGCGCCAGCCCGACGCCAACACCGTCGAGGTGGTCGATCGCGTCAAGGCGATGATCCCGGCCTTCGAGGAGCAGTTGCCGGCCGCGGCCTCGCTCTCGCTGCTGAACGACCGCTCGACCTCGATCCGCCAGGCGGTGGACGACGTGCAGTTCACGCTGCTGCTCACCGTCGCGCTGGTCGTCATGGTCATCTTCGTCTTCCTGCGCCGCGTCGCCGCGACCTTCATCCCGGCGGTGGCGGTGCCGATCTCGGTCATCGCCACGCTGGCGGCGATGTATCTGTTCGGCTTCTCGATCGACAACATCTCGCTGCTGGGCCTGACCCTTTCGGTCGGCCTCGTCGTCGACGACGCCATCGTCATGCTCGAGAACATCGTCCGCCATATGGAGGAGGATGGGCTTTCCGCCTTCGATGCCTCGCTGAAGGGCGCCAGCGAGATCGGCTTCACCATCATCTCGATCTCGCTCTCGCTGGTCGCGGTCTTCATTCCGGTCCTGCTCATGGGCGGCGTCGTCGGGCGCATCTTCAACGAGTTCGCGGTGGTGGTGACGGTCTCGATCCTGGCCTCCGCCTTCGTCTCGCTGACGCTGACGCCGATGCTCTGCTCGCGCCTGCTCTCGGGCTATGGCGAGCATCATCAGGAGAATGCCGTCGGGCGCTGGCTCGAGAAGGGTTTCGAGGCGCTGTTGCATGGCTATGACCGCGGCCTCGCCTTCTGCCTGCGCTTCCAGCCGGTGGTGCTGCTCGCCTTCTTCGCGACCATGGCCGGCACGGTCTGGCTGATGCAGACCTCGCCGAAGGGCTTCTTCCCGCAGGAGGATATCGGCCAGCTTCAGGTCGCGACCGAGGCGCGGCAGGACGTGTCCTTCGACGCCATGCAGAAGCTGCAGCGGCAGGTCGCCGACATCTTCATGCATTCGCCCTATGTCGCCCATGTCGCGTCCAGCGTCGGCGCGACCAACGGCAATGCCGGCGCGCTCAATGCCGGGCGCCTCTTCGTCGAGCTGAAGCCGCAGGACAAGCGGCCGCAGCTCTCCGTCGTGCTGTCGTCGCTGCGGCGCGATCTCGCGCAGGTGCCGGGCATCAACACCTATATGACGCCGGTCCAGAACCTCAATATCGGCGCGCGCTCCTCGAAGAGCCAGTACCAGCTCGTCGTCCAGGGCCTCGACCAGAAGGCGATGAACGACGGGGCGCTACGCCTCGCCGACGCCATGAGCCGCGAGCCCTCGACCTTCCTCGACGTGACCACCGACCTGCAGAACAACGCCCTGCAGGCGACGGTGATCATCGACCGCGACAAGGCCAACCAGCTCGGCATCGGCTCGGACATCCTGCGCTCGACGCTCTATTCGGGCTTCGGCGTCCGGCAGGTCTCGACGATCTACACCACGGGCGACAGCTATCAGGTCGTCGTCGAGTTCAACCCCAACGACCAGTGGACGCCGGAGCGGCTGAACGCGATCCGCGTCCGCACCAAGACCGGCACCCTCGTGCCGCTCGGCGCCTTCGCCAGGATCGAGCGGACGGCTGGCCAGCTCACGGTCAACCAGCTTGGCCAGCTTCCGGCGGTGACGATCTCCTACAATCTGCCGGCCGGCGTCGCGCTCGGCGACAGCGTCAACCGCATCGGCGTGCTGAAGGAGCAGATCGGCCTGCCGAAATCGATCACGACGACGCTCGCCGGCACGGCCAAGGTCTTCCAGGACTCGCTGGCGAACCAGGGCCTCCTGATCGCGGGCGCGATCCTGACGATCTACATCGTGCTCGGCATCCTCTATGAGAGCTTCATCCACCCGCTGACCATCCTGACCGGCCTGCCTTCGGCGGCGATTGGCGCGCTCGGAGCGCTGAGGCTGTTCGACCTCGACCTCTCGGTCATCGCGATCATCGGCCTGCTGATGCTGATCGGCATCGTCAAGAAGAACGCGATCATGATGATCGACGTCGCGCTGGTGCTCCTGCGCGAGGGCGTGTCGGCGCAGGAGGCGATCCACAGGGCCTGCGTCATGCGGTTCCGGCCGATCCTGATGACGACGCTGGCGGCGCTGATGGGCACGCTGCCGATCGCGGTCGGCGCCGGCGCCAGCGCGGAACTGCGCCAGCCGCTCGGCATCGCGGTGGTCGGCGGCCTGATGATCAGCCAGGTGCTGACGCTCTTCATCACCCCCGTCCTGTTCCTTTACATGAACAGGCTCTCGGACGGGCTGGTGAAGCTCGGCGGGCTCTTCCGCAGCAACAAGCACAAGCCGGCGGGCGCGCCTCATCCGGCGGAATAGGCGTCTCGCGCCTTCCGTCATTCCCGGGGCGAAGCGCGGCTTCGACCCGGGAAGCTCATGCAGGATAGGGCGCTTTTCCGAGATGCTCGGGTCGAGCCCGAGCATGACGTCCTTGGGTTCGCCGTATCGCAGCCTCAGGCCGCGTCGAGGCCGTAGAGCGAGTGCAGCGTGCGCACCGCGAGCTCGGTATAGGCGGCGTCGATCAGCACCGAGAACTTGATCTCGGAGGTCGTGATGGCGCGGATGTTGATGCCCTTCTCGGCCAGCGCCCGGAAGGCGCGGGCCGCGACGCCGGCATGCGAGCGCATGCCAATGCCGATCGCCGAGATCTTCACCACGTCGGTCGCGCCCTGGATGTCCTGATAGGAGATCGTATCGTGCTTGCTCTCGAGCAGCGTGCGGGCGCGCTCGTAATCGGCCGTCGGCACGGTGAAGGTGATGTCGGTCGTCGCCTGGTCGTCCGAGACGACCTGGATGATCATGTCGACATTGATGTTGGCATCGGCGAGCGGGCCGAAGATCGCCGCGGCGACGCCGGGCTTGTCGGCCACGCGGCGGAGGGTGATCTGGGCTTCGTCCCGGGAGAAGGCGATGCCGGTGACGATCTGCTGTTCCACGATGTCGTCCTCGTCGCAGATGAGGGTGCCAGGATTGGGGTTTTCGGGGTCGTCGAAGGAGGAGCGCACATAGGTCGGCACGCGCTGCGTCATGGCGATCTCGACCGAGCGCACCTGCAGCACCTTGGAGCCGAGCGAGGCCATTTCGAGCATTTCCTCGAAGGAGACCTTGTCCATGCGCTTCGCCTTGGGAACGATGCGCGGGTCGGTGGTGTAGACGCCGTCGACATCGGTGTAGATGTCGCAGCGATCGGCCTTCAGGCCCGCGGCGAGCGCGACGGCGCTGGTGTCCGAGCCGCCGCGGCCCAGCGTCACGATGCGGTGCGTGCGCGGGTTCACGCCCTGGAAGCCTGAGCAGACCGCGATCTCGCGGTTGCGGTCGAAGCCGGCGAGGATGCCGGCGCCGTCGACGCTCTCGATCCGGGCAGCGCCATGCGCGTCCGAGCCGTAGAGCGGGATCTGCCAGCCCTGCCAGGAGCGGGCCGGCAGGCCCATCTCCTGCAGCACGATCGCCATCAGGCCGGAGGTGACCTGCTCGCCCGAGGCGACGACGACGTCGTATTCCGCCTGATCGTGCAGCGGCGCCGCTTCCTTGGCCCAGGCGACGAGCTCGTTGGTCTTGCCCGACATCGCCGAAACCACGACCGCGACCTCGTTGCCCGCGTCGAACTCGCGTTTGACGTGCCGCGCCGCGTTCTTGATGCGCTCGACAGTGGCGACGGAGGTGCCGCCGAATTTCATCACCAGACGGGCCATGACGATCTTTTGGCTCTCGATAGCTGTCCCGGTTGGAAAGCCGGGTCGAAACGTCGCCCTCGCACTGGCGGCGGGGCGGGTGTAGATGACGGGCGGCAGGCGCGGTGTCAATGCGGCGCCGCATAAACGAGGGACCGGTTCATGGCGGCTGCGACGCAACGCACAGGCTCGACGATCGACCCGGCCGAGGTCGCCCGCTTCGATGCGATCGCGCGCGACTGGTGGGATCCGAAGGGGCCGATGGCGGTCCTGCACAAGTTCAACCCCGTGCGCCTCGCCTATGTTCGCGACGAGGCCTGCACGCATTTCGGCCGCGATCCCAAGCAGATGCGGTCGCTCGAAGGCCTGACGCTGGTCGATATCGGCTGCGGCGGCGGCGTGCTCTCCGAGCCGCTGGCGAGGCTGGGTGCTGAGGTGACGGGGCTCGACCCGGCTCCGACCAATATCGCCGTCGCCCGCGCCCATGCCGAGAAGGGCGGGCTCACCATCGACTATCGCGAGGAGACGATCGAGGCGGTCGTCGCCTCCAGCCAGCGCTTCGACATCGTGCTGGCGATGGAGGTCGTCGAGCATGTCGCCGATGTCGAGGCCTTCGTCGCCGCCTGCTGCGCGGCGGTGAAGCCCGGCGGGCTCCTCGTCATGGCGACGCTCAACCGCACGCTGAAATCCTATGCGCTCGCCATCGTCGGCGCCGAATATGTGCTGCGCTGGCTGCCCCGGGGCACGCATGACTGGGAGAAGTTCGTGACCCCGGCCGAGCTCGGCGGTGCGATCGAGAGCAACGGCTTCACGCTGGGCACGCAGACCGGCGTCGTCTTCAACCCGCTGACCGGCCGCTGGAGCGCCGCGCGGGATATGGACGTCAACTACATGCTCGCCGCCAGCCGCGGCGGCTGAAAGGCCCGGCGTCTCAGGGGCGCAGCACCGTCAGGACGAGCAGGAGCAAAAGCCCCGAGCCGGTCGCGATGCCTGCCTTGACGGCCGCGGCATCGAAGCGCGTCGGGAAGCCGTAGCGATGCCAGAGCCAGGCGCCGATAAAGGCGCCGATCAGGATGATGCCGGCGTTGAAGCCGGTGCCGTAGGCGTTCTCCCCGAGCAGCAGATCGGCAATCCAGCCGAACATCAGGGCGGCGAGCAGGATCAGGACCACGACGAGGATCAGCGACAGAAGCGGCAGATCGGGCAGGCCGACGATCGTCAACAGGGCGCGCATGGCTTTCTCGCCTCGCTTGAACGGCTTGATCATCCGCCGAAACCGTGAAGGAATCGGCAAAATCCCGATTTCGGGCGATCATTTTGCGCTGCAAGGTAATTCCTTAGGCGAATGGCGCGTTGCAACATAAGGTGCATGATCGCCGTCCAAAGCCGCCGCAGTGCCGCAAGGACGAAGACAGGCGGGGAGCAGGGAGACGACGATGTCGAAGCCGCAAGCTGCCGTGAAACCGCTCAAGGATCTCTACGAACTCGACGAGTTGCCGCCGCTCGGCCATGTGCCGGAGAAGATGTACGCCTGGGCGATCCGGCGCGAGCGCCACGGAGCGCCGCAGGACTCGTTCCAGGTCGAGGTCGTGCCGACATGGTCGATCGGCGAGGAGGAGGTTCTGCTCCTCGTGATGGCGGGAGGCGTCAACTACAATGGCATCTGGGCCGGCCTCGGCCAGCCGATCTCGCCCTTCGACGTCCACAAGGCTCCGTTCCATGTCGCCGGCTCCGATGCCTCGGGCATCGTCTGGGCGGTCGGCTCGAAGGTGAAGCGCTGGAAGGTCGGCGACGAGGTCATCGTCCACTGCAACCAGGACGATGGCGACGACGAGGAGTGCAATGGCGGCGACCCGATGTTCTCGCCGTCGCAGCGCATCTGGGGCTACGAGACGCCGGACGGCTCCTTCGCCCAGTTCTGCCGGGTGCAGTCGCGCCAGCTCATGCTGAAGCCGAAGCATCTCTCCTGGGAAGAATCCGCCTGCTACACCCTGACGCTGGCGACCGCCTACCGCATGTTGTTCGGCCACGCTCCGCACACCATCAAGCCGGGCGACAACGTTCTGGTCTGGGGCGCCTCCGGCGGTCTGGGCGTCTTCGGCGTCCAGCTCTGCGCGGCGTCCGGCGCCAACGCCATCGGCGTCATCTCGGACGAGACCAAGCGCGACTATGTGCTCGGCCTCGGTGCCAAGGGCGTCGTCAACCGCAAGGATTTCAACTGCTGGGGCCAGATGCCCAAGGTCAACTCGCCCGAGTACAACGAGTGGACCAAGGAAGCCCGCAAATTCGGCAAGGCGATCTGGGACATCACCGGCAAGAAGGACGTCGACATCGTCTTCGAGCATCCGGGCGAGGCGACCTTCCCGGTCTCCTGCCTCGTCGCCAAGCGCGGCGGCATGGTGGTGTTCTGCGCGGGCACCTCGGGCTTCAACATCACCTTCGACGCCCGTTATGTCTGGATGCGGCAGAAGCGCGTCCAGGGCTCGCATTTCGCCCATCTCAAGCAGGCGAGCGCCGCCAACCAGTTCGTGCTCGATCGCCGCATCGACCCCTGCATGTCCGAGGTCTTCCCCTGGGACAAGATCCCGCTCGCCCATCACAAGATGTGGAAGAACGAGCATGCGCCGGGCAACATGGCCGTGCTGGTCTACGCGCCGCGCACGGGCTTGCGCACCTATGAGGATGTGGCGGAGGCGCTGGGAGGGTAGGGAAGCCGTATATCCGGTTGCAAAACGAGATCGGTTTCTTTACAGACTGATTGCGAAAAGCAATCGGTCTGGAGGATGCCATGACGTTGACCCTCTATGCTCACCCTTTTTCGTCCTACAGCCAGAAGGTGCTGATCGCGCTCTATGAGAACGGGACGCCCTTCACCTATCGGGTGCTTGGCCCGGACGATCCGGAAGCCGGGGCGGAATGGGTCGGATTGTGGCCGCTGAAGCGCTTCCCGGTTCTCCTCGATCGTGGCGAGACGGTCGTCGAGTCCAGCGTCATCATCGAGCATCTCGGCCTGCATCATCCGGGGCCTGTCCGGCTCTTGCCCGATGACGCCAGGGCCGCGCTCGCGGCGCGGATGATGGACCGCTTCTTCGACAATTACGTCATGACGCCGATGCAGGCGATCGTCTTCGACCATCTGCGCCCGGCTGACGATCGCGATCCCTACAGTGTCGCCAGGGCGCGCGAAGCGCTCGACACGGCCTATCGCTGGCTCGACGGCGCCATGGCCGGGCGAGAATGGGCGGCGGGCGACGCCTTCGGCCTGGCCGATTGTGCCGCGGCCCCGTCGCTCTTCTATGCCGATTGGGTGCACGAGATCGACACGGCCTTTCCCCATGCCCGCGCTTACCGTGCACGGCTCCTCGCGCGTCCGTCCTTCGCCCGCGCCGTCGAGGAGGCACGGCCCTACCGCCCGCTTTTCCCGCCCGGAGCCCCGGATCGCGACTGAGATCGACCGGGAGAGGCCCTCGGCTGAGACATGGCAAGGCCGCGCCGCGGCTCTGTCGCAGCCGGCGGATCGGGAGTAGAGACGGCAGCCCTTACCGGGTTCCCGAGGTCCGATGCCGTCTCTTCTCCTGCGCGGAATGCCGCTGCTCTTCACCTTCCTGTGGTCGACGGGGTGGATCGTGGCGGGCTATTCGGCGCGCTATGCCGACGCCCTGACCTTCCTCGCGCTCCGCTTCGGCACGGCGGCGGTCCTCGTCGCGCTGCTCGCGCTCGCGGCCGGGGCGCCCTGGCCGCGCAGCCGCCGCGCCGTCCTCGACATCGCGCTCACCGGCATCCTGCTGCATGGCATCTATCTCGCCGGTGTCTGGTGGGCGGTGCGCCATGGCCTGCCGGCCGGCATTTCCGGGCTGATCGCCGGCTTGCAGCCGATCTTGACGGCGCTTTTCGCCCCCGTCCTCGTGGGGGAGCGCATCTCGGGGTGGCGCTGGCTCGGCATCGCCTGCGGCTTCGCCGGCATCGCGCTCGTGCTCGAACCCCAGCTCGCAAGGGTCGAGCCCGCCGCGCTCTGGGGGGTGTTGCTGCCGGTGGTCGTGAACGTGATCGGCATGTTCGCCGTCACCTTCGGCTCCTTCTACCAGAAGGCGCGTGTCGTCTCGGGCGACCTCAGAACGATGACGGCGATCCAGTACACCGCGGCTTTCCTGATCACGATTCCCTTCGCCTGGGCGCTGGAGCCGATGCGCATCGAATGGAACCTGACCATGGCGCTGGTCATGCTCTGGTCGGTGGTCGTGCTCTCGCTCGGCAGCATCGGGCTCTACCTGTTCATGCTCCGGCGCGGCGAGGTCTCCCGCATCGCGACCTTCCTCTACCTCGTGCCGGCGCTGGTCGCGGTCGAGGCCTGGCTGCTCTTCGGCGAGACCCTCTCGATGCTGCAGATCGCCGGCATGGCGGTGACCATTCTCGGCGTCGTCCTCGCCAGCCGGAAATAGGCCGCGGCTTTCGCCGCTGCACCGGCCGGACAGGCGCCCTCGCCGAAAGGCTGATTTTGGTTTCCCCGGACTTGCCTTTATGCTGCGCCGCAACAAAAGGGAGGTCGATCACCATGGGCGCCAACGCCGCGTTGCAATCCGAAAGCCGCGTGAGCGCGGTCGATCTCGTCGCCGCCGCCCTGCCGGGCTTCGAAACGCTTCTGGAGGCCGCGACCGTAGCCGTCCGCCGCAAGGTCGAGGCCGATGGCCGGATCTCCTCGGCTAGGCTCGAGGCGGAACAGCACGCCGCCCACGGTCTTTCCTGGCTCGCCACCTATGTCGCGGCGCTGCGTGAGCTGAAGGCCTATGGCGAGCGCCTGCTGGAGGAGGGGCGCTACGGCGCGGTCGAGGACTGCGCCATCCGCATCGGCGCGGGCGAATACGCCGCCCAGATCTTCGGCGGCATCCCGATGAGCCAGGGCGAGATCGTCCGTTTGCCGGCGCTGGGCCTGTCCCAGGACGCCGTGGCCGCTGCCTGTTCGGAGGCGGCCGAGATGCTGATCGCCGAGGGCAACACGCCGGAGAACCGCGCCCGCTTCGTCGCCCTGTTCAGCCAGAGCGACGGCACGGCCAGCGTCGGCGACCCCGGTCTCGACGAGACGCTGGAGGCGATCCGCTCCGAGATGCGCCGCTTCTGCGCGGCGGAGGTCACGCCGCATGCCCATGAATGGCACCTGGCCAACGAATACATCCCGATGCCCGTGGTCGAGAAGATGGCCGAGCTCGGCGTCTTCGGCCTGACCATCCCCGAGGAGTTCGGGGGCTTGGGTCTGTCCAAGGTCTCGATGTGCGTGGTCTCCGAGGAGCTGTCGCGCGGCTATATCGGCGTCGGCTCGCTCGGCACCCGTTCCGAGATCGCCGCCGAATTGATCCTTTGCGGCGGCACCGACGCCCAGAAGGCGCATTGGCTGCCGAAGATCGCCTCGGGCGAGATCCTGCCCACCGCCGTCTTCACCGAGCCCAACACCGGCTCCGACCTCGCCAGCCTGCGCACCCGGGCGGTGAAGGATGGCGAGGGAGACGAGGCCGTCTGGAAGGTCTACGGCAACAAGACCTGGATCACCCATCCGGTCCGTGCCGACATCATGACGCTGCTGGTGAGGACCGATCCCGACGCGCCGGGCTACCGCGGCCTTTCCATGCTGATCGCCGAGAAGCCGCGCGGCAGCGACGCCGATCCCTTCCCGGTCGAGGGCCTGACCGGCGGCGAGATCGAGGTGCTCGGCTATCGCGGCATGAAGGAATACGAGCTCGCCTTCGACGGCTTCGCGGTGAAGGGGGAGAACCTGCTCGGCGGCGTCGAGGGGCAGGGCTTCAAGCAGCTCATGCAGACCTTCGAGGCCGCCCGCATCCAGACGGCGGCCCGGGCCATCGGCGTCGCGCAAGCGGCCTTCGATCTGGGACTGCGCTATGCGCAGGACAGAATCCAGTTCGGCAAGAAGCTGATCGCCTTCCCGCGCGTCGCCGACAAGCTCGCCATGATGGCGGCCGAGATCCTGATCGCCCGCCAGCTCACCTATTTCGCCGCCCGCGAGAAGGATGCCGGGCGCCGCTGCGACCTCGAGGCCGGCATGGCCAAGCTGCTCGGCGCCCGCGTCGCCTGGGCTGCGGCCGACAATGCGCTGCAGATCCATGGCGGCAACGGCTTCGCGCTGGAATATCCGGTGAGCCGCGTGCTCTGCGACGCCCGCATCCTCAACATCTTCGAGGGCGCTGCCGAGATCCAGGCGCAGGTGATCGCCCGGCGGTTGGTGGAGGAATAGCGCGGCCTCAGAGAGGCCGCTGGGACGCATCCGGCAGCATCCGCCGCAAGGTATCGTCCTTGCGGACCAGATGGTGCCAGAGCGCCGCCAGCGCATGCAGGCAGGCGAGGCCGATCAGCGCATAGGCAGCCCATTCATGCCATTCCCGGATCGGGCGCGTGACGGCACGCGCTTCCGGCGCCTGGAAGGGCGGCAGGGCGAACAGGCCGAAGTCGATGCCTTGTCCGCGCCGGATCGCATAGACCAGCCCGATCACCGGCACGAGCAGCATCAGGACATAGAGAAAGACGTGGCCGGCTCGCGCCGCCAGGGCCAGCGCGGCCGAGCTTTCCAGCGGAGCCGGTGCGCGATGGCTCAGCCGCCATCCGAAGCGGATGAGCAGCAGGAGCAGGATCGCGATGCCGATCACCTTGTGGGTTTCGACCACCGCGTGCTCCCAGCTTTTCGGAAAGACATCGACGGTCAGCCCCAGGGCGAAGGCCGCCAGGATCAGCACGGCCATGCCCCAGTGCAGCCTGCGGGACACCACGTCGTAGAAGGAGGTGGCTGCAGGCCGGGAGGAGGGGTTGGCCATGACGGAGCTCCATAGATTATAGTAATTCTAATCTATGGGCTGTGCCTTTCCCGCGAAAGTTAAATCTCGTCCATGATCGATGTCCCGCGTGCACGGCCAGGATGCCGCGCGGAATCGTGATAATTTCGACATGATCGACCGATTTGGATGCGATATGGCCGATCCCGGCCGATGATCAGCAGGAGTTTCGATGTCCAGCCTCTTCGCCCCCGCGCTTGCCGGAGCTGCTCTCTTCGCCGCCGCCATGCTGCCTGTCGCGCCTGCGATGGCCCAGGACGCCGCAGGCGGCCGCCAGCCGCCGCGCATCAGCGTCGTCGGCGAGGGCGAGGCTTCCGTCGTGCCGGACATAGCGGTGGTGACGCTGAGCGTGCTGCGTGAGGCCGCTACGGCTCGCGAGGCGCTCAACGCCAACAGCACGGCGATGAAGGAGGTGCTCGACGCCCTCAAGGCCGCCGGCATTGCGGAGCGCGATATCCAGACCTCGCGGCTCGACATCCAGCCGCGCTACGCGCAGCCCGCGCGCGACAAGCCGCAGGAGCCGAAGATCGTCGGCTATGCCGTCAGCAACGAGGTCACCGTCCGCATCCGCAAGCTGGCTGAGGCCGGCGCGATCATCGACAAGGTCGTCGGCCTCGGCGTCAACCAGGGCGGCGGTATCACCTTCGTCAAGGAAGACCTCAAGGCGACGCTGACCGAAGCGCGCAAGCGTGCCGTCGCGGATGCGATGGACAAGGCCCGCACCTTGGCCGAGGCGGCGGGCGTGAAGCTCGGTCCGATCCTCTCCATCGAAGAGAATGCCGCGCCGCCGCGGCCGATCGCCTATGCGGCCCCGATGCGCAAGGCCGCCGCTGACATGGCGGTGCCGCTGGCGAGTGGCGAGAACAGCTACCAGACGCAGGTCAGCGTGGTCTTCGAGATCGCGCGCTGATGGCCAGAGCATCGGCCCGAAAAGTGGCACGCGGTTTTCGGGAAAAGCGGATGTAAAAACAAAGAGCTACAGCATCGGACCGAATACAATGTTCGGTCCGATGCTGTAGAGCATTTTCGAGCGAAGTGGAAACCGGTTCGCGTGAAGAAAATGCGATAAAACAAAGAGCTAGAGCATTTTCGTGATTCGCAGAAACGCGGAAATGCTCTAGCAGGCGCCCGGTCAGGGCGCCGCGGGCGATCCGCTCGCGGCCGCCGCCTGGCCGGTCCAGGGGATGCCGAGCAGCATCCTCTCCAGGATCGCCATCCGCATCGGCACCGAAAGCTGGACCTGCCGGAAATAGCCGGCATTGGGCAGGCTGTCGCAGGAGGTGTCGAGCTCCGAGAAGCGCGGCAGCGGGTTGAGGATCAGCGTGTCGGAGCGCGCCTCCAGAATCTTCTGCGCCGTGATGGTGAAGGGCTCGGTCTCCTTCTCCTTGTCGACCGCCTCGTTGCCGAGCGAGGCATGGGCAAATTTGCTCATGTCCTGCATCTGGATGCTGAGGATGTCGTGGCCGAGCGTCTGGCGCACGTCGTGCACGATGCCGATCTCGGTGCCGAGCCCGGCGAGAACCGTCATCGCCTCGCGCATCGCCGGGTTGATCGGCACATCCGGCAGGCAGCACAAGGTGAAGCGCTTCGGCGGCGTCAGGCGCAGCATCTTGACGAAGGAGATCGCGAAGCGGGCGCGCGTGTCGCTGGAGAGCGCGATCGTGAGCTTCTCGATCTCGCCGCGCATCTGGCGGATGGCGAAGAGGTCGATCAGCGCCTGGCTCGGATGCTCGTCCGCGCCATTGCCGGCATTGATCACCGGCAGGTAGCTCAACCGCGAGACGCGGTAGGGCATGTCCTCCAGATGCGAGCGCACGACCAAGAGGTCGCTGTAGAGCTCGACGGTGTGGACGTGGTCCTCGATCGATTCGCCGGTGCTGGTTCCCAGGCGGCTGCGGTCGGTGTCGTAGGCGTCGATCGACTGGTGGCCGAGCCGGGCCGCCGCCGACTGGAAGCCGAGTCGCGTGCGCGTGCTGCGCTGGTCGAACAGTGTCGCGATGACCTTGGGCCGTCGGCGATAGACCGGCGGCTGCTCCGGCAGGATGCCAGCCTTCTCCTGCTCTTCCTCCCGCAGATGCCGCTCGGCACGCTCGAAGATGTCGTCGAGGTCGAAGCGCGAGACCGCGTCGGCGCTCAGCAGGTCCTTCCCGCTCGGATAGTTCGGGCGCTGCATTGAAGGCCTCCGGCTCGCGCGGATGCGTGCGGGGGGCGCGACTACGCGACTTCGCTGAAGCGGTCGCCCTTGCGGGGGCCGCCTCCGGGTCGTGCCGACTTTGTACGCCCCGTCGCCACCCGGTTGCCGATCATGGGCAGCAATTTCTCCGCTGTCATCGGGCGCGCGAAAACAAAGCCCTGGATCCCGTGGGTCGCATGCTTCTGGATGATCGCAAGCTGCTCCTGCGTCTCCACGCCTTCGACGATCAGGCGCAGCTTGAGGTCGTGCGCGAGCTGGGTGATGGCGTTCATCAGATATTCGGCCTTGCGCGACGAGCCGAGCTCCTGCGTGAAGGCCTGGTCGATCTTGATCGTGTCGATCGGCAGATGGGCGAGGTAGCTGAGCGAGGAATAGCCGGTGCCGAAATCGTCGAGCGCGATTCGCACGCCGAGCGCGCGCAGGGCGACGAGCCGCGCGGTGACATGCTCGGCATCCGCGATCAGCGAGCTCTCCGTGATCTCGATCGTCAGCCGGTGCGGCTCGAGCCCATGGAGCCGCAGCAGCGCCGCGACGAGCCCGACCAGATCATGCCCGCGGTCGAACTGCCGGGCCGAGACGTTGACGCTGACGCCGACGCTGCGCGGCCAGGTCAGCGCGGTGCGGATCGCCTGGTCGAGCACCCAGGCGCCGAGCACGGTGATGAGGCCGGTGCGCTCCGCCAGCGGGATGAAGATCTCGGGGCTGACCACGCCGCGGCGCGGATGGTTCCAGCGCAGCAGCGTCTCGGCCATCGTCGCCGTGCCCGAGCGGGGATTGTAGATTGGCTGGAATTCGAGCGAGAACTCGCCGCGCCGGATGCCTTCGCGCAATTCCGCCTCGATCGCCCGGCCGTCCTCATGCTCGTCCTGGATCGCCTCGGTGTAGACCGCGAAGCGATTCCGCCCTTCGAGCTTGGCGCGATAGAGCGCGATGTCGACGCATTTCAGTGCCTCGTCGATCGAGGACGCGCAGCCGGCCGGCGCGATGCCGATGCTGGCGGTCGCCGTGACGTGCCGCCCGGCCAGGACGCGCTGGCTGCCGAGCAGCATCACCAGGCGACGGGCGAAGGTCGCGGCTTCGGGCGCGTCGCGCGAGGTCGCGACCATGAATTCGTCGCCGCCGGTGCGCGCGGCGATGTCGCCCCGCCGGAGCTCCGCGCTCAGCATGTCGCCGAAGGACTGCAGCAGCGCGTCGCCGACATCGTGGCCGAAGCTGTCGTTGATGCCCTTGAAGCGGTCGATATCGATCGAGATCAGCGTCACCGGCTGCCCGGCCGAGGCGATGGCCCGGATCTCCCGCATGAAGCCGCGGCGATTGTAGAGGCTGGTGATCGTGTCGTTGACGGCAAGGGTCTCCAGCTCGCGCATCGTGCGCAGCCGGGCGACGAACATCCGGTGGATGACCTGGGCGCTGGAGAAGGTCAGCACCGTCGTCAGCGCGACGGTGAGCCCGATCACGACATAGGCGGCATCGCCGGTCGAGGCGAGCGCGAGCAGGAAGGGGACCGCGGCGATCAGGATCTGGACGCGGGTGATGAGCGGGCGCGAGCTGTTACGGCCGGAGACGCCGGCGAGATAGCCGATCGTCTGGGCGATCGCGAGCACGGCCACGGGCTGGTAGGTGTATTTCAGCACCGCATAGGAGCCGAAGCTGGAGACCAGCGCTGCCGTCGACCAGGCGCCGAACATCGCGAGCCTTTCGAGGCGGTCGATCTCGGCGTCGCTGGCCTTGGGAAGGTCGACCCGCATGAAGCGGCGATGCGCGATCTGGCGGAACGCGCCGATGGCGAGCATCGCGGCCGTCATCAGCCCGAATACGCGGTCGCCGCCGGTCAGAACGGCGGCGGCGGCCATGACGGCTGCCACCATGATGGCGCCCGTCGTGATCGTGCCCGGCGTCCCGTAGAGCGCGGCGACCAATTCCGACTTCATCGCGCGCTCGTTTTCGCGAGCTTCCGCCATCATGTCCGCCCTAAGCCTGTTTTGCGATGACGCAAGGCAAGGGCATCTTCGGGAGAGAGATCTTAATGAACGGTGTGCCGCACGGCCGATTTCTTAGAGGTCTTCGGAATTTCGCGGCCGATTACGACAGCAATCGATACTTGGCGAAACCTTCGCCGCCATCGCCGGCCGGCTGCGCCTTGAGCGTCGCCGGCAGCTTCCCGGCCGCGGCGGGGGAGGTGACGAAGGTCACGTTGACATGCGGCGGCAGCGGCGCCAGCGCCCAGTTTCCATCGGCCTTAGGTTCGATCGTCTTCTTCTCGACGAGATAGCGGACGATGACGTCGCGGTTGAGGTCCGGTGCCTCCAGCACCACCGTGGTCTTCGTTCCCGGAAAATTGCCGCCGCCCGAGGCGCGGTAGTTGTTGGTGACGACGAGGAACTGCGCCTTTTCGTCGATCGGCTTGCCGTTGAAGGCGAGATCGACGATGCGGTGCGCCTCGGGCGCCACGAGCTTGCCGTCGCCGTCATAGCGCGAGGCCTGCGTGACATCGATCCGGTAGGTCACGCCGTCGATGACGTCGAAGTTGAAGGAGGGGAAGCCCTGATTGATCAGGGGCTGCTCCTCCGTCTTCGCCGGGTCGATCCGGTTGAAGATGCCGGCCGAGCGCTCCAGCCACTCCCTGACCTCGGCGCCCGTGACTTTCACGATCTGCACCGTGTTCGGATAGAGATAGATGTCCGCCACGTTCTTCAGCGCCAGCGGCCCGGCGGGGATGTCGGTGAAGAAGCCGGGCCCCGAGCGCCCGCCGACCTTGAAGGGTGCCGCGGCGGAGAGGATCGGCAGGTCCTTCCACTGCGTCTGCGCCATCAGCGGCTTGGCATAGGCGATCTGCGCCTCGGAGACGATCTGGATCGAGGGATCGTCGGCGACCAGCGCGAAGAAGGAGTTGATCGGCGAGGCGGTCGAGCCCACCGGCTCGCGCATATAGATCAGCGTCGCCTCGTGGTCGGCCTTCACCGCGGCGAGGATGGCGGGCTCAGCGCTGGCCTTCGGCACGATCTTGCGCTCGGGCGTGCGCTCGTAGATCGGCTTCGGCTCGACCTTGAAATCGGCGATGCGCCAGCGCTCGCCCTTCTTTTCCAGATCGAGGTCGATGATGCCGAGATGCGAGCCCCAGAAGCCGGGCTGGCAGGCGGGCTTGCCGTTGAGCGCACCCTTGACGTTGTCGACGCCGGGAATGCCGTCGAAGGCCTTGCCGCCGGGGAAGACGAGATGCTGGTGGCCGGTGAGGATGACGTCGATGCCCTCGATCCTGGAGAGGTGCAGCGCAGCGTTCTCCTCCATGCCGCGCCGCTCGCCGCCGGCGATGCCGGAATGGCAGAGCGCGATGACGAGGTCGGGCGCGGCGTCGAGCAGGTCCGGCATGTGCTTCTGGGCGGCCTCGACGATGTCGAAGGCGACGAGCTTGCCGTCGAGATTGCCCTTGTCCCACTGCATGATCTGCGGCGGCACGAAGCCGATCACGCCGATCTGCAGGACGTGGCGATGGCCGGCCTCGTCCTCGAAGCTCTGCTCGAACAGCCGCCAGGCATCGACCAGCGAGCCACCGCCGGCGCGCTCGACATTGGCGCAGACGATCGGGAACTCGGCCTTGGCGAGGCCATGGTCGAGGAATTCGAGCCCGTAATTGAACTCGTGGTTGCCGAGCGTGCCGCAGAGATAGGGCAGGGCGTTCATCGCCGCGACGATCGGGTGCGTTTCGCCCGCCTTGAGCCCCTTCTTGTAGGCGACATAGTCGCCGAGCGAGGAGCCTTGCAGGAAGTCGCCATTGTCGAAGAGCAGGCTGTTCTTCACATCGGCCTGCGCCGCCTTGATCAGGTTCGCCGTCTTGGCGAGGCCGACCGTGTCGTCCGGCCCGTCGCGGAAATAGTCGTAAGGCACGACATTGACGTGCAGATCCGTCGTTTCCAGCACCCTGAGCTTGAGGCGTGCGGGGCTCGATGCCGGTGCCTGCGCCTTCAGCGCCGAAGGCATGGCGGCGGCGGCGGCCAAGGTGGCTCCGCCCTTCAGCGTTTCGCGACGATTGAAACGACGATCCCGTGACATGCCCGACTCCTCCGTGCGCAGCGCCTAACGAAGCTAGCATTGCGGCAGGCGCGTGACACCTGGGTGGAGACGCCGGCTCTGCGCCGGCTGCGAGGGCCCCCGACGCAAGAGCATCTTGTGAATTCACGCCCAAGGCGCCAGCTTGCGCCGCGAATCCGCCCGGACCGCATGAACCGCCCGGAGCGATCGGGAGCCACCATGAATCGACATTTCATCAATGGCCGCTATGTCGCTGGCCAGACAGGCGAAACCCTCGCCAAGCTCGACCCCGCCAACGGCGAGGAATTCGCCCGCATCGCCTGCGGCAACGCCGCCGATATCGACGCGGCCGTGACGGCAGCGCGGGCCGCCTTCGACGGCGCCTGGGGCAGGCTGACGGCGGCCGAGCGTGGACGCCTGATTTCGAAGCTCGCCTTCAAGGTGCAGGATCATTTCGACGAGCTGGCGAAGCTGGAAGCCCGCGACACCGGCAAGCCGATGAGCCAGGCCCGCGCCGATATCGACGCCACCATCCGCTATTTCGAATTCTATGGCGGCGCGGCCGACAAGGTGCATGGCCACGTCATCCCCTTCCTCAACGGGTACAGCGTCAGCGTCATCCACGAGCCGCATGGTGTCACCGGCCATATCCTGCCCTGGAACTATCCGGCGCAGATGATCGGCCGCTCGCTCACCGCTTCGCTCGCCATGGGCAATGCGGTGGTGCTGAAACCGGCCGAGGACGCCTGCGCCACCGCCTTCCGTCTTGCGGAACTGGCAAGCGAGGTCGGCTTCCCCGATGGCGCGATCAACATCGTCGCCGGCCGCGGCCATGAGGCGGGCGCTGCCCTCTCCGCCCATCCCGGCATCAACTTCATGTCCTTCACCGGCTCGCCCGAGGTCGGCAAGATGGTGCAGCACGCCTGCGCCGAGCATCTGATTCCCTGCACGCTGGAGCTCGGCGGCAAGTCGCCCCAGATCGTCTTCGAGGATGCCGATCTCGACGCGCTCGTGCCGCTCGCCTGCAAGGCCATCGTCCAGAACACCGGGCAGACCTGCTCGGCCGGCAGCCGCCTGCTCGTCCAGAAGTCGATCTATGACGACGTCGTCTCGGCCGTCGCCAAGGAATTCTCCAAGCTGCGGGCCGGTACCCCGGAGATGGACCTCGATTGCGGCCCGGTGATCAACGCGAAGCAGCGCGGCCGCGTCCAGAGCTTCATCGACCAGACGCGCGAGGCCGGCATCCCGGTGATCGCGCAGGGCCAGATCGCGCAGGGTGTGCCGAATGGCGGCTTCTATGTCACACCGACGCTGTTCGGCCCGGTGCCGCGCGGTAACCGGCTGGAGCAGGAGGAGGTCTTCGGGCCGGTCTTGGCCGCCTTCCCCTTCGAGGACGAGGAGGACGCGATCAAGGCCGCCAACGGCACCGATTACGGCCTCGTCGCCGCGGTCTGGACGAAGGATGGCGGGCGCCAGCAGCGCGTCTCCAAGCGCGTCCGCGCCGGCCAGGTCTTCATCAACGGCTATGGCGCCGGCGGCGGCATCGAACTGCCCTTCGGCGGCACCGGCAAGAGTGGCCATGGCCGCGAGAAGGGTTTTATCGCGCTGGAGGAGTTCGCGGTGACCAAGACCATCGTGCACAAGCACGGGTGATCGCTCTGTCCGAGATGCTCGGGCTTGACCCGAGCATCTCGGAAACCAGCGCGTTCTGGTCATGAGATTCTCGGGTCCGCGCAGGGCGCGGCCCGAGAATGACGGCCCTGCAATGGCCTGTCACATCCTGACGATATGCCGGATCGTCCGGCCTTCGTTCAGCGCGTCGAACCCCTCGTTGATCTCGTCGAGGCTGCCGGAGCTGGTCCAGAGCTTGTCCACGGCCAGCCGCCCGCGCTGATAGAGTTCGATGAAGCGCGGGATGTCGCGCGAGGGCACGCAGGAGCCGACATAGGAGCCCTTCAGCGTGCGCTCCTCCGCAACCAGCCTCACCGGCGAGAGCGCGAGCGTATGGGCTGGGTTGGCGAGGCCGGCGGTCGTGGTCGTGCCGCCGCGCCGGGTGATCTGGTAGGCGAGGTCGAGCGCCTTCACCGACCCGGCCATCTCCAGCCCATGATCGACGCCGCCCTTCGTCGCCTGCCTGATCGCTTCGATCACATCCGGCGCATCGGCCCTGAAGGCATCGGTCGCACCCAGCGCCAGCGCCAGATCGAGCTTGTCCTGCGCGAGATCGACGGCGACCACCCGCGAGGCGCCGCAGGCGATCGCCCCGAGCAGGGCCGAGAGGCCGACGCCGCCGAGCCCGACCACCGCCACCGTCTCGCCGGCCTTGATCCGCGCCGTGTTCACCGCCGCGCCAACGCCCGTCAGCACGGCGCAGCCGAACAGCGCCGCGATCTCATGGGGAATATCCGCTTCGATTTTCACCAGCGAACGGCGTGAGATCACGGCGTGCTCGGCAAAGGCGGAAACGCCGATATGGTGATGCACCGGCTGGCCATGAGCCGAGAGCCGACGCCCGCCGCCGAGCATCTCGCCGCGCCCATTGGCGGCGTTGCCGGGCTCGCAGAGGGCGGGGCGCCCCTCCGCGCAGGGCGCGCAATGCCCGCAGGAGGGCACGAACACCATCACCACCCGATCGCCGGGTTTGAGGTCATCGACGCCTTCTCCGGCCTCGACAACCTCTCCCGCCGCCTCATGGCCGAGCACCATCGGCACGGGGCGGGGCCGGTTGCCGTCGATGACGGAGAGGTCGGAATGGCAGAGCCCCGCCGCCCGAACCCTCACCAGCACCTCGTCGCGTCCGGGCGGGGCGAGGTCGAGCTCCTCGATCCTGAGCGGGCGGCTTTGTGCGTAGGGCGCCGCAACCGGGCTCTCGTTCAGGACGGCGGCGCGAATCTTCATGGGCCTGCGGCTCCGCTTTGGTGGATCGGGCGCTATCCCGACAGGCGCGGGCGCCGCTGTCAAAGCCGCCGAAGGTCGAGTAGCTGGAGGCCATGCCATCGCTCAGGGCGACAGCGGCAATTCCTGCGCCTTCTGCTCGAGCGCCTTGAAGCGGGGGAAGGCGTCGGCCGCGAAAGCCTTGAGCTCGGGATCCTCGCCGTCGCGGGCATAGGCTTCGAGCAGCAGCGCGAGCGTGTGGTGGGTGCCGCGCTGCGCCTCGACATAGGCGTTGTCGAAATCGCCGCCCTGCAAGGCGCCGAGGTCGCGCAGCAAGTCGAGATGGCGCGTGTCGGGGCGGTCGGGCAAGGCGATGTCGGAGCGGCGCGCGATGATCCGTCTCAGGCTGCTCGCGATCGTCGCATGGTCGTCGGCGAGGCGATGGGCGTAGTCCTTGATCGCCGGCGAAGCGCTCTGCTTCAGCGCCAGCGTCGCCGACTCGATGCAGAACATGTTGGCGACGGCCACCTGATTGACGAGGTCTTGCGGGGACGGTTTGGCCAGCGCGACCGGAGCGACGGCTAGCGTTGCGAGCGCAGGCGCAAGGCCCGCGAGAAAGGCGCGGCGTGTACGGGTCATGGCAGGGCAACGACGCAGCGCGCGCGAGGTTCCGCCTGCATGGGCGGGTTGCCGGGGCGCGCTTGTTCCTCTCGCCGGGCTGCGATAGCAGAACTGCGCGTCGCTGCCGTGATGGGCGTGCGCGAAAGGGAAGGGGATCCCCATGCCGACCACTGCCGAAACCATCCGCGATGCGCTTCTGACCGCCCGCCGCGAGCGCTCGCTGATCGAGACCGCGAGCCTGCCCGTGCCGGCCTCGCTGGCGGAGGGCCTCGCCATCGCGCGTGCGGTCAGCCGCGGCGCGGGTTTCGAGGATCTCGGCTGGAAGGTCGCCATCGCCCCGGACGGCACGCCGATCGGCGGGCTGATGCCGGGCCCCTGGCTCGCCCCCGGAGAGGTCTATGAGGGCGCGATCGGCGCCGAGCTGCGCGTCGAGATCGAGCTGGGCCTGCGCCTCTCGCGCGACGTGCCCTTGCGTCCCGGCCAGCCCTGGTCGCGGGCGGAGCTGCTGGCCTGCTGCGACAAGGCCTTCCTCGGCATCGAGATCGTCGAGAGCCGCCTCGCCAACTGGTCGGGCAACGTCGCCATGCCGCTCTGGCTCACCGATGCGATGGGCCATGGCGGTTACTTCGTCGGGTCGGACCTCGACATGAAGGTGCTGGACGACCTGACCGGGCTCGGCTGCTTCATCTCGCTCAATGGCGTGACGATCTACGACCAGCCGGCGGTCCATGGAAACGGCGATCCGATGACGCCGTTCCTGGCCTGGGCCAACCGGAAGGAGGAGGGGCTCGGGCCCCTGCGCGCCGGCCAGCTCGTCACCACCGGCAGCCTCTGCGGCGGCGTGCTCTCGCCGGGCAAGGGCGAGGTCGTCACCAAGCTCAGCCCGCTCGCGAGCGTAGCGTTTACGCTTCGTTAGAGGAAAGCGTCGAGTCCTTCAGCATTGCGCATGGCCATCCCGTCTCTATGATGGCCATGCTCATCGAATAGTTTTTGATGTTGCGGCCGGGGGTTGCTTGGAGGACGGATGCGGTTCTGGCGAAGGGCGAGCCAGACGGTGGCATTGGGCGGCGGTTATGCGTTTGCGGCGCTCGTCGGCTTGCAGGCTGATCCTGCCAAAGCTTTCGATCTCTCCTCGCTGGATGTCTTCGGCCTCTTCACCAGGAAGGACGAGCCGCCGGCTCACAGTGCCGCGACGCTGCCCTACAAGCTCGACTTCGACCTCGGCGAGGCCGACGACGCCAAGGCGCTGACGCGCACCCTGCAGGACGCCTCCTTGCTCTATCGCCTGCGGCAGGACGCGCCGCCCGATGGCGAGACCTTGTCGCGCCGCATGGCGGCCGATCTCAATCCGCTCGTCGATGCGCTCTGGTCGCAGGGCTATTTCAACGCTGATGTCGCCCTCGTCGTCGATGGCGTGCCGCTGGCGGTTGGGGCCGAGCCGGGCGCGCCGCTCATCCGTGCGCTGGAAGCCCACCGCAACCGCGACGCCGTGCCGATCACCGTCAGGGTTCGTCCTGGCAAGGTCTTCGGCTTCCGCAAGATCGACATCGTCGAACGAGACAGGGCCGGCTCGGCCGCGATCGCCGATCCCCTCAAGGTCTCCAAGCTGAAGGCGGGCGAGCCGGCGACGGCCGCCTCCCTGCGTGCCGCGCAGGCCGGGCTCATCGACTATATGCGCGCGCAGTCGCATCCGCTCGCCAAGGTGGTGGAGCTGCGACCGGTGGTCGATCATGCCGCCGGCATCATGGACGTGACCTATGTGCTCGATCCCGGCCCGCTCGCCGGTTTCGGCGACATCACCGTGGGCCAGACCGACGAGATCCCGCCCGAGGTCGTGCGCTCCTTCATCTATCTCGAGCCGGGCGATCCCTATTCGCCCAAGGCGCTGGCCGACACGCGCAAGTCGATCGCGAAGATCCCCGCCGTCGCCTCGGTGCGCATCCGGGAGGCGGACAAGCTCGACGGGGCCGGCAACCTTCCGATCTTCGTCGAGGTGACGGAGCGTCCCAAGCGGCTTCTCGGCTTCTCCGCCCGTTATTCGACGATCGATGGCCCGGCGGTGAAGGTTTATTGGGAGCATCGCAACCTGTTCGGCGGGGCCGAGCGTCTGCGGCTGGAATCCAGCGTCTTCTTCGCCCCGCGCATCGACGGCACCAAGATCCAGAGATTCGGTGATTTCGAGCGCTCGGACCTCGGCGGCCGCTTCGCCTTCAGCTTCATGAAGCCGGCGCTGGACGGCAGCCGCTACGACTGGCTGCTCGACGGCGTCGCTACCCGCGAGCGCGTAGGCACCAATCGGTATGGCGGCTACACCGCCCGCTACGCCAACGCCACCACGGCGATCCGCTACCGTTTCAGCGACACCTTCTCGGTGCAGGCCGGGCTGGAGGTGGAACGCGGCCAGACCAGCGATGTGCTGGGCCAGGTCGACTACACGCTGGTCGGCCTGCCGCTTTCGGTGAACTACGATTCGACCGACAGCCTGCTCGACCCGACGCGCGGCATCCGCGCCACGGCGTCCTTCACGCCCTATCCGACCTTCCTCGGCTCGACGGTCGGCATCTATCAAGCCAAGGCCGCTATCTCCGGCTATTACGCGCTCGACGAGGATGCGCGCTATGTCCTGGCCGGTCGCGTCGGCTTCGGCTCGATTTCGGGCGCGAGCCTCGACGAGATCCCGGCGACGCGGCGCTTCTATGCCGGCGGCGGCGGTTCGGTGCGCGGTTACGCCTATCGTTCGCTTTCGCCACTCGGGCCGTTCGGACAGCTCACCGGTGGGCGCAGCCTGCTCGAATTGTCGGCGGAAGCCCGCATCAAGATCACCGAGACCATCGGCATCGTGCCGTTCTTCGATGCCGGCACTGCCTTCGAATCGAGCCTGCCCGACGGCAAGCAGAAGCTGCAGATGGCCGCCGGCCTCGGCTTTCGCTACTATACCTCGATCGGGCCGATCCGCGTCGATGTCGCGGCGCCCCTCAATCCGCGCAAGGGCGACAAGCCCGTCGCGCTCTATGTCAGCATCGGGCAGGCCTTCTGATGCGCCGCCTCCTGAGCTTTCCGTGGGTGAAGCATTTTCAAGCGAAGTGGGCACCGTTTCGCGTGAAGAAAATGCGCGCCAGCAGAAACCCGGAGACATTCCGTGCTGCGAAGAAGCGTGGAATGTCTCTGGCGCTCTTCGCCCTGCTGCTGACGGTCGGCCTTCTCGCCTCGGCTCATTTCGGCGGCTTCGCCCAGAATGCCCAGACCGATCGCGGTGTCGTCGCAGACCTGATCTCGAAGGCGCTCTCCAGCGACACCAGCCAGGTCTCGATTGGCGAGGTCAACGGCGCGCTGTCCTCCGATGTCGAGATCCGCGACATCGCGCTCTCGGATCGCGACGGCGTCTGGCTCAGGCTCGACCGCGTCCGTCTGGTCTGGACCCGCAGCGCGCTGCTGCTGCGCCGGCTCGATGTCGACCGGCTGGAGATCGGCAAGCTCGAGATCCTGCGCCGGCCGGCGCCGCCGCCCGCCGGGACGGTCCCCGCGAATGACGGGCCGATCCTGCCGGAATTGCCGCTCAAGGTGATCCTGCGCGCCTTCCAGCTCAACGAACTCGTGCTCGGCGAGCCGGTCATCGGTGCGGCGGCACGGCTTGGCGCGACCGGTGCCGCGCGGCTCGGTCCCCCCAATGAGGGTCTCGACCTCAAATTCGAGGCGCGGCGGCTCGATATGGGCGGGAACTTCAATGTCGACCTGTCCTTCGTGCCGGAAAGCACGCGGCTGAGGCTGGCAGCCAAGCTCGACGAGCCGGCCGGCGGCCTGATCTCGAAGGCGGCTGGGCTGCCGGGGGAGCCGCCGGTCAAGCTCGACCTGAACGGCGACGGACCACTCGATTCCTTCCGTTCGAACCTGACCTTCACGGCCGGGCCGACCATTGGCGCGGACGGCTCGGCGACGCTCAACCGCGCCGGTGCGGAGCGGCAGCTTGCGCTCGCGCTCGATGCCCGCATCGAGGGGCTGATGCCGGCGCCGGTGGCGCCGGTCTTCGCGGGCTCCACCCGGCTCGACGGCGCGGTCGGCTTCGCCGATGGCGGCGGCGTCGACATCCGCAACCTCGCGCTCGTCTCCGCACTGGCGCGGCTCGATGTGCTCGGCCGCTACAACGCCGACAGGACGCTCGACCTGCGCGTCACTGCCGCCGCACGCCCCAATGCGGAGGGCCGCACCGTGGCCTCCGGCGCCGAGATCGGCAAGCTCGCCTTCGACGCGACGATCCGCGGCCCCGTCGCCGGCCCGATCGTTGCCGCCAAGCTGGACGCCGAGGACGCGAAGCTGCCGGCGGGCCGCTTCGGCAAGGTGGGGCTGACCTTCAACGCCACGCCGAGCGGCACGATCGGCGAGCCCGGCAGCCGCATCGCGCTGACCAGCGACGGAGAGGCGAGCGGCATCGCCCTGACGGATCAGGCTTTGGCCAAGGCCGTCGGCGACAAGGTGACCTTCACCTTGCGCGGCACCGGCAATGATGACGCCACCGCCGATTTCGAGACGCTGCGCCTGGCGCTCTCCGGCATCGAGCTGGATTACAAGGGCAAGCTCGGTCAGGCCCGCGTTCTCGGCCAGCTCAAGGCGGTGTTGCCCGATCTCGCCCGGCTGAGCGGCCTCGCCCGGCGCCCGCTCGGAGGCAGGGCCGAGATCGCCGCCGAGCTCGACGCCACGCCCAAGCTCAGCAGCTATGCCGCAACGCTAAGCGGCAAGGCCGAGCGCCTCGCCACCGGCGAGGCCGTTATCGACCGGCTGCTCGCCGGCAGCCTCACGCTCGCCGGCAAGGTCAACGCGCTTGCCGGCGACTACACCGTCTCCGGGCTCAAGGTGGCGGGCCAGCATGCAAGCTTCACCGCCGACGGGGCGCTCGGACAGAATGCCTCGGACCTCAAGCTCGCGCTCGCCCTGCCGGACCTCAAGCGCGCCGATCCACGCCTCTCCGGCCGAGGTGACGTCAATGCGCAGATCACCGGCCCGCTCAGGAAGCTCGATGCCACCGCCCGCATCGCCGTTGCCAATGCGACCGCGCTGGCAAGGCCGATCCCGCGGCTCGCCATCGACGCCGTGGTCAAGGATTTGCAGGGTGCGCTCGATTCCCGCATTACCCTCGCCGGTGAGATCGACGCCAAGCCGGCAACCGGCACGATCGCGCTGAACCGCCAGCCGGACGATGGCTGGAACCTCTCCCAGCTCGACCTCGCCATCGGCTCGGTGCGCCTCAACGGTGCTGTGACGCTCGATCCGGCCAGCCGCGCCGCCGGCCGCCTGACGCTCGCCGCTCGCAATCTCGACGATCTCTCGGCGCTGGCGCTGACCAAGCTCGGCGGCCAGCTCGATGCCGACATCACGCTTGCGACCCCGGAAGGCCGCCAGAACATCGACCTGACCGCGCGCGGCACCAAGCTCGCCGGGCCTTCCGTCTCGATCGACAAGCTCGACGCAACCCTCGGTGCGAAGGACCTCTATGGGCGTCCGATGCTCGATGCCGCTATCGCCATCGACCGCGCCGTCGCGGCCGGCGAGACGATCAGCGCGATCCGCTTCGATTCGAAGGGCGCGCCCGAGGCCAGCGCCTTCACGCTCAGTGCCAATGCGCGCGGTTTCGCCCTGAAGGGTGCCGGCCGATTGGTGCCGGGCGAGCCGCTGAAGCTTGAGGTCGCCTCCTTCGACGCCCGCCGCGACGGCCGCGCCATCACGCTCGCCAATCCCGCAACCTTCAGCTTTCCGGCCTCGGGCGTCGAGATCGCCGGGCTCGCGCTCGCGATCGATGGCGGCCGCGTCACGCTCGACGGCAAGGCGGGCGAGACGCTCGACCTGCGTTTCGTCGCGCGCGACGTGCCTCTCTCGGCTGCGCGCATCGTGGCGCCGAGCCTCAACCTCTCGGGCACGCTCAACGCGCAGGCACAGGTTCAGGGCAGGCCGGATGCGCTGTCCGGCCCCTGGAACCTGCGGATCGCCCGTTTGGTGACGCCGGAGACGCAGCAGGCCGGCTTGCCGCCGGTCGAGATCGCGGGGCAGGGCGCCTTCAAGGGCAACGCCACCAGCGTCGAGGCGACCCTCAATGCCGGCCGCGGCGCGAGCCTGACTCTGCGTGGCACCGCCCCGCTCAATGCGGCCGGTGCCCTGTCTCTGGCTGCGCAGGGGCGTCTCGACGCCGCACTCGCCAACCCCATGCTCGCGGTCAACGGCCAGCGCCTGACCGGCGCGGTCGCCATCGACATGCGCGCCGAGGGCACGCCCACGGCGCCGCGCCTCAGCGGCAGCGCCACGCTCTCCAATGGCAGCTTCACCGATGCGCTGCAGGGCGTGCGCCTCACCGATATGCGGGCGCGCGTCGCGGCCAATGGCGACAACCTGACGATCGACAGCGCCTCAGCGAGCACGCCCAATGGCGGCACGATTTCGGCGAGCGGGCAGGTCAAGGTCGATCCCGCCGCCGGCTTCCCGGGCACGATCCGCATCCAGGGCAATCGCGCCCAGCTCGTCTCTAGCGGTCTCGTCACCGCTGTCGCCGGGCTCAATCTCGAGATCTCCGGCCCGCTGACGCAGCGTCCGCGCATCAGCGGACGGATCGACGTCGTCTCGCTGGATGTCGCGGTGCCCGATCGCCTACCGGCTTCGCTCAGGCCGGTCGACGGCATCAAGCACGTCAATGCCAAGGGCACCGCTGCCGCTCGTCTTGCCGCCGCGCGCAAGGCGCAGAAGGCGCGTGGCAGCCGTGGCCGGGCCGCGCCGGCCTTCGATGCGGCGCTGGCCGTCACCGTCTCGGCCCCGAGCCGCGTCTTCATTCGGGGGCGCGGCATCGACGCCGAACTCGGCGGCGAGATTCGCGTCGGCGGCACGCTGGCGGCTCCCGCGCTCGACGGCGGCTTCGATCTGCGCCGCGGCCGGCTCAACGTGCTGACCCAGCGTCTCGACTTCAGCCGCGGGCGGCTGACCTTCGCCGGCGGCCTGATTCCCGATCTTGATTTCGTCGCCGAGACCCGCGCCGCCGACGTGACCGCCAAGATCATCGTCAGCGGCCCGGCCGATCAGCCGGCCTTCGCCTTCACCTCCGAGCCGCAACTGCCGCAGGACGAGGTGCTGTCGCGGCTGCTCTTCGCGCGGGCTTCGGGCTCGCTCTCGCCCTTCCAGGCGGTTCAGCTCGCGCAGGCGGCGGCGCAGTTCGCCGGTGGCGGCGGAGACGACACCTTCGAACGGCTGCGCAAATCGCTGGGCGTCGACAATCTCGACATCCAGATGGGCGAGGGCGGCCCGACCGTGGGCGCCTCGCGCTACATCAGCGATAATGTCTCGGTCGGGGTGAAGGTCGGCGCCAAGCCGGAGGACAGCGGCGTCTCGGTCGGCATCGACGTCACCAAGCGCCTGAAGCTGCAGGCCGAGACGGGCGCGGATGGCAGCGCTGCGGTCGGCGTCGGCGCCGAGTGGGAATACTGACTCGCGGGATTCGGCCGGCATACGGGGATTCGCCCCCGAGATTCGCCGTCAAAGCCATGTTGCAGCGCCAAAACACCGGCCTCGCGGGCTGGTCTGGTTAACGCTTTGTGAATTTCGGCGGTCAAAGCGTGGCTCGCCTGCAACACCAGTTTCCAAAGCACCCCCCAGGCGACCTCTGGGGTCCGATCATGGTTGATCGGCAAGTCCGCTTTCGTATGGTGGAAATGCGTCGGGACGTTCCCGGTCGCTGTTTTTCGTCTTCGCCTCTGAATTGGGTCAGGGACGTGGGCGAAAGACCGGGAAGAGGCAGGTTCTGCGATCAGACGACAAGTCTGGGGCGGGGGGCAAGCCGAAGCCCGAGGGTCTCGAAACTCTTTTGGAGGTTACCAAATGAAGCTCGTCAAGAGCCTCCTCCTCGGTTCCGCCGCCGGCATCGCCGCGGTCGCCGGGGCTCAGGCCGCTGACCTTCCCTCGCGGAAGGCCGCTCCGGTCGAATACGTTCGCGTCTGCACCGCCTACGGTGCCGGCTTCTTCTACATCCCGGGCACCGACTCCTGCCTGCGCATCTCGGGCCGCGTTCGCGCCGAGTACGCTATCGGCACCCGCTACAGCGACTATCAGGATGCCTACGGCACCCGCGCTCGTGGCCGTCTGAACATCGACGTCCGCACCGCGACCGCCTACGGCACGCTGCGCACCTTCATCCGCTACGAGCTGACGAACAACACCGGCATCTACGGCGCCGGCGGCGTCACCCCGTTCAACGTCGGCGCGACCGTCCCGGGCTTCGTCCGCGGCGCTTCGTCGACCTCCACCGGCTCGCTGCTCGACCTGGCCTTCGTCCAGTTCGGCCCGATCACCGCTGGTCGCGCTCAGTCGTTCTTCGACTTCTACGCTTCGGACCTGAACTTCGCTTCGGTTCGTACGGCTGACTCGCGCGTCAACCTGCTGGCCTACACCGCCACCTTCGGTTCGGGCTTCTCGGCCACGATCTCGGCGGAAGACCGCACCTCGGGCACGACCGGCCGCGAGCTGCCGGGCGTTGCCTTCAACGCGCTGGTTGGCGGCGCCGCTGCTGCGGCCGTCGTTCAGGGCCAGGACTATCCGGATCTGATCGCGTCGCTGCGCGTCGATCAGGGCTGGGGTTCGGCTCAGCTGTCCGGCGCTGTCGGCCAGCGTAAGTACGCCACGGCTGCGGCTCTCAACGCTGTCAACGGCGACGAGATGATCTGGGCCGTCCAGGGCGGCGTGAAGATCAACCTGCCGATGCTCGCTGCTGGCGACGCCTTCTGGCTGCAGGCTGCTTATGCTGACGGCGCTCTCGGCTACCTCGGCTGGTCCGCTGGCAGCCTCGGCCTCGGCCGCATCGGTGGTCTGACGCTGGCTGATGCCGCGATCAACCCGATCACCGGCAATGTCGAGAACTCGAAGGGCTGGTCGGTTGTTGCGGCGTTCCGCCACTTCTGGACCCCCACCCTGCGCACCGAGATCACCGGTTCGTACTCTGAGCTGAAGCTCAAGTACCTCGACGCCGCTGCGGTTGCTTTCAACGGCGTCACCGCTCGCTCGGCTGACCCGAAGGAGTTCCTGCTCGCTGCCAACCTGATCTGGTCGCCGGTCTCCGGCCTGGATATCGGCGTCGAAGTGCTCTACTCGCACCTCGATGTTCGTTCGCCGGTCGGCCTCGTGAACAACGGCAACGCTCGCAGCGCGCTCCTCGGCATCAAGTCGGAAGACTCGGTTGCTGGCCGCCTGCGCATCCAGCGCGACTTCTGATCGCCTCTCGCGATCCTAGTCGGAAGCCCCGGGGAAACCCGGGGCTTTTTTTGTTGTCTATCTGTCCGCCGATGGTCGTCGCTGGCGGCTCCGGCCGATCCGGACTGATTGAGCCGAGCGGCCCGACGCATGGTCCTGGCGGGTGACGACGGCGCTGCGCCAGCTTGATTCGATAACTTGGGAATTGGCTCCAACCCCTTGATTGCAATGCCATCGAGGCGATGGGCTGGAGCCTTGGCCCGAAACGTGGCATCCCCTTGTCGGAACGATCCTGTGTTGGGATAAAAGAACGGATCGCGACGTTGCGTCCGCGCGGATGCGTGGCTGCGATCTGGCTGGCTTCGCTGCGGGGGCGGCGGGGAATGAGGGGCGAACGATGTCTCAACCGACGCGCTGGCTCTGGGGCGTGATTCCGCTGGCGCTGCTCTGGGGCGCGGGCAATCTGCTTCTCGACGATGCGATCCAGCGGGATGTCGCCAACCGGGCCGAGCGGGCCGTGGAGGCGAGCGCAGGAGCCACTCCGGGGGCGAGGCCGGTGACCGCGCAGGTCGAGGGGCGCGACGTCACGATCGGCGGCGAGGTCATGTCGTCAGACGGGGCGGCCAAGGCCATGGCCCAACTGCGCGGGGAGTTCGGCGTGCGCCGGGCTCTCGGCGGTCTCTCCCAGGTCGTTGCCCAGAAGCCCTATTCCTGGTTCGTCAGCCGCTTGCCCAATGTCGTGACCATCGGTGGCTTCGTGCCCGACCTCGCGGTCGCGGATGCCAATGTCGCCGCGGCCGGCGCGGCCTTGCCGGGTCTCAGGATCGACGATCGCCAGACGGTCGCTTTCGGTGCTCCCCAGGGATTCGCGGCCATGAGCGCCGCGATGATCGCCGCCTTGCCTCGGCTGGCGACCGGGCGGATCGCGCTGGATGACGGTCGCTTCTGCATCGAGGGCAAGGCCGCAACCCCCGAGGCGTTTCTGGCCTTGGAGGCGATCGGCACGAAGCCCCCGGTTGCCGGGTTCAGCGCCGTGTCCTGCGGGCTCGAGCCGCCGACGATCTCGCCCTATCGCTGGAGTGCGGCCCACACGACGCCCGACGCGGTCGAGATCCAAGGCTTCGTTCCCGACGAGGCGACGCGACGGCAGATTCTCGCGGCCTTCCAGACGGCCTTTCCGTCACCTGTCGCGATCCGTGACGGGATGTTGCCGGGCATCGGCGCGCCGTCCGCTTTCCTCGCAAAGGTGAGGCGCGCCGCTTCGGAACTGGCCCGGCTCAGAACCGGCAAGGCGGAGATCGATGGCGATGCCTATAAGCTTTCGGGCCTCGGCCCGAGCGATTATGCCGCCTGCCAGGCGCTCCGGCTGCAGATCGCGCAGCTCGATGGTCCCGACTCGGTCGCGCAGGCGACGATCGAATGCCCCCCGGCGCCCCCTGAGCCGGTCATGCCGCCCTTGCCGGAGATTCCGGGCCCGGTCCTGCATGATGTGATTCCGGCGCCCGGACCCGATCGCGGCACTCGGGGGCAATCATCCCCATCCGGAGCGCCGCCCGCGGCTTCGGCTGCCGCGCCGCAAGCGCCGGCACCGCCGGCGAAACCGGTTCCGGTCGCCCCCTGGACGGCCCGGCTTTCCGGAGAGCGGCTGACGCTGTCCGGGGCCGTGCCCGATGCGGGGGCCAAAGCCAGCCTTCTCGCACAGGCCGGACGGCTCTTCGGCGGTGCGACAGTGGAGGACCGCATGGAGCTTGCGGCGGGCGGCTCCTCTGCCGCCGACTTCGCCGCTTCGGCCGGCTACGCGCTGGAGGCGCTGTCGAAGCTCAAGGCCGGATCGGTCTCGATCCGCGACAATGCCCTCTCGATCGCGGGCGAAGCCGCCGATGCGGCAGGCTGGCAGGGCTTGCAGGCCTTGCTGGCCGGTGCCCGCCCCGCGGGACTCGTGCTGCCGTCCGCCATGGCAACGGTGACGGTCCGGCCTTATGGCCTGTCGCTCTCGGCCGATCGCGGTGGCGCGGCCTTCTCCGGCTACCTGCCGGATGAGGCGACGCGCGCGGCGTTGCACGCCCTCGTCGCGGAAACGCCGCTCGCCGGCAAGCTCGAGGACACGACCGTGATTCTGCCTGGGGCACCGGACGGCTTCGCCCAGGCCGCCAAGGCCGTGCTCGCCGATCTGCTGCGGCTCGACATCGGCTCGGCGACGCTCACCGACCGGACGGTCATGTTGCGGGGCCTCACTTGCCGGGACCTGATCAGGAGCGAGGTCGAGACCAGCGCCGCGACGGGCCTGCCGCCCGGCTTCTCCGCGGATGTCGTCGTCAGCCAGCGCCAGACCGGTTGCGTCGTCGATCCGCCGGCGAGCTGCCAGAACGACCTCGACGGATTGACCCGGCAGAACCCGGTGCTGTTCGCGCAAGGCACCGCGGTGGTCGATCTCGACCCCGTGACCGAGCGCGTCATCGGCGAGGCTGCGTCCATTCTGAAGAAATGCCCGGGCGCGCGCGTCACCATCGAGGGCCACGCCAATCGCGACGGCGAATGGCGCGGCTTCGACAATCTCGACCTGTCGATGCGGCGGGCCGAGCGCGTGCGGGACGAACTGGCGCGGCGCGGCATCGATCCCGCCCAGCTCGTGGTGAAGGGCTATGGCAGCACGCGGCCGCTGTTGCCCTATGGCGCCGCCCAGGCGCGCGAGATGAACCGCCGGGTTCAGTTCACGGTGGCGAAGTAGGGAGGGGACCATGCTCTATCTCGCCAGCCGGTTCGTCTGGTTTCTCCTGGCCGCTCTCGTGCTGGGCTTCGTCATGGGCTGGATCAGCCAGAGCGGGTCTGCGCGCCGCTTCTGGAGTCGTGGCTGGAGCCTCGTCGCCTTGCTCTGGCTTTGCGGCGCGGCCCTGGCCTGGTTGCAGCTCGTCAACGGCGTGGCGGCGATGTGGCTCGAAACGGCCTTGCTCTTCGTCGCGGTCTATTGGCTCGGCTGCGTGGCGGGCACGCTGCTGCACCCGCTCGACGATGATGTGAAGGAAACGGCCACCGCCTCGGTTGCGACCGTATCGACGGCCGTGCCGGTTGCGGCCAACGAGCCCGCCATTGCCGCGGTTCAGGCACCGGCAGATGCCGGCCGGACGCTTCCGCCCGTCGAGAACGAGGAGGCGCTGCCCGGCCAGAGGCCTGCCGCATTGGCCGAGGCGCGCGGCGGCAAGGCCGACGACCTCAAGCTCATCAAGGGGATCGGCCGGCAGAACGAGGGGCGCCTGCACGGGCTCGGCATCTGGCATTTCGAGCAGATCGCCGCCTGGACTCCGGAGAACGTCGAATGGATCGGGGGCTATCTCGCTTTTCACGGTCGCATCGAGCGCGAGGACTGGGTCGGTCAGGCGAAGCGCCTGGCCACCGGCGAGACCACGGAATTCGCCGACCGCGCCCGCGCCGGGCTCGTCGAGACCTCGCGTGATGACGGCTCGGCCGGGCAGGGCAATGTCGCGGCGCTCGAAGGCGACGGCTTCGAAGGGCGGCGGCCGGAACATCTGCTCGCCGCGGCGCGGGATGGCAAGCCCGACGATCTGACGCTGATCAAGGGCATCGGACCGGCGATCGCAGCCGATCTCAACCGGCTCGGCATCTGGCATTTCGACCAGATCGCCGCTCTCGGCGACGAGGAGATGCGCTATGCCTCCGCCTTCGCAGGGGCGCCCGGCCGTGGCCTTTCCGAGAACTGGCGCGAGGACGCCGGAATCCTCGCCCATGGCGGCGACACGCAGCATTCGCGGACGCTGAAGGCCGAGCGCGCGAAGGCGAAATCCTGACGCATCGGACCGGACGCGCCGCGATCTAGCCCGCCCGCCGCTCCGCCTTGGCGATAAGCTTGCCGATGCGGCGGATCATGTCCTTGCTGCCGAGCAGCGGCGCATGGCCTTGTCCGGGCGCCACATGGGTCTCGCAATCCGGGTGGCGTTCGGCCATCTCCTGCAAGGTTTTCTCGGCGAGCAGGTCGGAATTCGCGCCGCGGATCGCCAGAACCGGCACGCCCTGCAAGGCCTCGAAATAGGGCCAGAGCACCGGCAGCGGCGCTTCGAGGTCGAGCTCTTCCAGCACCTTCATCAGGTTGGTGTCGTAGTCCGGCCGCAGCGGCCCGTCGCGATCGGTCCAGGTCCGCCGCGCCATCAAGTCCCATTCGGCATCGCCCAGCAGCGGAAATTGCTGGTCGGAGAGCCGCTTCAGGATCTCCGCGCCCTCCGAAAAGCTGCGCGGCTTGGGCAGTTTGCCGACATAGCCGCGGATGCGCAGCAGCCCGCGCGCATCGATGACCGGGCCGACATCGTTGAACACCACGCCCGTGATGACGGCAGGCCGCGCCGCCGCCAGCGCCATGGTGAGCAGGCCGCCGCGCGAGGTGCCGATGAACGCCGCCCGCTCGATGCCGGCGACCACCAGCACCTGCATCAAATCGTCGAGTTCGACGCGGATGTCGTAGTTCTTCCAGTTGGCGTCATAGGCCGAGAGGCCGCGCCCGCGATAATCCAGCGCGAGCACGCGGCGCGGCTTCGTCTCGTCCTGCGACAATGCGAGTGCGACCTCGTGGAAATCGGCGGCGGTACGGGCGAAGCCAGGCAGGCAGATCACCGGCAGCGCCGGCGAGGCGAGGGGGCCGTAATCGCGGGCATGCAGCCTGAGCCCGTCGGAAGCCGTGAAGAAGCGGGAAGCGAAGCCGGTGTCCATCCCCCGAGCTAATCGCGTCGGCCGCCCCGCTTCAAGTCGTAGTCGATCAGATAGGCGGTACGCTGGTTCAGCCGCTGCCGGTAGACCTGCAGATTCTCCATCACGCGCTGGACGTAGTTGCGCGTCTCGGAGAAAGGAATGCGCTCGACCCAGTCGACGGCATCGACTTCCGGATCGCGCGGGTCGCCATAGGCGGCGATCCACTTCTTCACATTGGGCGAGCCGGCATTATAGGCGGCGAAGGTCAGGATGTAGGAGCCGCGCCATTCCCTGAGCAGGTCGTTGAGATGGGCCGCGCCCATGCGCGCCGCATAGAGCGGATCCTGCCCCAGCTTCTCCCAGTCGAAGGGCAGGCCGGCCCGGCGCGCCGTCTCGCGGGCGGTCGCCGGCATCATCTGCATCAGCCCCCGCGCGCCGGCCTGCGACATGGCGGTCGGGTCGAAGGCGCTTTCCTGCCGCGCGATGGCGTGGACGATGGCGCGCTCCATCGGATCGCCCAGCACGTCGAAATCCGGCACGCCATGGGTCGGATAGGCCGCCTGGTCGAGCGGGAAGCCTCGCTGCAGCGCGGATTTGCCGATGGCGACGAGGGTGCGCGCATCGGCCTCCTTGCGGGCGATGGCCGCGATCGTCTCCAGCGCGGCGGCCGTGTGCAGGCGCTGCGCCAGATCGGCGAGCATCAGATTGGCGAGGTCGCGCTCACCGATCTTGTAGAGCAGGCGCACACCGCGATGGCCCGGCAGCGTATCGAGGCCGGCGGCGGCCGTGAGCCGCAGCGGCAGGTCGGCGAGGCCAAGCCTGGCCCGCGCGAGCTGCCCGTAATAGGCGACGGGCTGTTCGGCCGCCTTCCCGAAGGCCGCTTTCGCTTCTTCCGGCTTGTCGAGCGCCTCATAGGCGCGACCGCGCCAATAGGCGGCGCGCGCCACCGAAATCGGCGTCTCCGCCACGGTGGCGGCAGCGTCGAAATGCTTCAGCGCCGCCTCGGCGTTCTTCAGGAAGCGCAATGCGATGAAGCCCGCCTGCCATTCGGCTTCGATGCGTTCGGGCGCGTCCTCGGCGCCATGCCCCGCCGCGACCTCATAGGCTTTCTGCGCATTGCCGGCATCGAGCAGCTTGCGCGACAGGATGCGCCGTTCCTCCCACCAGCCATCGCCGTCGCCCAGCAGCGCCGGGTCGCGCGGAATGGCCGTCAGGGCCTTGGCGGCATCGTCGAGCTTGTCGCCGCGCCGCGCCTGCTGCGCCTGCAGGAAGGCGAAGGAGATGTCGCCGCGCAACGAGGCCGGCACGGCCGAGATCAGCTTCTCGGAGATCGGCCGCCGGGCCGCGGCGCTGGCGATGCGGGCGCGGGCCAGCGGGACATAGTCGGCCGAGACGCGCGCGGCGCTGCGCAGCGCCGCCGGCCCGTCCTGGCGGAACAGGTAGCGCTCGGTGCGCAGGCGATGGTCTTCCCTGGTCAAGGCATCGCCGAATTGCGCCAGGACGATCTTCTCCAGCGCCTGCCCGAACGGGTCCTTGCGCCAGCTTTGCCGGATGAGGGCGAGCGCATCGTCGCTCTTGCCTTCGTCCTTGAGCGCCAGCGCCAGCGCGATGCGCCCGGAGGGCGAGACCGGCTGCCGGCCGTGGAAGAAGGCGCGGATGACGGCGGGGCTCTTCTTTTCTGCGATCAGGGCCTCCTCGGCCCGGCGTCGAAACCGGGTGGTGGCCGGATAGTTCGGGTGATCGCGCAGGAAGGCGTCGATCCGCGTGAAGGGCACGACCCCGGCATTGGCATGGATCGCGACCCATTCCAGCAAAGCGCGGGTGCCCGGCTCGTCGATCCGCGCTGCGAGGGCGTCGCCGTCCGCCAGCGCGCCCTTGCGATAGGCCGCGACCGCCGAGCGCACCATCTCGAGATTGACCGTTTCGTCTCCCGGGAGCGCGGCAGGGGGATAGGGCGGCAGCGAGCTGGTGGTCTCGACGTCGCGGATCATGGCCAGCGTCTGCTGGCTGGCGAGCATGCCGTCGTCGCCCGCCCGGGTCGTGGAGGCGCAGAGCATCAGAGGCAGCAGGACGCCCGGCAATCGTCGCCGGAGGGCAGGCGAGGCCATGGCGTGTCTCCATCCTCGTGCTGGCATCGGATGATGGTCGGGGAAGCGGGTTGATGAAAGCTTAACTATGAAGCCACGCAATTTCATGGGTTGTTGGCTTTGCCTTGGCGAGGTGAGGGTTTATGTGTGACGGCCCGTAACCCCGTGTTTCTGCCTTTCAGGATCGTCCTCATGACCAAGCACCCCGCCTTTACCGGCTCGATGCCCGCTCTGGTCACGCCGTTCAAAGACGGCAAGGTCGACGAGGCTGCGCTGCGGGCGCTGGTCGATTGGCAGATCGAGAGCGGCTCGACCGGCCTCGTCCCGGTCGGCACCACCGGCGAGAGCCCGACGCTCTCCCATGACGAGCACAAGCGCGTCGTCGAGATCGTCGTCGCCCAGAACAAGGGCCGCGTTCCGGTCATCGCCGGTGCCGGCTCCAACAACACGACGGAAGCCATCGACCTCGCCGTTCACGCCGAGAAGGCGGGCGCCAACGCTCTCCTCGTCGTCACGCCCTATTACAACAAGCCCACCCAGGAGGGCATGTACCAGCACTTCAAGGCGGTGAACGACGCGGTCGGCATTCCGATCATCATCTACAACATCCCGCCGCGCTCGGTGGTCGACATGTCGGTCGAGACGATGGCCCGGCTCTACGAGCTCAAGAACATCGCCGGAGTGAAGGACGCCACCGCCAACCTCGCCCGCGTCTCGCAGCAGCGCCACGCCATGGGGCCGGATTTCATCCAGCTCTCGGGCGAGGACATGACGGCGTTGGCCTATATGGCGGCCGGCGGTCATGGCTGCATCTCGGTGGTCGCCAATGTCGCGCCGCGCCTCTGCGCCGACCTGATGGAGGCTGCGCTCAAGGGCGATTACGCCAAGGCGTTGAAGGTGCAGGACCGGCTGGTGCCGCTCCATGACGCCACCTTCAAGGAGCCGGGCCTCGCCGGCGCCAAGCATGGCCTGAAGCTGCTCGGCCGCATCGAGGAGGAGATCCGCCTGCCGCTGCTGCCGGTGACGCCGGCGACGGGGAAGGTGATCCGCGAGGCCATGGTTTTCGCCGGGCTGATGAATGCCTAAATAGGGATTGTGTTCGACCGGTCGCCCCGGCCGAAGCCAGGGATACCGGAACGATGTACGAGCCCAGTCACTTCAAGGTCGAGGACCGCGCGCAACTGCACGCGGTCATCCGCCAGCATCCGCTCGCCACGCTGGTGACGGTGGGCGAGGGCGGCCTGATCGCCAATCCCGTGCCCTTCGTCCTGCATGAGGATATCGGCGAGAACGGCGTGCTGCGGGCCCATCTCGCCCGACCCAACGCGCAATGGAAGGCGATCGCGGCCGGTGCCGAGACGCTGGTGATCTTCACCGGCGTCGAGCGCTATGTCACGCCTGCCTGGTATGCGACCAAGCGCGAGACCGGCAAGGTCGTGCCGACCTGGAACTACGTCACGGTGCAGGTGCGCGGTTCCGCCCGCACCATCGAGGACCCGGCCTGGCTGCGCGCCCAGCTCGAATCGCTGACGCGGCAGCAGGAGGCGCCCCGCGCCGAACCCTGGGCCGTGACCGACGCGCCCGAGCCCTTCATCGCGGCACAGACCCGCGGCATCGTCGGCATCGAGGTCGAGATCGCCTCGATCATCGGCAAGTTCAAGCTCAGCCAGAATCGGCGCGAGGACGACAAGCTCGGCGTTCTCAACGGCTTGAGCGCCGATCCTGAATCGGAATCGCAGGCGATGGCGGCGCTCGTCAGGGAACATGGATTCGGCGGGAACGCATGAAAAAGCCCGATCCAGAGCGCTACAGGCTCGCCGCCGATAATCGCAAGGCGCGCTTCAACTACGAGATCAAGGAAACCGTGGAGGCGGGCATCGCCCTGCAGGGGACCGAGATCAAGTCGTTACGCGGCGGCAAGGCGACGATCGGCGAGAGCTATGCCGGCCCGATGGGGACGGAGCTCTTCCTGTTCAACGCCCATATTCCGGAATATCTCGAGGCGAACCGCTTCAATCACGAGGTCCGCCGGCCGCGGAAGCTCCTGCTTCACAGGCGGGAGATCAACAAGCTGATGGGCGCGGTCCAGCGCGAGGGCATGGCCCTGATTCCGCTCAAGGTCTATTTCAACGACAAGGGCAGGGCGAAGGTCGAGCTCGGCCTCGGCAAGGGCAAGAAGCTCCACGACAAGCGCGAGACCGAGAAAGAGCGCGACTGGAATCGCGACAAGCAGCGGTTGTTGAAGAGCGGCGGGTAGGGCGGCGCCGGTCCCGCGCCAAACTCACCCCTCGACCGGCTCGTCGCCCTGGCGGATGCCGTAGCGCCGCTCCAGCCCGGGATTGCCGGGCGTCACCGGCCCGCCCGGCGCGCCGCCGCTGCGGGCACTGCGCTCGGCCGGGTCGCGTCCGATCTTCGGCATGAGCTGGGCGAGGTCGAGGAATTCGTCGCACTGGCGGCGCAGCTCGTCGGAGACCATCGGCGGGTTGGTCGAGATGGTCGAGACCACCCAGACCTTCACGCCCTTGCGCTGCACGGCTTCGACCAGCGGCCGGAAATCGCCGTCGCCGGAGAACAGGTAGATCTGGTCGAGATGCGGCGCGAGCTCGAGCATCTCGATCGCCAGCTCGATATCCATGTTGCCCTTCACGCGCCGGCGCCCGGTCGCGTCGGTGAACTCCTTGGCAGCCTTGGTGATGACGCGATAGCCGTTGTAATCGAGCCAGTCGACCAGCGGGCGGATGGAGGAATACTCCTCGCTCTCCACCAGCGTGGTGAAATAGAACGCGCGGATCAGGTTGCCGCGTCCCTGAAACTCGCGCAGCAACCGGCGGTAATCCATGTCGAAGCCCAATTGCTTCGAGGTTGCATAAAGATTGGCGCCGTCGATGAACAGCGCAATGCGCGGTGAGGCGGCCATGGCAACAACTCCTGCTGAAATGTCATCAAATATTCAAGATGGGGGCCAATCGCGTTGGAACAATGTCAATTCACGGAGAATGGCCTCGTTTCATATGACAATTGCGTGGCGATCTGTCGCGTAGGCCCGTTCCGTTGGGGCTGCCGGTGAAGCGGGCGGGGCTTGCGGCAATCGTTCCGGCGCCCGTCCATGCCCTGCTCATTTCCGGCCGAGGGGACGCGCCGGATTGCCGGCGACGGTCGCACCGGCCGGCACGTCGCGCGTGACCACGCTGCCTGCGCCGATGATGGCGTCGTCGCCGATCGTGACGCCGGGCAGGATGATCGCGCCGCCGCCGATCCAGACGTTGCGGCCGATGCCGACAGGCCGGCCGAATTCCAGCATCCGTGCACGCTCCCCGGGATCGCGCGGATGGTCGGCCGTCAGGATCTGCACGCCCGGCCCGATCTGCGTGCCCTGGCCGATCGCCACCGCGACCACGTCGAGGATGACGCAGTTGAAGTTCAGGAAAACGCCGTCGCCGAGGCTGATGTTGTAGCCGTAGTCGCAATGGAAGGGCGGCCGGATGGTGACGTCGCGCCCGACATGCCCGAGCGCTTCGCGCAAGAGCGCGGGCCTCTCCTCCGGCCTGGCGGTGGTGGCGTTGAAGCGTTCCATCCAGGCGCTGATGCGGCGCTGATCGGCGACCAGTTCGGGATCGTCGGCGCGATAGAGCTCGCCCGCGAGCATCCTGTCCTTTTCGCTGCGCATGGCGGCTGTCCCGTGCCCGGCTCAGCCCTTGGGGAACTCCAGCCCCATCTCGCGATAGCGCTCCGGATCGTCGCTCCAGTTCTCGCGCACCTTCACGAACAGGAAGAGATGGACCTTGGCCTCGGCCGCCTCGGAAATCTCGACGCGCGCCTTCTGGCCGATCGCCTTGATGGTCTGGCCGCCTTCGCCGAGCACGATCTTCCGCTGGCCCTCGCGCTCGACATAGATCGTCTGCTCGATGCGGACCGAGCCGTCGGGCCGCTGCTGCCAGCTCTCGGTCTCGACCGTCGAGCGATAGGGCAGTTCGTCATGCAGCCGCTCGAAGATCTTCTCGCGGGTGATCTCGGCGGCGAGGAAGCGCAGCGGCGCGTCCGAGATCTGGTCCTCCGGGTAAAGCCAGGGGCCGAGGGGAAGGCGCTTCTCCAGCCAGACGAGGATGTCCTTGACGCCGTAGCCGGTCAGTGCCGCGACCATGAAGGTCGCCTCGAACTGGCCGAGCTCGTTCACCTTGGCGGTGATCTCGAGCAGCTTTTCCTTCGCCACCGTGTCGATCTTGTTGAGGATCAGGAATTTCGGCTGCTTCAGCTCGGAGAGCTTCTCCAGCAGCGCGGTGTTTTCCTCATGCTCGAAGCGGGCGACGTCGATCAGTACGCCGATCAGGTCGGCGTCGGTGGCGCCGCCCCAGGCGCTCGTCACCATGGCGCGGTCGAGCCGGCGCTTGGGCGCGAAGATGCCGGGCGTATCGACGAAGATGACCTGCGTCGGCCCCGACAGGGCGATGCCGCGCACCTGCGTGCGCGTCGTCTGCACCTTGCGCGAGACGATCGAGACCTTGGCGCCGACGAGCTGGTTGAGCAGCGTCGACTTGCCGGCATTCGGCGCGCCGATCAGCGCGACGAAGCCGCAGCGTGTGGGTTGGTTGGCCTCAGACATTGTCGCCCTCCGGCTTGTCGTTCCACAAACCCTCGCGTTTCAGAAAAGCTTCGGCAGCGGCCTGCTCGGCCAGCCGTTTCGATGGACCGCGCGCTTCCGCGTCCTCGAGCCCGGTGATCTTCGCCGCGACCATGAAAACCGGCGCGTGGTCCGGCCCCGAGCGGCCGAGCTCGCTATAGGTCGGCGTCGGGTAGCCCTTGCCTTGCGCCCATTCCTGCAGCGCGGTCTTGGCGTCGCGCAAGGGGCGCACCGGCTTCATCAGCCGCTCGCCGAAGCCGCGCTCGACCAGCGCGCGCGCCGCCTCGTAGCCGCCATCGATGAAGACCGCGCCGATGATCGCCTCGCAGGCATCCGCCAGGATCGCCTTGTTCTTGCGGGCGCCGCCCAGGATCTCGCCGTCGCCGAGCCGCATGAACTGGCCGAGATTCCAGCTCTGAGCCACCTCGGCGCAGGTCTCCTTGCGCACGAGATCGGCGAGCCGGCGCGAGAGATCGCCTTCCTCGGATTGCGGATAGCGCCGAAACAGCATGTCCGCGATCGAGAGGCCGAGCACGCGGTCGCCAAGGAATTCCAGGCGCTGATAGCTCGCCAGCCGCAATTCCTCGGCGCTCATATGGGTGAGCGCCGTCGCCAGCAGGGCCTTGTCGTTGAAACGATGTCCGAGCGTGGCTTCGAGCCGCGCCGTGTCCGGGGCCTTGCGCCCGCCTTCAGCCGCTTTGCTCACTTGATGGTGCTGAAGATCCGGTTCCAGCGAACCGTGGAGGGCCATTCCCAGATCTTCCAGGCCGAAGCGCCCTCGTCGATCGAGAAGAAGATGATCTCCGCCCGCCCGACGAGGTTCTCGAAGGGCACGTAGCCGACGCTGCGGTCGCGCGAGTCGAGCGAGTTGTCGCGGTTGTCGCCCATCATGAAGAAATGGCCGGGCGGCACGGTGAAGACCTGCGTGTTGTCGAAGGTGCCGGTGTCGCCCTCGCGCTCGATGATCTCGTGGCTCACGCCGTTGGGCAGGGTCTCGACATAGCGGATCACCGGGACGTTGCGGCCCCAATTGTCGCTCGTGACATAGTCGGCGATGCGCTCGCGCTTCACCGGCTGGCCGTTGATGTTGAGGATGCCTTCGATCATCTGGATGCGGTCACCGGGCAGGCCGATGACGCGCTTGATGTAATCGGTCGAATTGTCGCTCGGCAGCTTGAAGACGGCGATGTCGCCGCGCTTGGGCTCGGCCGCCCAGACGCGGCCGGACATCACCGGAGGCCCGAACGGAATCGAGTAGCGCGAATAGCCGTAGGTGTATTTCGAGACGAACAGGTAATCGCCGATCAGCAATGTCGGGATCAGCGAGCCGGACGGGATGTTGAAGGGCTGGAACAGCAGGGTGCGGATGACGAGCGCGATCAGAAGGGCCTGGACGACCACCTTGATCGTCTCGAGGATGCCGCCTTCTTCCTTGGCCGCCTTGGTTTTGCTGTCGACGTCGTTGGCCACGCGGGCGCTCCCTGCAGCATCGGACCGGAAAGCGGACTCCACTTTCCGGACACATCCGGTGCGATCATAAAATATACGGATCACCGCGCGTCCCCTGGGGCGCGCGGTGATCCAGACTGCGATCCAGCGCGCGGTCTACAGCATCGGGCCGCAAAGTGGAAACCACTTTTCCGCGCAATCCTCTGCCCTGACAAGGGGATGGGCCGCCATGCGCTCTCCCGGTGCAGGGTCGCCGATCCGCCCGTCGTGCCTGGCGATCTCGCCGAGGTTAAGGCGCTCGCACTATGGCGATTCCGCGGCGACGGCGGCCTTCTGCGGTGCCTGCCATGCCGATGATGCAATGCAGCAGAAGCAGCAAGGTTGAGCCGGCGTCCATGCTCCGGACGCGGAGGTCGGATGTTGACGAATCTCCGGCGCAAGGCCAGTGTTCGCGAGTATTCAATCGGGGGTTATTTTAATGAATGCAAAGAAATATGCCGCCGAAGCCATCGGCACGTTTTGGCTTACTTTTGCTGGCTGCGGTAGCGCCGTCATTGCCGCCGGCTTTCCGAATGTGGGTATCGGTCTGCTCGGCGTTTCGCTCGCCTTCGGCCTCACGGTCGTCACGATGGCTTATGCCATCGGACATATCTCCGGCTGCCATCTCAACCCGGCGGTGACGGTCGGCCTCGCGGCCGGCGGGCGTTTCCCCGGCGGGCAGGTGGTCCCCTATATCGTGGCGCAGGTCGTCGGCGCGATCGTCGCCGCGGGCCTCCTTTATGTCATCGCGCGTGGCGCGCCTGGCTTCGATCTCGCCGGCGGCTTCGCCTCGAACGGCTATGCCGAGCATTCGCCCGGCAAGTACAACCTCGTCTCGGCCTTCCTGATGGAGGTCGTGATGACGATGATGTTCCTCTTCATCATCATGGGTTCGACCCATGGCAAGGCGCCGGCCGGCTTCGCGCCGCTCGCCATCGGCCTGGGCCTCGCCCTCATCCATCTGGTCAGCATCCCCGTGACGAACACCTCGGTGAATCCGGCCCGCAGCACCGGTCCGGCGCTGTTCGTCGGCGGCTGGGCCCTTCAGCAGCTCTGGCTGTTCTGGGTGGCGCCGCTGCTCGGCGGCATCCTCGGCGGCGTGATCTATCGCTGGCTGAGCGACGAGCCGCAGGGCGTCGTCAGCGGCACCCAGCCGGCCGAATAAGCCAGGCTCGAGCTTTCAGGCTCAAAATGAGGCCGGCGCCACCAGCGCCGGCCTTTTTTTGTTCGGTTGAAGATGACGGCGCGCCGTGCTTTCAGCCGCCAGCCGGCCGAGCCTCGATCACCACGAAGGCCTGCGCCATCGGCGGATCGTCGGTCAGCGAGACATGGACGAAGGCCTCGAAACCGGCCGGCGTCATCGCCTTCAGCCGCTCGGCCGCGCCGCCGGTGAGCCGCATCGTCGGCCGCCCGCCGGGCAAGTTGACCACTTCCATATCGCGCCAGAACACACCGGCACGCATGCCGGTGCCGAGCGCCTTGGAGCAGGCCTCCTTGGCGGCGAAGCGGCGGGCATAGGACGCAGCCGGCGTCGCGCGCCGGTCGGATTTCGCCCGCTCGCCCTCAGTGAAGATGCGATGGGTGAAGCGCTCGCCGAAGCGGTCGAGCGACTTCTGGATGCGCGTGATGTCGCAGAGATCGGAGCCGATGCCGAGGATCATGCCCCCGACTTAAATCGCCGCGCGCCCTTCGTCCATGGCCTGACGCATGGCCGTGATCGCGGCTTCGAGCCCGACGAAGATCGCCTCGCCGATCAGGAAATGGCCGATGTTGAATTCCGCGAAGGCCGGCACCGCGGCGAGCTTGCGGGCCGTCGCGTAGTCGAGCCCGTGCCCGGCATGGACCTCGAGGCCGAGCCCGGCCGCATAGGCCGCTCCGCTCTTCAGCCGCTGGAACTCCGCCTCGGCCTTCGCGGCATCGCCATCGGCGACGGCATGGCACCAGCTTCCGGTATGCAATTCGACGACGGGCGCGCCCAGCTTCGCCGCGATCGCGATCGGCGCCTCGTCCGGCTCGATGAACAGCGAGACGCGGCAGCCGGCGGCCTTCAGTCGGGCGATGCGCGGCGCGAGCTGGGCCTGCTGGCCGACGACGTCGAGGCCGCCCTCGGTGGTGCGCTCCTCGCGCTTTTCGGGCACGAGGCAGGCCGCGTGCGGCCGGAAGCGCTCCGCCAGCACCATCATCTCGTCGGTGGCGGCCATCTCGAAATTGAGCGGCTTCGTCAGTTCCGCGGCAAACCGGGCCATGTCCTCGTCGCGGATATGGCGCCGGTCCTCGCGCAGATGGGCGGTGATGCCGTCAGCCCCCGCCTTGATCGCCAGATGCGCCGCGCGCACCGGATCGGGCAGGGCGCCGCCGCGTGCGTTACGCACCGTCGCGACATGGTCGATGTTCACACCCAGACGCAGCCGCTCGGCCATGATCCGCCCCCTTATTTCGTATCGCCGTGCATAGACGAAACGGACCCCTGGGCTCAATGCAGCGAATGTGATGGCAGGGCCACCAATTCTGATCGGTTCGCGGGATGGGCCCTGAAACGGCCAAGGCGAGCGAACGGCTTTGCGGTTTGCTAACCGCGAATCCATGAGCCGGCCGCCATGAAGTCAATCGTAACCGGGCCGTCTCTACTTATGGTCGGCACAGGGACGGGGAAGGCGATGCAGCTAGCCGTGAAATCGGGCATCTTCGAAAGCGACGCCATGCCGGACCGGCGCGACACGAAGCAGCCGCCGGAGCGCGTGCTCGGCCGCGTGATCGCCTGCGATGGCGCGCGCGCCACGATCCTCAGCGCCGTCTCGACGGGAAGCTGGCTGGCCGGCGACGCCTGGGCGATCGGCCGCATGATCTCGATCAATCTCGGCAGCAGCCGCATCGTGGCGCTGGTCTATCGCGTGCATGCGGTCGAGGCGGCCTGGACCGACACGGCCGAGAATCCGATCCGGATCGAGGTCGAGTTTCTCGGTGAGGTGCTGGAGGGCTCGGACGGCAAGACGCGCTTCCAGAGCGGCATCACCAACTATCCGCCGATCGGCGCCGTGGCGCACCGCATCCGCACCGGCGATCTCGCGCTGGTGCATGATCTCGGCGAACGCGGCGGCGTGGTGATCGGCCAGATCACGCAGGATGCGAGCATCCCCGCGACCGTGAACATCCAGGACATGCTCTCCCGCCATTTCGCGCTGCTGGGCACCACCGGCGTCGGCAAGTCGAGCGCGGTCGCGCTGCTGCTGCGCAAGGCCGTCGCCGTCCGCCCGCGCCTGCGCGTGCTCATTCTCGACCCGCACAACGAATATTCGAGCGCCTTTCCCGAGCTTGCGCTGACGATCGACGGCGACGCGCTCGATCTGCCGTTCTGGATGTTCAAGCAGGAGGAGCTGGCCGAGGTCGTCTTCCGCGGGCGTCCGGCGCTGGACGACGAGCCCGACATCCTGCGCGAGGTCGTGGCCGCGGCGCGCACCCGCTACCGCACGCCGACCGCGCCGGATCTGGCGCGGGATCTCGGTTCCTCGCTGCTGAAGCGCCCGCTCGATATCGGCGGCCCGCGCGCGGCCGGGCCGGAGCCGGTGCAGGCCCAGGCGAGCCATGATGCGCCGACGCCCTACCGGCTCAAGGACGTCTTCGCCATCATCGACGAATTGATCGGCCTGCACGAGCAGCGCTGGCCCCGCGCCGCGCTGCGCTCGCTCAAGGTCCGGCTGGAATCGCTCCATGCCGATCCGCGCTACCGCTTCATGTTCGGCCGCGCCAACATGTACGAGACCATGGCGCCGATCCTCGGCCAGATCTTCCGCGTTCCCATGCATGGCCGCCCGATCACGGCCTTCCAGCTCGGCGGCCTGCCGGGCGAGGTGGTCAATGCGGTCGCCTCCGTGCTGTCGCGCCTCGCTTTCGAGCTGGCGGTCGCCAGCCAGGGTGCGATCGAGGTGCTCGTGCTCTGCGAGGAGGCGCATCGCTACGTGCCGTCCGATCCGCAGCTCGGCTTCGCGCCGACGCGCCAGGCCATCGCCCGCATCGCCAAGGAAGGCCGCAAATACGGCGCCTATCTCGGTGTCGTGACCCAGCGCCCGGGCGAACTGGACCCGACGATCATGTCGCAGTGCTCGACGATCTTCGCGATGCGCCTCGCCAATGAGCGCGACCAGCAGATCATCCGCTCGGCGATCTCGGACGCCTCCGCCAGCACGATCGCCTTCCTCTCCTCGATCGGCAACCGCGAGGCCATCGCCTTCGGCGAAGGCGTGGCGACGACCATGCGCATGCGCTTCGCCGCGCTCGCGCCGCACGAGCTGCCGGCCATGGGCGGCAAGACCGCGGCGGAGGAGGGCGCGCGCTTCGACCCGACGCTCGACGATCTGGTGCGGCGGATGCGCGCCTGAATCCACCGTCATTTCGGGCTTGACCCGGAATCCATCGTAAGGTGCCGTGCTCTATGATGGATTCCGGATCGGCGCCGCGATGCGGCTTGTCCGGAATGACCGCGGAGGGCGGCCGCTCGGTTGACGTTTGCCGCCGGCGGCTTGTATCTCAGCCAGCGAAATTCTTGCATCGCGGCGGCTTTGCCTGTATGGCCGTCGCAGATTCATCTCCCTGCATCGCCGAGATCGGAAGGAGCCGCCATGGCTCGCGTTACCGTTGAAGACTGCATCGACAAGGTCGACAACCGCTTCGAGCTGGTCCTGCTCGCGGCTCATCGCGCTCGGAACATCGCTTCGGGCTCTTCGATCCTGGTGGCGCGCGACAACGACAAGAACCCCGTCGTCGCGCTCCGCGAGATCGCCGAAGAGAAGCTGAAGCCCGAGGATCTGAAGGAAGAGCTGATCCACTCGCTGCAGAAGCATGTCGAGGTCGACGAGCCGGAGCCGGAGACCGTCCCGCTGCTCGCCAGCCCCACGAGCGCCGCGACCTCGGACAACGAAGTCCAGTTCGACCGCATGAGCGAGGAAGACCTGCTGCGCGGCCTCGACGGCCTTGTGCCGCCGACCGAGAGCGCCGACGACGAGGATTGATTCCCGTCGGGGAATTTCTTCACCGTTTTGCTCTAAAGCCCGGCACTGCCGGGCTTTTTCATGCCCGATACTCGGAAAAGCGCCTTGCTGCCGCCCAGACCTGTGCAAATAATAATGCGTTGCAATGATCGTAGGCTGAGGCTGGGGCCCGCATGGGCATGATGCGGCAATATGAGCTCGTTGACCGGGTCAGGAGCTACAATCCGAGTACCGACGAGGACCTGCTCAACCGGGCCTATGTCTATGCCATGCGCGCCCATGGCACGCAGAAGCGCGCCTCCGGCGATCCCTTCTTCGCGCATCCGCTCGAAGTCGCCGCGATCCTGACGGACCTGAAGCTCGACGATGCCACCATCGTCGCGGCGGTGCTGCACGACACGGTCGAGGACACGGCGGCGACGCTGGAGGAGATCGAGAACCTGTTCGGGCCGGATATCCGCCGGCTCGTCGACGGGCTCACCAAGATCAAGAAGCTGGACCTCGTCTCGAAGAAGGCGGCGCAGGGCGAGAATTTCCGCAAGCTCCTGCTCGCCATCGTCGACGATATCCGCGTGCTGCTGGTGAAGCTGGCCGACCGGCTGCACAACATGCGCACCCTGCATTTCGTCCCGCCGGAAAAGCGCCTGCGCATCGCCGAGGAGACGATCGAGATCTACGCCCCGCTTGCCGGCCGCATGGGCATGCAGGAATTGCGCGAGGAGCTGGAGGAGCTCGCCTTCCGCCACATCAAGCCGGAGGCGCATGCCACCGTCACCAAGCGGCTGGAGGAGGTGACCGCGCGCGAGGGCAAGGTCATCGGCGAGATCGAGCGCGACCTGAAAGACAAGCTCGCGGCCAGCGGCATCGAGGCAGAGGTCCATGGCCGCCGCAAGCGGCCCTATTCGATCTGGAAGAAGATGGAGCGGAAATCCGTCTCCTTCGAGCAGTTGTCGGACATCTTCGGCTTCCGCGTCATCGTCGAGAAGCCGCAGGATTGCTACCGCGTCCTCGGCATCGTCCACATGACCTGGCCGATGGTGCCGGGCCGCTACAAGGACTACATCTCGACGCCCAAGCAGAACGACTACCGCTCGATCCACACCACGGTGGTCGGCCCCGGCCACAGCCGCGTCGAACTGCAGATCCGCACCGATTCGATGGACCGCATCGCCGAATACGGCATCGCCGCCCATGCCCACTACAAGGATGGCCGCCCGGGCGAGCCGATGCAGCTCGTCGACGAGAGCCGCGCCTATCAATGGCTGCGCCGCACCGTCGATCTGCTGGCCGAGGGTGACAGCCCCGAGGAGTTCCTCGAGCACACCAAGCTCGAGCTCTTCCACGACCAGGTCTTCTGCTTCACGCCGAAGGGGCGGCTCATCGCCCTGCCGCGCGGCGCGACGCCGATCGACTTCGCCTATGCCGTCCACACCGATGTCGGCAACAGCGCCGTCGGCGCCAAGATCAACGGCCGCATCGCCCCGCTGCTGACCGAATTGCAGAACGGCGACGAGGTCGAGATCACCCGCGCCGAGGGGCAGGCTCCGCCTGCCGCCTGGGAATCCCTCGTCGTCACCGGCAAGGCCCGCGCCGCCATCCGCCGCGCCACCCGCGTCGCGGTGCGCCGGCAATATGCCGGCCTGGGCCGCCAGATCCTCGAACGCGCCTTCTCGCGCGCCGAGAAGGCCTTCTCCGACGAGAAGCTGAAGGCGGCGCTGAAGCGCCTCGCGCGCAGCACGGTGGACGATGTGCTGGCCGCCGTCGGCCGCGGCGAGATGTATTCGGGCGATGTGGTCAAGGCCGTCTACCCCGATCTGGAGCCGGAGAAGCGCACGGCCGGCGAGCCCAAGCCGGCCGCGGCCACGGCGAGCGGCAAGGGCTGGTTCGAACTCGGCAAGGGCGAGAACCTGAAGTTCAAGCTGCCGGGCGAGCCCAGCGCCGACGCCATTCCGATCCGGGGCCTTGGGCGCGACCTGCCGGTGCGCTTCTCGCCGCAGGGCGGCGCCGTGCCGGGCGACCGCATCGTCGGCATCCTGACGGCGGGCGAGGGGGTGACGATCTACCCGATCCAGTCGCCCGCACTCGCCGCCTTCGACAATGAGCCCGATCGCTGGCTCGATGTCCGCTGGGATCTCGACGACAAGGTGCCGCAGCGCTTCCCGGCGCGGATCGCGCTGAAGTCGATCAACGAGCCCGGCTCGCTCGCCCAGATCACCACGATCATCGCGGAGCATGACGGCAACATCGACGCCGTCCAGATGAACCGCCCTAATCCGGACTTCACCGATGTGACCATCGATCTGACGGTCTGGGACCTGAAGCACCTCTCGGCGATCATCAGCGAATTGCGCGAGAAGCGTCAGATCAGCCGGGTCGAGCGCGTGCTGGGATAGGGCCGTTCTTCCGGGGCACGCCTGTCATTCCCGATGACGGCAGCCTTACCACGAGGCTCACCCCCGGAACGCCGCCGCGAGTTCGCGGACGAAGGAGCGCCCGCGCGCGCTGGAAACCTGGCTGCGCAGCACGACCTGCGAGCGGCCGAGCGGCGGCAGGCCCCAATCCGCCCCGACATCGACCGCGTCGCGCGGCGCGATGCGGCTGGCGAGCGGGCTGACGCCCAACCCACCTGAGACCGCCGCCAGCACCGCCGCCATGCCGCCGCCGATGAAGGCTTCGCGCCAGGGGCGGCCGCAGCGGGTCAGGGCTTCGATGGCGTGGCGGCGCAGGCGGCACTCGGTGACGAGGCTGATCATCGGCAGCGGCGCTTCCGGCCAGGGCGTCAGCGCAGGCGAAGCGAACCAGCCGAAGACATCCTCGCGCAGCACCTCGCCGGTCCTGCCTCCCCCGACCCGCCGGACCAGCACGACGTCGAGCTCCCCGGCCTCGAAGGCGGCTTCCAGCAGGCTTGACGGCTCGATCCGGAGATTGACGACGAGGCCGGGATCATGCGCCGCCAGACGCGAGAGCAGGAGCGGGATGTCGGGCCCCGCTGCCTGTTCGCTGATGCCGACCGCGATACGCTCCGGCTCCTCGGTGAAGGCTGCGAGCGCCCGGCCATGCGCCGCCAGGAATTCCCGCGCCGCCGGCAGGAAGCGCTCGCCTTCCGGCGTCAATCGCACGAGGCGCGGATGGCGTTGCAGCAGCAGCCGGCCGAGCGTGGTTTCGAGACGCTTGATTCTGGTGCTGACCAGCGATTGCGTCGAGCCGAGCGCCTCCGCCGCGCGTGTGAAGCTGGCGAGCTCGGCCGCTTGCAGGAAGGCGGCGACGGCGTCCACGTCGAGGGCAGGGGAGCTCATAAATCAAGAATCCGTATCTCTGATATCTCGTATGATACGGTTTTATGTTTGTCGTTTCAACGCTAGCTTCTCTCCATCGGCGATCGGCGCGGGATCGCGCTTCGCCGCCAAAGGAGACGACCATGCCCCTGATCCGGATTTCCATGCGCCGCGGCCGCCCGGCCTCCGAGCCCGCCGCCATCGTCGATGGCGTCTACAAGGCGCTGCGCGAGACCTTCGAGGTGCCTGAGGGCGATCTCTTCGCGCTGGTCCACCGGCACGATGCCGGCGAGTTCATCTACGACGCCAATTATTTCGGCTTCGACCGCTCGGATGCGATGGTGGTCATCCAGATCACCGTCAGCGCCTCGCGCGGCGTGACGCAGAAGAAGGCGCTGTTCGCGAGGATCCACGAGAATTTGCGCCGCGATCCCGGCCTGCGCTCCGACGACATCTTCATCAATCTCGTCGAGACGGCACGCGAGAACTGGTCCTTCGGCGCCGGCGTGGCGCAATATGCGTGAGGCCGACGAGCGTCGTTCTCGGGCGAAGCGAAGCGCAGACCCGAGAATCTCATGACGAGATGGCTGGTTTCCGAGATGGTCGGGGCAAGCCCGACCATGACGCGGTTCCTTCCTGCGCTTGTCTGCCCTACATCCAGTCCATGGAATGGGTCGACGAGGGCACCGTCATCGGGCTGAGGGGGCATGGCGAAAGCGCCGTGATCCTGGAGGTGATGACGCGCTTCCACGGCCGCCATCTCGGCCTCGTTCGCGGCGGGCGCTCGCAGAAGACGCAGCCGCTGCTCCAGCCCGGCAACCGGGTCGCGCTGACATGGCGGGCTCGTCTCGACGAGCATCTCGGCGAGTACAAGGTGGAGTTGCTGACCTCCCATGCCGCGCGATTGATGGCCACACCGGTCGCGCTCTATGGGCTGGCGACCATTGCGGGCCTCTTGCGTCTCCTGCCGGAGCGCGATCCGCATCCGGGTCTCTATGAGGGGCTCGCCGTCCTCGTCGAGCATCTCGACGAGCCGCAGCTCGCCCCGCCGCTGGTGGTGCGCTTCGAGCTCGCCATGCTCTCCGAGCTCGGTTTCGGGCTCGATCTCGCCCGCTGCGCCGTAACCGGCACGCCCGATGACCTCAGCCATGTCTCACCGAAATCCGGCAAGGCCGTCAGCCGCCCGGCGGCGCAGCCCTATCTCGACCGGCTGCTGAAGCTCCCGGCCTTTCTCGTCGAGGGGCAGGGCGGACGCCAGCCCTCCGCCGCCGACATCCTGTCGGGCTTCGCCCTGACCGGCTTTTTCCTGCGCCGGCACCTCTTCGAGCCGCGCGGCTTGCAGGAGCCGCCGGAGCGCGCCCGGCTGGTCGAGCTGGCGACGCGCTTGGCCGCGAATTCATCCACCGATTGAACGCAAAATGGCCGCTCCGGCGTTTGCGCGCATGCGTGTGTACCTGCATTGTTCTGGCGGGCTGATTCGTGCTGTGCCATAGAGCATGGCGCGAAGAAGCGGGTGCCGGTTTCCGCGGGGAGCAATGCTCCGGACGATCAGGATCGGCGCGAATTTGGACGGGAAGAGGGCTGACAGCGTATGGGCAAACCGATCGATCCGCCGCCGGAGGATGGAGCCGAGCGCATCGATCTGAAATCGGCGCTCGAAGAACGCTATCTCGCCTATGCGCTCTCCACCATCATGCACCGCGCCTTGCCGGATGCGCGCGACGGCTTGAAGCCGGTCCACCGGCGCATCATCCATGCGATGCGTCTGCTCCGGCTCGACCCCGGCCAGGTTCACAAGAAATGCGCCCGCATCGTCGGTGACGTCATCGGTAAGTTCCACCCGCATGGCGACCAGTCGGTCTATGACGCGCTGGTGCGCCTCGCGCAGGATTTCGCCCAGCGCTACCCGCTCGTCGACGGGCAGGGCAATTTCGGCAATATCGACGGGGATAACGCCGCCGCCTATCGTTACACCGAAGCGCGCATGACCGAGGTCGCGCGCCTGCTCCTCGACGGCATCGACGAGGACGCAGTCGATTTCCGCGAGACCTATAACGGTGAGGACGAGGAGCCGGTCGTACTGCCGGCCGCCTTCCCGAATCTGCTCGCCAACGGCTCGCAGGGCATCGCGGTCGGCATGGCGACCTCGATCCCGCCGCACAACGCGGCCGAGCTCTGCGACGCCGCGCTCTACCTGATCCAGCACCCGGAGACCTCCTCCGAGCAGCTCATGACCTTCGTGCCCGGGCCGGATTTCCCGACCGGCGGCATCATCGTCGAGACCCGCGCCTCGATGGCGGAGACCTACCGCACCGGGCGCGGCGCCTTCCGCACCCGCGCGCGCTGGCTGAAGGAGGACCTTGAGCGGGGCGCCTGGCAGGTCGTCGTCACCGAGATCCCCTACATGGTCTCGAAGGGCCGGCTGATCGAGAAGATCGCGGAGCTGCTCAACGACAAGAAGCTGCCTCTGGTCGCGGATCTGCGCGACGAATCCGCCGAGGACATCCGCATCGTCATCGAGCCGCGCGCCCGCAATGTCGATGCCAACCTGATGATGGAATCGCTGTTCAGGCTCTCCGAGCTCGAAGCGCGCATTCCGATGAACATGAACGTGCTGACCGGCGGGCTGGTGCCGCGCGTGCTCGGCCTCGCCGAGGCGCTGCGCGCCTGGCTCGACCATCGCCGCGAGGTGCTCCAGCGGCGTTCGCGCTACCGGCTCGGCCAGATCGACAAGCGGCTGGAAATCCTGCGCGGCCTGCTGATCGTCTATCTCGACCTCGACCGGGTGATCAAAATCATCCGCGAGGAGGACGAGCCGAAGATCGAGCTGATGAAGGTCTTCGAGCTCACCGAGGTCCAGGCCAACGCGATCCTCGACACGCGCCTGCGCGCGCTGCGCAAGCTCGAGGAGATGCAGCTCAAGACCGAGCTCGACGAATTGACCAAGGAGAAGGGGCAGATCGAGGAACTGCTCGGCTCCGAGGCGACCCAGTGGAAGACCATCGCCTGGGACATCCGCCAGGTGAAGAAGACCTTCGGCCCGGAGACGGCGATCGGCAAGCGCCGCACCGATTTCGCGGATATGCCCGATACCACCGATATCGACCTGACTCAGGCCATGGTCGAGCGCGAGCCGATCACGGTCGTGATCTCGAAGAAGGGCTGGATCCGCGCGCTGAAGGGCCATGTCCAGGACAAGTCCAGCTTCTCCTTCAAGGGCGACGACACGCTCCAGACGGCCTTCTTCACCGAGACGACGGCGAAGGTGCTGGTGCTCGCCTCGAACGGCAAGGTCTTCACGCTGGAGGCCTCGAAGCTGCCGGGCGGGCGCGGCTTCGGCGATCCGATCCGCCTGATGATCGAGCTCGAGGAGACGGCCGAGATCGTCTCGGCTTTCGCCTACAAGCCTGGTTCGAAGCTGCTGATGGTGACGAGCGAGGGCAGGGGCTTCGTCGCGCCTGCGGACGACGTCGTCGCCAATACGCGTAAAGGGAGGCAGGTCCTGAATGTCGATGGAACGACCGTCGCCATGCTGGCCGTGCCGGCCGATGGCGACCATGTCGCGATCATCGGTCAGAACCGCAAGCTGCTCTGCTTCCCGATCTCGGAAGTCGCGGAGATGGGGCGCGGCAAGGGCGTGCGCCTGCAGCGCTACAAGGATGGCGGCCTCTCCGACGCCAAGACCTTCAAGCTGGCTGATGGACTGACCTGGCTCGACACCTCCGGCCGGACCTGGACGGTGCCGCAGGGCGATCTGCTCGAATGGCTCGGCCACCGCGCCGAGTCCGGCCGTCTGCCGCCCAAGGGCTTCCCGAAGAGCAACAGCTTCGGCGGCTGACGGGCTTAAGGTCGCGATGCCTGCGGCGGTCCGGTCAAAAAGTCCCGACGACGCCGAGGAAGAAATTGCAGGTGACGGTCGCCTTGAAATAGTTCGACTGCGCCTTGCCGGTGTAGTCGATTTCGATCTCGCCTTCGGCCCGGCCTTGCAGCATGACGAGCGGCGTCGCTCCGCCCGGCCGCCCGGTGAGCCGGAGATTGTACTGCGCGCTGCCGGATTGGCTGATCTTGTTGGGATCGAGCGGGGAATATTTCGGGATCCCGATATCGACATCGAGCCCGGCCGTCGGCTCGCTGATCGACTTGAACGGCTTCGGGATGAACGACAGGATCTGAGCCTTGAACCTGCTGTTGACCGGGATGTCCTGGACCAGCTTGACGATGTTCTGCGTCGATCGCACGACCGGGTCGCTCGGGTCCTGCACCGGCACGAGCGTGAAGGTCAGGTTGAGCAGGCTCGGCTGTCTCACCGGTGAGAAGGACGCCGAGGAGACCCCCGCCAGGCTCAATTGAGGGCCCAGGATGACCGGGGGCTGCAGGACGAATTGCGGCTGCTTGGGCGCGGTGCCTGGCAGCGTCAGCGGCGGGATCAGCTGCGGCGGCTTGATTCCCGAAGCCGCGCCGGCTCCGAAGGTCGGCCGCGTCAATTCGGGAAAGACGAGGACCTGCGCCGGGAAGGTTTCGACTTCGAACAGGATGGCGCGGGTCCTTGGGCCGACGATGCCGTCCTTCGTCAGCCCGTGAAGCGTCTGGAATTTGCTCACCCGCTCATGAGTCTTCGGCCCGAAGATGGCGTCGAGCGCGAGCGGGGTTTCGCGGCGCAGATGGTAGTTCAACCGGTCCTGGAGGATCCGCACATCCTGGCCGCTCATGCCCTTGCTGAGATTGCGCGCCATCGCTTCGCCTCGCCTGAGGAGTTCGAAGCCGGGCGACGGGGATCCGGGCTGCCGGCCCGCGGCACGCTCGCCCGATCCGGGAACGTCCGGTCAGGCGCAGCTTATTGTGTCCGCGAGCGGCGGGATCATCAGTTTGGAGGACGAGGGCGAAATCTCGGGGCGATGCGCGGGATGCCGCCCCGCCGGTGTCGGCGCCGACTCCGTCAGCGAAGCCGTTGGCCGACCACGCCGACCTCGACGCCGAGCGTCAGCTTGTCGGTAACGGCCCATTCCACGCCGGCTCGCGCCTCGGGCCTGACCGCGATATCGCTCTGGCTGAAGGGTGGGGAGACGCTCGTCGCGCCATAGCGCCAGGTCTCGTTCGCGGCGGACATGCCGACCTTGGTGTAGACCAGCACGTCCGGCGTCACGAGCACGCCGGTCTTGATCTGGAACGCGCCGGCGAAATCGCGGGTATAGGCGACATTGCCGAAGCTCGGCGTGCCGTAGCCTCCGAGGGTGGGCGAGTAGTCGAGCGCGCCGACGATGCCGTAGACGAAATTGCCCTCCTGCCGCATCGTTCCCATTTCGAGGCCGAAGGTCGGCCCCGCGCTGGTGCGCATATGCTTGCCGCTCGTCACCTGGAAGCCGGAGGAGATGCGCGCATAGGAGCCCTCCCATTTCGGTGAGAGCGAGGGCGCGTCCCAGGCGAAGGAGGGCAGCGAGGCGAAGCCGGTGAGCGGGAGGGAGGTCTGGGCCCGTGCCGTTCCGGCGGCCGCAAACAGAGCCAGCCCGGCGGCGGTCACGGCGGCGGAAACGACCGGAAATCTCACGTCGAAGGCATCCTCACGGCAAATACCTGCTGGAGCTTAGCATGAGGTCCGGCGAATGTCGCCGTTTTGTGGCGCGGCCGCTCCGCGCAGGCGCGCCTAGCGGCTCAGGCGATCTTGGTGCGCAGCTTGAGGAAGCGCAGCGTCCGCTCGGCGGTGGCGAGGTCGAGCTTGGCATAGGCGTCGACGTCGTCGTCGATGTCGCGCGAGGAGAAATAGAGGCGCCGCGCCCGCAGTTGCAGGATGGCGCGGAAGGCCGTCATGCCGACGCCGAGCGAGCGGCAGGTCACCGCGATGCCGCTGGCATTGCGCTGCATCAGCACGCGCAGCGCCTGCTCGGGGGTGATCTCGGCGACTTGCGACAAGACCTGCGCCAGGTGGAAGGCCCGGTCCTCGTCGGCCAGCATGGTCAGGACGTCGTCGACCTCGCGCACCTTGGCGGTGAGATCGGAGAGCAGGAGCTTCACTTCCAGACGCTGCTGGCGGGCCTGCCGGGCGAGCGAGACCGCTTCCTCGGTCGGTGTCCCCGCAGCGCCAGGGCTGTCCGACAATTGCTCGACGATGCGCAGCACCCGTTCAGCCCGTTTCGGTGCGAGATCCGAGCGCCGGGCGAGGTTGCCGGCGATGCCCGCATCGCCGGTGCCGCGCTCCAGCAGCCGGTCGAAGCCGCGATCCGAGAAGGCGGCGCCCTCATTGGCGCTGACGGTTGAGAGAACGGTCCGGTCGCCGCGCTCGACCAGGATGTCGGTGACGCTCTCGGACAGGCGCGCGCGCTCGGCGATGGCCGCGAGATGCTGCTGCGTCTGGCTGACGGCGATGGCGGCGAGATCGGTGTCGGTGAGGACCGGGGACAGGGTCAGGACCAGCCGCGCCACCTCGACATTGTCGTCGCCGCCGAGCGTGACGGCGACGTTGCGCGGCAGGCTCGGCAGCGCCGCGACGCGATCGGCATAGCTCTGGCGGTCCTCGTCGCCGAGATGGGAGAGCGACGTCACCGCGATGTCGCCGTAATGCTCCTTGCTGACCTTGCTCGGCTCCTGGTCCAGCAGGAACAGGTCCGTGACGGCATTGAGCAACTGCCGGCGCGAATCCGACGACATCTCGGCCGGCATCCGGGTCAGGTCGCGCAGCATGAAGCCCCCCAGGCGATCAGGTGCCGGGACAATGCGAGATGCGGACTTGATTTACTCTTAAGCCGATTGCGCTTTTTCGGGGAAAACGGGGGCGGATACGCCGATCCCTGACCGTATGGCCCGACGCCCTATGGGAATGCGATCATTCTTGAGAGAATGCCCTCATAGGTTGCGGAATTCGGTTCGCTGGCGTCGCGATGCGCTTCACGCGGTGGGAGCGTTCGTCTCGACCCGCTCCCAGCCCTGCGGCGTCAGCCGCTCCTGCGGCAGGAACCGGGCCTTGTAGGACATCTTGGGCGAGCCATCGACCCAATAGCCGAGATAGACGTAAGGCAGCCCGAGCCTGCGGGCGCGCGCGATGTGATCGAGCACCATGAAGGTGCCGAGCGAGCGGAGCTCCAGCCCGGGATCATAGACCGAATAGACCATCGACAGGCCGTCGTTCAGCGTGTCGGTCAGCGCCATGGCGAAGAGGTCGCCCTGGCCGCGCCCGGTGAAGCCCGAATCCGGTCCGCGCCGCCGATACTCGATCAGGCTGGTCTCGACATGGGTGTCCTCGACCATCATCGCGAAGTCGAGCGCCGACATCGTCGCCATGCCGCCATCCGGATGCCGCTCGTCGAGATAGGAGCGGAACAGGGAATAATGCTCGGAGCGCGGCTGCGGCGGGCGGGCCTCGCCGATCAGGTCGCTGTTGCGGGCCAGCACCTTGCGGAAGCCGCGCGAGTAGCGGAAATCGTCGACGCAGACGCGCACCGAGACGCAGGCCCGGCAGACCTCGCAGGCCGGGCGGTAGGCGATGCTCTGCGAACGCCGGAATCCGCCTTGCGACAGCACGTTGTTGAGGTCGCCGGCGCGCGGTCCGACGAGATGGGTGAACACCTTCCGTTCCTCGCGGCCCGGCAAATAGGGACACGCGGTCGGCGAAGTGAGGTAGAATTGCGGGGCATCCCGCAACGGGCGCGTCACGTCGGCTGGCTCCCCGGAAGCTTCCGCCCTTCAATGTAGCATCGGCAGCGGCGGCAACAAGCGCGATGCGAGATCGGGAGGACGCGATGGCCGGTGAAAAGGTAGTTCTCCACGGCGCGCGCGAAACGCTTCTCGTCACGCTCTGTGCCAAGGCCGGCGAGAGCCAGCTGCCCGATACCCTGCTGAAGGACCGCTTTGCCGCGCAGGCCCTGGCGGGGATCGACTACGATTTCGACCGGCTGAGGGTCGACCGCGACATCATGATCGGCGTCGCCTTGCGGGCTCACCTCATCGATGGCTGGACACGCGATTTTCTGGGGCGACACCCGGATGCGACGGTGCTTCATCTCGGCTGCGGGCTGGACAGCCGCGTCTTCAGGATCGCGCCGCCCGAAACCGTCCGCTGGTTCGACGTCGACTACCCGGACGTGATCGCCCTGCGGCAGCGCCTCTACCCGGCCCGCGACGGCTGTGTGCTGCTCGGCTCCTCGGTGACCGAGCCGGAATGGCTCGAAGCCGTGCCGCGGGACAGGCCGGCCTTCGTCATCGCCGAAGGGCTGTTGCCCTATTTGCCGTCGGAGGAGGTGCCGTTGCTGCTGGAACGCGTGACCGGGCATCTGCCCGGGGGCGAGCTGGCCTTCGATGCCTATAGCCAGCTCGGGCTCATCCTGATCGCCTGGCAGCCCTCCATCCGCGCCACCGGCGCGGCTTTGCACTGGGCGCTCGACGAGCCGGAGGAACTGCTCCGGCAGCTTCCCCGGCTCGAGCTGGTGGAGGAGCTCACAGGCTATGGTTCGCGCGGCTACGACCTCGACCAGATCGCGCGCCTGTCCCTGTTCGCGCGAATGGCCGTGCCGGTCATGGAGATGATCCCGGCCTTCTCGCGAATCGGCCGCCTGCTGCGCTTCCGGTTTTAGCCCTCAAGCCCGCACGACCACGAGGCCGGTCAGCAGGTCATGGCCGAGGCGCCGATCGGAGCGGAAGAGGCCGCAGCCGATGTCGATGAGCCACAGCGCCACCGTTCCGGCCGCGACGTAGAAGAACAGCGCATGCACCGCCGCGACGAGGCCGTCCGGCCGCCCGCCATCCGCGGTCTCGACCCGCAAGCCGGCGACGCGCATGCCCCAGGTCGACTGGCGCCGGCCGCCGACCGTCAAAGCCGCATACCCCAGCGCCGTCACGAAGGCGGCCGCCGGGATCAGGAACCAGGTCGCGCCGAAGGTGACGAGGCCGAGCACCACCAGCAGCAGGAAGACCAGCCAGCCGAGGAAGAACAGCACGACGATGTCGATGATCCAGGCGAAGAGCCGCGAGCCCAGGACGCCGCTGACGTTCTGGTAGGGACGCTGCTCCAGGGCCGTGATCGGCGGCTGGCCGTAGCGGGTATCGCTCATCGAACTCGATCCTCATGACGGCGCGCGGGAATGCGCACCCGGGCAACAATGTTTGATCAGCGCGTCGGTTCCGCAAGGCCACGCGGCAGGATGCGCCGGGGCGCGAAGCCATTTTTCGCCAGCATGTCCTCGATCGCGCGCGAATGTGCCTCGCCGCGCGTCTCGACCGTGACGTCGAGCGAGACGCCTTTCGCCGGCACGTCGAGGAAAAGCCGGCCATGGCTGACCTCGAGGATATTGGCCCCCTCATCGCCGAGAAGGCTCGCGATCTTGCCGAGCAGGCCGGGCCGGTCGCTGCTGGTCAGGCGGAAGGCGACGATACGGTCCTCCCGCTCCAGCTCGCGCACCATGATCGCGGCGAGCAGGCGGGTGTCGATGTTGCCGCCGCAGAGCACGAGCCCGACCTTGCGCCCGGCATAGCGCTCCGGCTCCTTCAGCATCGCCGCGAGCCCGGCCGCGCCGGCGCCTTCCGCCAGGCTGTGCTGCAGGCAGGCATAGGCGTTGACGGCGCGCTCGATCAGGTCTTCGCCGACGAGCACGATGTCGGAAACCAGCTTCGAGACGATCGGCAGCGTCATCTGGCCGACGGTCTTGACCGCGATGCCCTCGGCCAGCGTCGCCCCGCCGATGGGGCGGTCCTGCCCGTTCACGGCGTTGAAGAAGGAGGGGTAGAGGTCGGCCTCGACGCCGATCAGCTCGATGCCGGGCTTGATCGCCTTGGCGGCGACGGCGTTGCCGGCCATCAGCCCGCCGCCGCCGAGCGGGATGATCAGCATGTCGAGATCGGGCTCGTCGGCGAGCATCTCGCGCGCGACGGTGCCCTGGCCCGCCATCACCGCGGCATCGTCATAGGGGTGGACGAAGACGAGCTGCTCGGCGCCGGCGAGCTCGCGTGCCTTCTGCGCGGATTCATAGAGCGTCTCGCCATGGAGCACGACGCGCGCGCCATGGGCGCGGGTGTTCTCGACCTTCACCAATGGCGTCGTCTCGGGCATCACGATGGTCGCCGGGATGCCGAAGCGCTTGGCGTGATAGGCCACCGCCTGGGCATGGTTGCCGGCCGACATGGCGATGACGCCGCGGGCCCGCTCGTCCTCGCTGAGCGAGAGCAGCTTGTTGACCGCGCCGCGCTCCTTGAAGGAGGCGGTCGCCTGCATGTTCTCATGCTTGACCATGACCTGCGCGCCCGTGAGCTCGGAGAGGCGCGGCGCCGGCACCAGCGGCGTGCGCAGGACATGGCCTGCGATCCGCCCCGCGGCGGCGTCGATGTCCTCGGGCGTGATCGCGAAGGTCTCGGTCATGATGAGGTCCGTGTCTCGTCCGGGGGCGAAAGGCAAATGTGTTTTCGGACGGAAGCCGATGCCGCAGGCTGTCGTCAAACCTGGCGCGGCGTCAATTCGCTGTCGCCGAAGAAGCCGCCGGGGCGCCAGATCAGCACGATGGCGAGCAGCAGATAGACCGCGAGGTCGCGCTGCTCGATCGGCAGCGTCGCCGACCAGACCGCCTCGAAGCCGGCGATGAACAATCCGCCCAGCGCCGCGCCCGGCACCGAGCCGATGCCGCCGAGAATGGCCGCGACCAGCGCCTTGAGGCCGAGCGAGAAGCCGCCGGCGAAGCCCATGCCGCCATAGATCACCGTGACGATGACGCCCGCCATGCCGCAGAGCGCGCAGGCGATGATGACGGCGATGTCGCGCACGGCGCGTGCATCGACGCCGAACAGCGCCGCCGTGCCCTCGTCATCGGCGACCGCCCGCCAGGCCCGGCCATAGGCGGTGCGGCGGATGAGCTGCACCAGCCCGAGCGTGGCGCCCAACCCGATCAGCGTCAGGAGGGTCGCGACCGGGTTGAGCGTCACGATGAAATCGCCGGCATGGACGAGCGCCACGGGAGCGTTGAACACCGGCGGCAGCCAGCGCAATTGCGGCCCCTGGGCGAGGCGCAGATATTCCGAAAGCGCGATCGAAAGGCCGATCGTCGCGATCAGCATCTGCTGGCCGCTGGCGCGTTCGAGATGGCGCAGCACGAAGCGGCCCATGGCGAAGCCGTGCAGCGCCGAGACGAGGATCGCCACGGTGAAGGCGACGGCGAGCCCCGTCAGCGGCGTCGAGACGGCGAGCGAGAGCAGCAGCGCCACCCCGACCACCGAGGCCAGCGCCCCGAGCGCGGCGAATTCGCCGAAGCACAGGATGATCCGCCCGGTCAGCCCGTAGACGAGCGCATAAGCGGCGGCGAGCAGCCCGTAGATCGCTGCCGAGGGCAGGCCGCTCAGCGCCTGCTGCAGGCCATAGGCGAGGCCGGCCGGCACGGCGGGCAGGTCCGACGCCGTGGGCGCGGCCGGATCCGGCGGCGGCTCGCTGCGATCCTCGAGATAGAACCGGCGCAGGAAATAGAAGCTGGCATCCGACATCGGCTGCCCGTCCGAGGCGATGCCGATCAGCGTCGGCCGCCCGAGCCCCTTGTCGTCCGTGCCGAACAGGCAGTCGATGCTGCGATGCCGCGCGACGCCGTCGCCGAGCTGCATCCGGTAGAGCAGGCGCAGGGCCCGCCGCACCGGGCCGACCGTCATCCGTTCGATCTCGATATGCGCTCCCGGCGGGTTGAGCGGCGGGATCGCCTGCCGGCACAGCCGCGTCTGGTCGGTGTCGAAGTCTTCGCCGCAACCGGCGAGGGCCACGAGGACGGCAACCAGAATCGGCAGGAGGAGCGGGCGCATGCGGCGGCAACGGTAGCGCTTGCCCGTGCCGTTTGAAACATGGCTTTGGAGTGGGTGGTGTGCCGCTAGCTCAGATCGGGCGGATCGAGATATCGATTCAGGGTCTGTGCTCCATCAGACAGATCCTGAGCCTTGTCGTCGCGCCCGAGGCTGCGATACGTCTTCGCTGCGTCGTTTCGGCTGTGGATTTCGGCTTCGACCAATCGGCGCAGCTCGTCCTTGCCCAGCACCTTGCGTGGGACTTCGACCGCGCTGTCGCCGAATGCGTGAAACACATAGCTGTCGTGTCGATCGCCGACTGGAACGGCCTGGGCATTGTCGATCGCGGCGATCAATTCGCGTAGCACCGTTACCTCGGCGGATTTGCGCTCTCGCATCGCCGTTCGCAGGTCGGCCTTCAGTCGCGCCAGGAAGCTCTGGCTCTCATCCGTCATCATGCTGAAATCGTCGTCGCTTTCGAGCGGAGCGGAAAACCATTCGGCACCCACCGAACGAGCCGAAATCGTCTGGGACCGGAAAGTTCAGCCCGCCTTCAGCATCTTCGCCACGCGCGGCGCGAAATAGGTCAGCACGCCGTCGGCGCCGGCTCGCTTGAAGGCGAGCAGGCTCTCCAGCATCGCCTTGTCGCCGTCGAGCCAGCCATTCTGCACGGCGGCCATCAGCATCGCGTACTCGCCGGAGACCTGATAGGCGAAGGTCGGCACGCGGAACTGGTCCTTCACCCGCGCCACCACGTCGAGATAGGGCAGGCCGGGCTTGATCATCACCATGTCGGCACCTTCCTCGAGATCGAGCGCGACCTCGGCGATGGCCTCGTCGGTGTTGGCCGGGTCCATCTGGTAGGTGCGCTTGTCGCCGATCAGCGTCGCATTGGTGCCGATGGCGTCCCGGAACGGGCCGTAGAAGGCGGACGCATATTTGGCCGCATAGGCCATGATCTGCACGTCCTCCTGGCCGGCGGCGTCGAGCGCGGCGCGGATCGCGCCGACGCGCCCGTCCATCATGTCGGAAGGGGCGATCACGTCGGCACCGGCATCGGCCAGCGCCAGCGCCTGCCGGACGAGGATCGCGACGCTGGCGTCGTTCAGGATGCGCTCGCCATCCATCACGCCGTCATGGCCGTGCGAGGTGTAGGGGTCGAGCGCGGCGTCGCAGATGATGCCGATCTGCGGCACCTCCCGCTTGATCGCCCGCACGGCGCGGCACATCAGGTTTTCGCTGCTCAGCGCCTCCGAGCCCGTCGAGTCGCGCAGCGCCTTTTCGACATAGGGGAAGGGGGCGATGGCGGGGATGCCGAGTGCCGCCGCCTCGGCCGCCTGCCGGACGGCCTCGTCGATGTTCAGCCGGTCGACGCCGGGCATCCATTCCACCGGCGTGCGGGCCTGCTGCCCGTCCATCAGGAAGATCGGCCAGATCAGATCGTCGGTCGTCAGCCGCGTCTCGCGCACCAGCCGTCGCGACCACTCGGCCTTGCGGTTGCGGCGCATGCGGCGCGTCAGTCCGAGCGAGGGGGCGGCCTGGGCCTCGCTCTGGCGCGACTCAGGATGGGGGAACGGCCTGACGACCCGGGATTCCATGGCGATGCCTCAAATGACGACGTCGCGGCACGCCCGAGGCTTGAGCGGGGGCGGCAGCGGCATGCCGGCTTCATATCACATCGGAACAATTCCAAACCAGAGGCGCATGGTCGCAAGCCGAGCGAGCATGCCGGTCTGGCCTGCGATGCCGGGCATTCGGTCTTTCAGTATTTCGAAAGTGGGCGGCCATACCTTGCTTGACCATTAGCTTGGGGAGGGGCCGACGCTTGACCACTCAGCGCATGACGCGAGCATTCCCCGTGGACAGCGCTCTGTTGAACGCTGTCGTGGAGCATGTGGACCAGGGAATTCTGATGGTGGACGCCAACGGCTATGTGGCGGTCTGCAATCAGCGCGCGATCGATCTGCTCGGCCTGCCTGCCGACTTGATGCGGTCCCATCCGTCGTTCGAGGCGGTGAAACGATGGCAGATGGAGCAAGGCGAATTTGGTACGGTCACCGAAGCGCTCCTTCGCGCCATCAAATACGAAGGAATAAACGTCGAAATTCTGGACTATGAGAGGCAGAGACCGGACGGGACGGTGCTGGAGGTTCGAACCAACCGCCTTCCCAATGGCGGAATGGTGCGCACCTTTACCGACATCACCATCCGCAATGCAGCCGAGAACGCGATCAGGGTGAGCGAGGAGCGCCTGCGGCTGGCGTTGCAAGCCAGCAGGATGGCGGCCTGGGAACTCGATCTCGAGACGCTGTGGGTCGATCGCTCCGAGAATTCCATGGTGCTGCTGGGGATTTCTTCGGGACCGGCGGCCGATTTCATCGATCGGGTGCATCCCGACGACCGGCAGAGGGTGACGACCTTCTGGCACGCCGTGATGTCGGAGGGCAGTGGCGCGACCGAAGTGCGCTACCTGTCCCCAGACGGCACGCACACATGGCTGTCACTCAGGGCTGAGCGAAAGGGCGAAAACCGGCTCATCGGACTGACCTTCGACATCGCCGATCGGAAAGCGGCCGAGGAAGCCATCTGGCGAACCGCCAACCACGACCCCCTGACGGGCCTGGCGAACCGGGCGCTGTTCCATGTCCGCCTGAACGAGGCCCTGAAGAATGCGGGGGACTCCGGGGCCGGCGTGGGCCTGCTGCTGCTCGATCTCGACGACTTCAAGGATGTCAACGATACCCTGGGTCACGCGGTCGGAGACCTCCTCCTTCAGGAAGCGGCCCTTCGGCTCAGGAGCTTCGTCGCCGAAGGCGATACCGTGGCACGCCTCGGGGGCGACGAGTTCGCCATTATCCTCGCCGAGACTTCAGCGGGGAGCGACGCCATCGCCCGGGCTGCGGAAATTGTCGAGGCTCTGCGCGCGCCCTTCCAGCACGAGGGGCGGGCGCTCTCCACCACGGTCAGCATTGGGCTGGCGACCTTCCCGGAACATCACCGCGACCCGGTCGAGCTGATGAAGGACGCCGACATCGCGCTTTATCGCGCCAAGGAGCAGGGGCGCAGCCAAGCGGTGGTGTATACCAGCGCCGCCCGCGAGACGATGGAACACCGCGTGACCATCGCGCATGACGTTAGGGAAGGGCTCGCGGCGCAGCAATTCGTCCCGTACTACCAGCCGAAAGTGTCGCTGGTGACAGGCCGGATCGTCGGCTTCGAGGCCCTCGCGCGGTGGAACCACCCGACCAAAGGGCTTCTCACTCCCGGTTACTTTGGCTCCATGTTCTCTGAGCAGGCCATTTCGATTGCGCTGGGCGAGCAGATGATCCGCCAGGTTGCCGCCGATGTTCGGTTATGGCTGGACCAGGGTCTCGAATGCGGCCGGGTGGCCGTCAATCTGTCCTCGGCCGACATCTCCGACCCGAAACTCGCCGACAGGATTCTCCGCATCCTGGAAGAGGCGCGTGTCTCCTCCGAGCATTTCGAAGTCGAAGTGACCGAAACGGCGTTCCTTGGGCGCAGGACAGCGACGGCGTCCGCCATCTTGAGCGAACTGCATGAGGCTGGCGTCTCCATCGCTCTGGACGATTTCGGGACGGGGTTTGCCTCGCTCCTGCACCTCAAGCAGTTCCCCGTGGATCACATCAAGATCGACCAGAGTTTCGTGCAGAACCTGATCAGCGACGACAGTGACGCCGCGATTGTCGCCGCCATCGTGAGCCTCGGCCACGCCATGGGAATGCATACGACGGCAGAAGGGGTCGAAAGCGCCGAGCAGGCCGCGCGCCTGCGAGAAACAGGGTGCGATTCCGCTCAAGGCTATTTGTATGCAAGGCCTCTGCAAGGGGAGAAGGTGCCGAAGACCATTCGGAATTGGTCGCCGGCAGGCCGCTCGCCCTCGACGCGCTCCTGACGCACCAATGATCCGAGCCACCGGCCAGCACGCAACCTTCACCGGCTCCAGCAGCACCGTTTGAGCCGGGGCAGGTCTTGGGGCTAGGTGCCGGCTTCCAGGGAGGTCCTCCAGCGTTCGTTTCCACCCCAAACCGACATTTGCACCGTTACACCACCCCCCGCGTTGACAACCTCGCCCCCGCCTTCCAGAACCGCAGCCCATCGTAACCGGGGCGGATCATGGCGCAGGACCAGGACATCATCTGCGAGATCCGCGGCGCGGCCGGCGTCGTCATCCTCAACCGGCCGAAGGCGCTGAACGCGCTCAGCCTCGGCATGGTCCGCGAGCTCGCCCGCGCCCTCGACGCCTGGGAGAACGATCCGCAGGTGACGCGCGTCGTCGTCATCAGCACGAGCGAGAAGGCTTTTTCGGCCGGCGGCGACATCCGCTGGCTGCATGATTGCGGCAAGGCCGGCCGCCAGGACGAGATGCTCGCCTTCTGGGGCGAGGAGTACATCCTCAACCATCGCATCAAGACCTATCCCAAGCCCTATGTCGCGCTCATCGACGGCATCGTCATGGGCGGAGGCGTCGGCATATCGCTGCATGGCAGCCATCGCATCGCCGGCGACCGCTATCTCTTCGCCATGCCCGAGGTCGGCATCGGCTTCTTCCCCGATGTCGGCGCGACCTATGCCTTGCCGCGCCTGCCCGGCGCCTTCGGCAACTTCCTCGCCTTGACGGGCGAGCGCATCGGTGCGGCCGACGCGCTTTCGGTCGGCCTTGCCACCCATAGCGTCGCCAGCGACCGCATGGCCGAGCTCGCCGACGCGCTGACCAGCCGCGCCGCCCTCGACGACATCCTCGCCGGCTTCACCATCGCCCGGCCGCCCGGCCCGTTGCAGGCGGAGGCCGCGACGATCGCGGACGCCTTCGCTGCGGCCTCGCCGCTGGAGGTCGTCGCGCGGCTGAAAGCTCTCGCGACCGGCGGCAGCGCCTTTGCCGGCAAGCTCGCGCAGACCATCGCCGCCAAATCGCCGACCAGCGTCGCCATCGCCCATGAGCAGATGCGCCGCGGCAAGGATCTCGATTTCGCCGAGGCGATGCGCACCGAATTCCGCATCGTCTCGCGCATCGCCCATGGCCATGATTTCTATGAAGGCGTGCGCGCGGTGGTGATCGACAAGGACCAGGCGCCGCACTGGCGGCCGGATACGCTGGAAGCCGTCGAGCCTGCCGCGATCGCGGCCTATTTCGCTCCACTCGGCGCCGCCGAGCTGAAGCTGGAGGTCTGAGCTTGGGTCTGGGTGGCGACGTCGAGGCCCTGCGCGGCGAACAGGCGGGCGAGGGCGGCACCAAGGATGCGGCCCGCTGGCGGCTCGTGCTGGTCTGGTTCCTGCGGCTGCTCTCGGTGCTCTGGCTCGCCAAGGGGCTGATGGCCTGGATGGTGATCTTCGGCGTTTCGGGCGACGGCCAGCTGCCCTTCGAGAATCGTTTGCTCAGTTTCCAGGCGATCATCGTCTATTTCGCGGTGATCGACCTCGTCGCGGCGGTGGGGCTGTGGCTGACCTCGACCTGGGGTGGGGTGCTCTGGCTGCTCGCGACGCTGAGCCAGCTCCTGCTGAGCTTCTTCTTTCCGCGCTTCGTGCCGATGACGACCTGGATGGTGGGCATCTATATGGCGCTGATCGCGGTCTACTTCCTCGTCACCTGGGCGGCCGAGAACGAGGCGGAGTAGGGCGCTCCGGCCTCCTTGTCGAGCGAGCCCTCATCCTGAGGAGCCGCGCAAGCGGTGTCTCGAAGGATGAGGGCTCGGATTTCGGCGCAGATATCGACCCTCCGGCCGACTTCAAGCGATGGGCGCTGGCGCCCTGCAACCGCGCAATTGCCGCGAGTCATGGTAAGAATCGCTTTAGCTTAAGCGTTTCTGGCTTCACTTACGATTCACCCAAAGGGGTAAATCTCCGATTCATCCTGATATTTAAACTCGTTTTCATCCGGGCAGGCTTATGGTGTTTTTCAGAAGCGGACCGGAAGAGAAATTCCGGCTGGCACACAACAGGCGGGTAATACCATGAAAGCGAGCGTGAAGACTTCTGTAGTTGCCAAGGATAGCGCGGCCGATCTCAACGTGAAGCCGCTTTATCTTGAGTCGCTCACCCTGGTGGAGCGGCTGCATCGCCGGCTTCTCGACGTCATCAAGGATGAGTTCGAGCGCCGCGGTCGCGACGACGTCAACAGCGTGCAGGCCCTGCTGCTCTACAATATCGGCGACGCCGAACTCTCCGCCAGCGAGCTGCGCACCCGCGGCTACTATCTCGGCTCGAACGTCTCCTACAACGTCAAGAAGCTGGTCGAGCTCGGCTATCTCCACCACGCCCGGTCGCGCATCGACCGCCGCTCGGTCCGCATCAGCCTGACCGAGAAGGGCGCCGAAGTGCACGACATCGTGAAGGGCGTCTACGACAAGCATGTTCGCACCGTCGAGCAGATCGGCGGCATCGCGGCTGATGACTTCGAGCGCATGAACAACGCGCTGCTGCGGCTGGAGCGCTTCTGGACCGATCAGATCCGCTACAAGCTCTGAAGGCCGTCTTTCCAGGGGTTTCGGGAGATTGCCCACCGGGCGGCTGGCTACCCCAGCCGCCCGGGGTCGTTTCAGCGGCGGTGAGATGCCGGCCGGCAGTCAAGTGTGACTTTACTGCCATGCATGCGGCAAAACATGGCCATGCCCTAAATTCGCCGCTCTCATCACGCCTCTTTAACTGTGATACGACACCGTCGCCGTCATGGGAGCCGATCAGCCGCGCTGCCGCTCCCGCCGGCGGCGTTTTCGTGCCGGCCGCCCGCGTTCGGATGAAGTTGAAGAGGGAAGAGATGTCGCAACTGAGCCTGACACGCCGCGAGACTGTGCTGGCGCTGCTTTCCGGCGCTGCCTCGACCGCAGCGGCTCCTGCTTTCGCCCAGCAGGCCGAATGGCTTCAGAATTACGATGCCGGCCCGCGCAACGCCGTGTTGCGCTCCTCGACGCCGATGCTGTCGCCCGAGTCGCTGCAGGCGACGGAGCAGGCGATCGCCGCCTATCGCGACCTTGCCGCCCGCGGCGGCTGGCAGCCGGTGCAGTTGCCCGATCGCATGGGCCTCGGCGCCAGGGGGGGCGCCGTTGCGGCGCTGCGCCAGCGCCTCTCGATCACCGGCGACCTCCAGCAGAATGCCGGTGAGAGCAACGTCTACGACTCCTATGTCGAAGCGGCGGTGCGCCAGTTCCAGGCCCGGGTCGGCCTTTCCACGACCGGCGCGATCAACCGCGCGACGGTCGTTGCGCTGAACGTTCCGATCGACCGCCGCATCCGCCAGCTCGAGACCAACGTCGTGCGCCTGCGCACCTGGTCCGGCAATCTCGGCGGGCGCTATGTCGTCGCCAACATCCCGGCTGCGATGGTCGAGACGGTCGAGAACGGCCATGTCGCGACGCGCCATGCTGCCGGCGTCGGCAAGATCGACCGCCAGTCGCCGCTGCTCCAGACCAAGATTCCGGAAGTCAATTTCAACCCGACCTGGACGGTTCCCGCCTCGATCATCAAGAAGGACCTCATCCCGAAGATGAGGAAGGAGCCGAACTACCTCGCCGAGAACAAGATCCGCATCATCTCGTCCAGCGGTGGCGAGATCGCGCCTTCGCAGGTCAACTGGAATTCGGACGAGGCGACGCGCTACACCTTCCGGCAGGATCCGGGCGGCGACTTCAACTCGCTCGGCTTCGTGCGCATCAACATTCCCAGCCCCTACGGCGTCTACATGCACGACACGCCGGCCAAGGGCATCTTCGGCGACGATTACCGCTTCGTCTCCTCGGGCTGCATGCGCGTCCAGAACGTGCGCGACTACGTCGCCTGGCTGCTCAAGAACACCCCCGGCTGGGACCGCGCCAAGATCGACGAGACGATCAATTCCGGCCAGCGCGTCAACGCCCGCATCGCCGATCCGGTCTCCTGCTATTGGGTCTATGTCACGGCCTGGGCGACGCCGGATGGCGGTGTGCAGTTCCGCGACGACATCTACAACAAGGACGGCCTCGGCCCGGCGCCGGTCGCCGCGCTTCAGGGCGAGAACGACATCTGATCCCGGGCGCTCCGCCGGATCGCTACGAAGCCCGCCGATGTTCATCGGCGGGCTTTTTGCTTGGTTCGCCTGCTTCGATCGTCCGGGCCGCGCGTCGCGGAGACGCGGGAGCACCGGCGGCCACGCCGGACCGAAACACGAGGCGCGCCTATTGCGGGGCAGACTCCGGGCGCACCAGGAGCTTGTCGATGCGGCGGCCGTCGAGGTCGACGATTTCGAAGCGCCAGCCGTCGAAAACGAAGCTTTCCCCGACATCGGGCAGATGCCCGAGCTGGAACAGCGCGAAGCCTGCGACGGTGTGAAAATCGCCGTCGGCGGATTGCGGCCTGATGCCGAGATGGCTCAGGGCCTCGTGCGCCGGCATCATGCCGTCGATCAGCAGCGAGCCGTCCTCCCGCACGGTGACGTCAGGATCCTCGCCTTCCGTGGCGGGCAGGGCGCCGGCGATGGCCTCGAGCAGGTCGGTTTGCGTGACGATGCCCTGGAGGCTGCCATATTCGTCGACGATCGTCGCCAGGCGCAGCGGCGAGCGCTTGAAGAGCTCGAGAATCTTCACCGCTGATGTCGCCTCATGGACGATCACCGGTTCGCGGATCACCGCGATGGGGTCGAGCGGCTGCCCGTCCAGGAACTGGTCGAGAAGATCCTTCTTCAGCACCATGCCGAGCGGCTCGTCGATACTGCCGCGCCCGACGAGCAACTGCTCGTGCCGGCAGGCGCGGATGATGCGGATCATGTCCTCGCGCGTTTCCTCGGCGTCGATCCACTCGATCTCGTGGCGAGGCGTCATGATGTTGGCGACCCGCAGGTCACCGATGTTCAGCGCCCGGACCAGCACCTCCTGCTGCGCCCTTTCGAAGATGCCGGCTTCCTGGCTGGCCTGAACCAGCAGCTTCAGCTCATCGGGCGAGTGCAATGCTCCTTCCGCCGCGCCGGGCCGCAGGCCGCAGGCGCGCAGGACGAGGTTGCCGAGCCCGTTGAGCGTCACGATGGCCGGCCGCAGCAGGAACAGGAACAGCCCGAGCGGGCGCACGATCCACAGCGCCGTGCCCTCGCTGCGCTGCAGTGCGAGGCTTTTCGGCGCGAGCTCGCCCAGCACGATGTGAAGGGTCGTGATGATGATGAAGGCGATCGCCACGGCGATGGCGTGCGAGCCGAAGGAGATCAGCCCCTCCGGCAGCCACCCCAGCAGCGGAACGATGAGATGCGCCAGCGCGGGTTCGCCGATCCAGCCCAGGGCGAGCGAGGATATGGTGATGCCGAGCTGCGTGGCGGCCAGGTTGGAGTCGAGATTGTCGAGCGCGCGCTGAAGGACGGTCGCATTCATGCGGCCTGCCGCGACCAGCTCCGTCACCCGGCTCTTGCGAACCGCGACGAGCGAGAACTCCGCCGCGACGAAAAAGCCGTTCGCGGCAACGAGAATGAGGACCGACAGGATTCCGAGAACGTCGACCCAACTGCTACTGCCATCGCCCGCAGGCATGATCTCCTCTGGAAGGTTGCGGCGTGTCGCCACGCCGGAGAACAAAAAAGGCGGCATCGCGCTGGATGCCGCCGCATCCGCGCCTGACGCGGATATTTCGCAACTAACATGGCGGGGCCGCGGCTGGCTAGAGCCCGTGCCCGCGGGCGGCGGCGGCGCCTCGGCGAGCGGCGCAATGCCTCGGGGTAGGGGAAACGCTTGGACAGCCCCCCGCCGCATGATAGGGAGCCGGCGATGGAGCCGGTTCGTGGCCGGCCGCCGAACTTCAGGAGCCGGATATGAGCGAAGCCGCGCGCGACAAGCACCTCTCGAACTCCTTCTTCGGCGCCTCGCTGCATGATGCCGATCCCGAGATCGCCCGCGCGATCGATCTGGAGCTCGGTCGCCAGCGCGACGAGATCGAGCTGATCGCCTCCGAGAACATCGTCTCCCGCGCCGTGCTCGAGGCGCAGGGCTCGGTGATGACCAACAAATATGCCGAGGGCTATCCCGGCCGGCGCTACTATGGCGGCTGCCAGTTCGTCGACATCGCCGAGAAGCTCGCCATCGAGCGCGCCTGCCGGCTGTTCGGCTGCAGCTTCGCCAATGTCCAGCCGAACTCGGGCTCGCAGGCCAACCAGGGCGTCTTCATGGCCCTGATGCAGCCCGGCGACACCTTCATGGGCCTCGATCTCGCCGCCGGCGGGCACCTGACCCATGGCGCGCCGGTCAACCAGTCCGGCAAATGGTTCAACGTCGTCTCCTACGGCGTCTGCGTGGTCGACCAGCTGATCGACTATGACGCGCTGGAGCGCCTCGCCGTCGAGCACAAGCCGAAGGTCATCGTCGCCGGCGGCTCGGCCTATGCCCGCCACTGGGACTTCGCCCGCTTCCGCGAGATCGCCGACAAGGTCGGTGCCTATTTCATGGTCGACATCGCCCATTTCGCCGGTCTCGTCGCCGGTGGCGCGCATCCTTCGCCGTTCCCGCACGCCCATGTCGTCACCACCACGACGCACAAGACGCTGCGCGGCCCGCGCGGCGGCATGATCCTGACCAATGACGAGGCGCTGGCGAAGAAGATCAACTCGGCGATCTTCCCGGGCATCCAGGGCGGCCCGCTGATGCATGTCATCGCGGCCAAGGCGGTGTCCTTCCTCGAGGCGCTGCAGCCCGAGTTCAAGACCTATGCCCATGCCGTCGTCGCCAACGCCAAGGCGCTGGCCGAGACGCTGAAGGCGAAGGGCTTCGACCTCGTCACCGGCGGCACCGACAACCACCTGATGCTGGTCGATCTGCGCTCGAAGAAGCTGACCGGCAAGGCGGCGGAAGCGGCGCTCGGCCGCGCCCACATCACCTGCAACAAGAACGGCATCCCCTTCGACCCGGAGAAGCCGATGACGACCTCTGGCATCCGTCTGGGCACGCCGGCGGCGACCTCGCGCGGCTTCGGCATCGCCGAGTTCAAGCAGGTCGGTGAATTGATCGCCGAGGTGCTGGACGGTCTCGCCGCCAATGGCGAGGACGGCAACGCCGCCGTCGAGCAGGCCGTGACCGCCAAGGTCAAGGCGCTCACCGCGCGCTTCCCGATCTATTGAGGATGGTCTCGAAGGGGCTCTGAGAAAGGCTGGCGAACCGGAATGCGCTGTCCCTATTGCGGCTCCCTCGACACGCAGGTGAAGGACTCCCGTCCCACCGACGATCATGCCTCGATCCGCCGCCGCCGGGTCTGTCCCGATTGCGGCGGCCGCTTCACCACCTTCGAGCGCGTGCAGTTGCGCGAGCTCACCGTGGTCAAGCGCTCGGGCCGGCGCGCGCCTTTCGATCGCGACAAGCTGGAGACCTCGATCGCGCATGCGCTGCGCAAGCGCCCGGTCGCGCCCGAGCGTATCGAGCGCATGGTCAACGGCATCGTGCGCCAGCTCGAAAGCTCGGGCGAGGCGGAGATCCCCAGCTCGACCATCGGCGAACTGGTCATGGAGGGGCTGAAAGGCCTCGACGACGTCGCCTATGTCCGCTTCGCCTCGGTCTACAAGAACTTCCGCGAGGCCAAGGACTTCGAGGAGCTGCTCGGCCAGCTCGGCACCATCGAGGAGGAGGCCGCTTCCGCCCCGCCGCCCCGCGCTGATGACTGACCGAGACGCGGTCGACCGCGTCTTCATGGCGCAGGCGCTGGCTTATGGCGCGCGCAATCTCGGTGCGACCTGGCCGAACCCTTCGGTCGGCGCCATCGTCACGCGCGATACGCCGGACGGGCCCATAGTGGTGGCGCGCGGGCTGACGCAAGCCGGCGGGCGCCCGCATGGCGAGGCCCTGGCCTTCGCGCGGGCGGGCGCCGCATCGATGGGCGGCACGCTCTATGTCACGCTCGAACCCTGCTCGCATCGTTCGCTGCGCGGCGGCATTCCTTGCGTCGAGCACACGATTCTCTCCGGCGTGAGGCGTGTCGTCTCGGCCATGACGGACCCGAATCCCTTCATCGCCGGTCTCGGCCATGCATTGCTGCGCACGGCTGGCATCGAGGTCGTAACCGGGGTGTTGCGGGAGGAGGCAGAGCGCGCCCATCGCGGCCATGTCCTACGGGTGACGCAAGGCAGGCCGATGGTGACCTTCAAGATCGCCCGCACGGCCGATGGCTATGCCGGCGGGGCAGGGGGCAAGCCGATCGCCGTCTCCAGTCCGGCGGCCGGGGCCTGGGTGCATCTGCAGCGGGCGCATCACGACGCGATCATGCTCGGTATCGGCTCGGTGCTCTCGGACGATCCGCAACTGACGGTGCGCCTGCCTGGCATGGCGGAGCGCTCGCCCGTGCGGGTCATCCTCGACACCCATTTGCGGCTGCCGCTGACGGCGAGGCTCGTTCGCACCGCCCGCGAGGTTCCGGTCTGGGTGATCGCGGCCGAGACTGCGCCGGTCGAGCCGGAAACCGCGCTGGTCGCGGCCGGCGTCGAGGTCATGCGCGTTTCGGCTGCGCCGGACGGTCATCTCGACCTTGGTGAGGCGCTGAAGCTGCTCGGCACGCGCGGCATCACCCGCGTGTTCTCGGAAGGGGGCCCGCGCATCGGCGAGAAGCTGGCGCTGGCGGGGCTCGCCGACGAGGTCATCGTCTCGACCTCCCCGAAAATGCTGGGTCAGCCCGGCATTGTTGCCGTGCGTCCGGGCCTTGCCGGGCTGCTGGCAGACCCCGATCTTTACCGCCTCGCCGAAACCGAATGGATCGGCGGCGATCGTTTCGAGCAATTCGTGAGGAGAGGCTGATGTTCACCGGCATCGTCACCGCCATCGGCGAGGTCGTCGAATCCGAGCGCAAGGGGCCGAACCTCAAGCGCCTCGCCATCGCCTGCCCCTATGAGGCGGACGGTATCGCTATCGGCGCCTCGATCGCCTGCGCCGGTGTCTGCCTCACTGTCACGGCGCTCCGGCCGCGCACGGATGGCGAGCCCGGCTGCATCTTCCAGGTCGAGGCGGCGGCCGAGACGCTGGCCAAGACGCTGGTCGGCGAATGGGAACCCGGCACGCTGGTCAATCTCGAGCGCTCGCTCAAGGTCGGCGACGAGCTCGGCGGCCATCTCGTCGTCGGCCATGTCGACGGTGTCGGCCGCATCCTGAAGATCGACGCGATCGAAGCCGATCCCGACGAGCCCTGGGGCGCGACCGCCCGCTTCCACATCCGGGCGCCGCAGGGCCTGGCGCGCTTCATCGCGACCAAGGGCTCGATCTGCCTCGACGGCACCTCGCTCACCATCAACACGGTCGAGGACGACGTCTTCACCGTATTGCTGATCCCGCATTCCTTCGCCGTCACCACCTGGGGGCAACGCAAGGAGGGTGATGCCGTCCATGTCGAGGTCGATCTGATGGCGCGCTATGCCGCGCGGCTTGCGGAGGCGCGCCCGCAGGGGTAAGAGCCTGCGCTCAATTCGAGAATTCGAGCCCTCATCCTGAGGAGCCGCGAAGCGGCGTCTCGAAGGATGTTCCAGTGCGCTCTGGACCATCCTTCGAGACGCCATTTCTGTGGAAATGGCTCCTCAGGATGAGGGCTGTGTGATCCGGTCATTGGACCGGAGTCGACTGCAACAAGGACAAGAACCATGGCCGGACCCCGGCAGATCTCGGCCGACGAGGCCGCAACTCCCGCGCTCGACATCGAGGGCGCCCGCGTGCTCGTGGTCGAGGCGCGCTTCTACGACACGCTCGCCGATGAATTGCTGGCGGGCGCCACTGCCGTGCTCGAGAAGGCCGGGTGCCGCGTCGACGTGGTCACCGTGCCCGGCGCGCTCGAAATTCCCTCGGCGATCGTCATCGGCCTGCGCGCCGCCGACGAGTCGGTCGACCCTTACGAGGCCGTCGTCGCGCTCGGCACCGTCATTCGCGGCGAGACCGGCCATTACGACATCGTCGCGGGTGAAAGCTCGCGCGCGCTGATGGACCTCTCCGTCGCCTTCGCCCTGCCGCTCGGCAACGGCATCCTCACCGTCGAGAACGAGGCGCAGGCCTGGGCCCGCGCCAACCGCTCCGAGATGGACAAGGGCGGCGGCGCGGCCGAAGCCGCGCTCGCCGTGCTGCGCTACAAGCGCTCGCTGGCCGAGGCCGCCGATCCGGAGCAACCGGAATGAGCCGCGCCGAGATGCGGCGCGGCGCGCGTCTGTCGGTCGTGCAGGCGCTCTACGAGATGGAGATCGGCGGCCGCGGCGTCACCGAGGCCATGGCCGAGTTCGAGGCTTTCTGGATAGGCCAGGAGGTCGAGGAGATCGAGCTGCCGAAGGCGGAGATCGCCTTCTTCCGCGACCTGCTCGGCGGTGTCGTGCGCGAGCAGCGGCTGGTGGATCGCACGGTCGATGAGCTTCTCGCCAAGGACTGGCCGCTGAAGCGCGTCGAGGCGGTCGTCCGCGCCGTGCTGCGTGCCGGCGCCTATGAGCTCGCCTTCCGCAAGGACGTGCCGGCCCGCGCCGTCATTTCCGAATATGTCGCGGTCGCCCGTGCCTTCTATGACGGCGAAGAGATCGGCATGATCAACGCCGTGCTCGACCGCATGGCCCGCGACTTCCGCGCCGACGAGTTCGACGCTCCGGCGGCTTAGCTCATTGAGCTCTACGCCGTCATTCCGGACGCAGCGAAGCGGAGATCCGCAAACCATCGTCGGGCGTCGCGTTCTATGATGGATTCCGGGTCGGCGCTGCTATCGCAGCTTGCCCGGAATGACGACGAACAGGCTCGGAACCCTTGGAGGCCGGTCGACGATGGCCGATAACCAGCGCCCCGGCGAATTCGAGCTGATCGAGCGCTATTTCGCGCCTTTGGCCGGGCCGGGCGGCCTCGGCCTCCTCGACGATGCGGGGCTGCTGCGGCCGGGCCGCGGCTACGAGGTCGTCGTCACCGCCGATGCGCTGGTCGCCGGCGTGCATTTCTTTCCGGACGATCCACCGGCCGCGATCGGCTGGAAGGCGCTTGCCGTCAACCTCTCCGACCTTGCCGCAAAGGGGGCGAAGCCCGAGGGCTTCGTTCTCACCATCGCCCTGCCGCGCGACTGGACCGAAGGCTGGCTGAAGGACTTTGCCGCGGGCCTCGGCCGTCTCGCGCAACAGGCCGGCTGCCCGCTGATCGGCGGCGATACCGTCTCGACCTCCGGGCCGCTCACCCTCTCGATCACCGCTTTCGGTGCGGTTCCCGCCGGCCGGATGGTCCGCCGTGCCGGCGCGAAACCCGGCGATGTCGTGCTCGTTTCCGGCTCCATCGGCGACGGCGCCCTCGGCCTCAAGGTGCATGGTCCGGACAAGCCCGGCTGGGTCGCCGCGCTGGATGACGGCCAGCGTGGTTTCCTGGCCGACCGCTATCTGCATCCGCAGCCGCGCACCACCCTGGCCGAGGCGCTCCAGCGTCATGCCAGCGCCGCCATGGACATTTCGGACGGGCTCGTCGGCGACCTCGCCAAGATGTTGAAGGCCTCCCAGGTCGGGGCCGAGATCGACCTCGACGCCGTTCCGCTGTCCGGTCCGGCCCGCGCCGCGCTCATGGCCGATCCCGCGCTGGCGGAACTGGCCTGGACCGGAGGAGACGACTACGAAATTCTCTGCATGGCGCCTGAAGGAGAGTATTCTTCTCTGATTGCGGCGGCTGCGGAGCATGCGGTTCCGCTGACGCCGATCGGCCGGATCGTCTCCGGGGCGGGCGCGGTGCGTTACAGCGGGAAGGGCGCAGCGCAGGGTTTCGCGCACGGCTCCTTCTCTCATTTCTGAAAGCGACGCCCCGCGGCGCCGCGGAATGGCGTGGCGATGAACCAGCATGTCCAGGTCGCCGAGGGCGACAGGCTCGCGAAGCGCAATGCGCTCGTTCTGTCCGGCGCGCAGGCGCTCGGCGGCGCCAATCCGGCGATCATCGTCTCGCTCGGCGGCCTCGTCGGCGCCCAACTCGCCGCGGACAAGACCTTCGCCACCGTGCCGGTCAGCCTGCTGCAGCTCGGCATCGCGGCCGGCGTCATTCCGGCGGCGATGCTGATGCGCCGTTTCGGCCGGCGCGGCGGCTATCTCATCGGCGCGCTTGTGGGGGCCACGGGAGCGAGCCTGGCGGCCGGCGGCGTCGCCTCCCGGCAATTCGGGCTGTTTTGCCTCGGCACCTTCATCTGCGGTCTCTACGGCGCCTTCGTCCAGAGCTACCGCTTCGCCGCCGCCGACACCGCCAGCGCGAGCTTCCGGCCCCGCGCGATTTCCTGGGTCATGCTCGGCGGATTGGCGGCGGGCATCATCGGCCCGCAATCGGTCTACTGGACCCGCGACCTGACACCATCCGCGCCCTTCGCCGCGAGCTTCCTCGCCCAGGGTGCGCTGGCGCTGCTGGCGATCTGCATCGTCTCGCAACTGCACGCGCCGCCGGTGAAGACGGTCCGTAGCGATCTCGGCCGGCCACTCGGCCAGATCATGCGCCAGCCTAAATTCATAGCCTCGGTCATCGCCGCGCTCGTGGCCTACGGGCTGATGAGCTTCGTGATGACGGCGGCGCCCATGGCGATGGTCGCCTGCGGCCATTCGGTCGGCGATGCCGCGCTCGGCATCCAGTGGCATGTGCTGGGCATGTACGGGCCGAGCTTCTTCACCGGCAAGCTGATCGAACGCTTCGGCAAGGAGGCGGTGACGATCACGGGGCTCGCCCTGACGGCGCTGGCGGCGATCATCGGCCTGACGGGCCTCAGCGTCGGCCATTTCTGGCTGGCGCTGGTGTTGCTCGGCATCGGCTGGAACTTCGGCTTCATCGGCGCCACCGCGCTGGTGACGGATTGCTACCGGCCGGAAGAACGGGTGAAGGTGCAGGCGGCCAACGACTTCCTCGTCTTCGGCTCGGTCGCCATCGCCTCGTTTTCGTCCGGCGGCCTGCTCAGCCATGGCGGCTGGGAAACCGTGAACTGGCTCGTCTTTCCGCCGGTCGCGCTTGCCTTGCTCTTGGTGATCTGGCAGCGCACGCAGAAGCGCGTGGGGCTGGCCTGAAGCCCTCCTGATCTGACGATGCCGGGGAAACGGATGACCGACCGCAGCTTTCCGCCTGCCACCGGCCGCGTGCCGCCCGGCGCGATCGGCCATAACCGCGGCGTGGTGAAGCGGAACTATGCCTTCATGCCGCCCGAAGGCGTCCTGATCAGCCGCCTGCCGCATTGGGCGAGCACGGTCGTCCGCATTCTTGCCGGGCCCGTGCTTGGGGCGGGATTTGCGCAATATGTGCTTGAAATCGCGCCTGGCGGCGGGACGCCGGCTCCTTTCGGCGAGCCGGACATCCAGCATTTCTACTATGTCCTCTCCGGCGAGATCGCCTTCGCCATCGAAGGTGGCGAGAGCCGGACGCTCGGCCCCGGCGGCTTTGCCTATCTGCCGCCCGGCACGCGCTTCACGCTGCGCAACGACACGGGCAGTCGCGCCGATGTGCTGGCGCTGCGCAAACGCTACGAGCCGGCGCCCGGCCTCGCCGTTCCCGAATCGATCCTGTCGCATCGCGATGCCGTTCCGATGACGAATCATACCGGCATGGAGGGGCGCGGCTTCCAGTTCCTGCTGCCCTATGGCGATATGCGCTTCGATTTCGAGATGAACCTGATGTGGTTCAAGCCGGGAGTCTGCTTCCCGGCGGTCGAGACCCATGTGATGGAGCACGGCCTCTACATGCTGGAAGGGCAGGGGCTCTACTTCCTCGATCAGGACTGGCACGAGATCTGGGAGCGGGATTTCATCTGGATGGGCGGCTTTTGCCCCCAGCAATTCTACCCGACCGGCCATGGCGACGCCTGCTACCTGCTCTACAAGAACGTCAACCGCGACGTCGCGCTCTGAGCCTGAATCGCCCGTACCTGACATTCGACGAAATTTGTAAGCGCAGCCGTTTGCGCTCACCGCCGAAACTTGCCACAAATTCGCCTGACACAGGCGACGCAAGGCGGGCCTTTTAGTCTTCAGGGCCCGTTTTTTCGCTGCCTGACGTCCAACGCTGCAAAGAGGAGCGACAGCGCTCCCGACAGCCCGGAAGCTCAAGGTAGGAAACCGAATGTCAGCTCTGCTTCTCATCATCGTATTGAGTGCGCTGTCGATTGCTTACGGCATCTGGGCCTATGGCGACGTCATGAAGCGCGATGCCGGCAACCAGCGCATGCAGGAGATCTCCGGCGCGGTCGCCGAAGGCGCGCAGGCCTATCTCAAGCGCCAATATCTCACCATTTCCATGGTCGGCGTCGTCCTCTTCGTCGTGCTGGCCTGGCTCCTCGGCAAGTGGGTGGGCATCGGTTTCCTGATCGGCGCGGTGCTTTCGGGCAGCGCCGGCTTCATCGGCATGAACGTCTCGGTGCGCGCCAATGTCCGCACGGCACAGGCCGCGATGCAGTCGCTCGGCGAGGGGCTCGACGTCGCCTTCAAGGCCGGCGCGGTCACCGGCATGCTGGTCGCCGGCCTCGCGCTGCTCGGCGTTGCCGTCTATTACGGCATCCTGACCTCCTTCCTCGGCTTCGAGCCTTCGAGCCGCACCGTCATCGACTCGCTGGTGGCGCTCGGCTTCGGCGCCTCGCTGATCTCGATCTTCGCCCGTCTCGGCGGCGGCATCTTCACCAAGGGCGCGGATGTGGGCGCCGACCTCGTCGGCAAGGTCGAGGCCGGCATCCCCGAGGACGATCCGCGCAACCCCGCGACCATCGCCGACAATGTCGGCGACAATGTCGGCGATTGCGCCGGCATGGCCGCCGACCTGTTCGAGACCTATGCGGTGACGCTGGTCGCGACCATGGTGCTCGCCGCGATCTTCTTCGCCGGCCAGCCCGCGCTGGGCACGATGATGCTCTATCCGATGGCGATCGGCGCGGCCTGCATCGTCACCTCGATCATCGGCACCTTCTTCGTGAAGCTCGGCGCCAACCAGTCGATCATGGGCGCGCTCTACAAGGGCTTCATCGCGGCCGGCGTGCTCTCGGTCGGCGCGATCGCGGTGGTGAACTATGTCATGTTCGGCGGCTTCTCCACCAGCTTCACGACGGTCCAGAACGTCACCTTCACCTCCGGCAACCTCTTCGGCTGCGCGCTGGTCGGCCTTGCCGTGACGCTCTGCATCGTCATCATCACCGAATACTACACCGGCACCGGCAAGCGCCCGGTCGTCTCCATCGCCCAGGCTTCGGTGACCGGCCACGGCACCAACGTCATCCAGGGCCTCGCGGTCTCGCTGGAGGCGACGGCGGCGCCGACCATCGTCATCATCGCCGGCATCATCGCGGCCTACAGCCTCGCCGGCCTGTTCGGCATCGCGATCGCGACCACGGCCATGCTGGCGCTGGCCGGTGTCGTCGTGGCGCTCGATGCCTTCGGTCCGGTGACGGACAATGCCGGTGGCATCGCCGAGATGGCGGGGCTGCCCAAGGAAGTCCGTCACTCCACCGACGCGCTCGACGCGGTTGGCAACACCACCAAGGCGGTCACCAAGGGCTATGCCATCGGCTCGGCCGGCCTCGGGGCGCTGGTGCTCTTCGCCGCCTACACCTCGGACCTCAACTTCTTCATCACCGAGGCCAACAAGGCGGGCAGCACGGCCTTCCAGTACTTCAAGGGCGTCACGCTCGATTTCTCGCTGTCCAACCCCTATGTCGTCGTCGGCCTGCTGCTCGGCGGCCTCATCCCCTTCCTCTTCGGCGGCATGGGCATGACGGCGGTCGGGCGCGCGGCGGGCTCGGTGGTCGAGGAAGTCCGCCGGCAGTTCCGCGAGAAGCCCGGCATCATGCAGGGCACGGAGCGGCCCGATTACGCCCGCGCCGTCGATCTGCTGACCAAGGCCGCGATCAAGGAGATGATCGTGCCCTCGCTCCTGCCGGTGCTGGCGCCGATCGTGACCTATTTCGTGATCTACTGGATCGCCGGCAAGAACAACGCCTTCGCGGCCGTCGGCGCCATGCTGATGGGCGTGATCGTCACCGGCATCTTCGTCGCGATCTCGATGACGTCGGGCGGCGGCGCCTGGGACAACGCCAAGAAGAGCTTCGAGGACGGCTTCGTCGACAAGGACGGCGTGCGCCACATGAAGGGCTCGGACGCGCACAAGGCCTCGGTGACCGGCGATACCGTCGGCGACCCCTACAAGGACACGGCGGGCCCCGCCGTGAACCCGGCGATCAAGATCACCAACATCATCGCCCTGCTGCTGCTGGCGATCCTGGCGCATAGCTGAGCGCAGGCATCGCCTGAACATCTGGAGCCCGCGGCGGAAGTCGCGGGTTCTTCTTTTTGGGCAATGGCTTGCAGCGGCCGATTGAATCAAATCGGCAACGCCTTGAATCAAGCCCGCAAGCTACGGCCGGGAGCGTAGTGTTGCCGCATGCTGTCGGCGCGAAGTGCTGGCATGGTCCCCGCGACCGAGGAGGAACCATGTCCACGCAAGCGCTCGAAGCCACATCCGCGACCCCGAACCGCACCACCGAATTCGCCTTGCTGCTGGCGCTGGCGACGCTTTGGGGCGGCTCCTACACCTTCATCAAGCTCGGCGTGGAGACGATCCCGCCGCTGACCCTGATCGCCGCCCGCACGCTGATCGCCGGCTTGATCCTGCTCGCCGTCATCCGCTGGCGCGGCCTGCGGATGCCGCGGGATCTGACCGCCTGGCGGCGCTTCCTGACCCAGGCCTGCCTCAACAGCGTCGTGCCCTTCACGCTGATCGCCTGGGCCGAGCGCAGCGTCGATGCCGGCCTCGCCTCGATCCTCAACGGCACCACACCGGTCTTCGTCTTCCTGATCTCGCTCGTGCTGATGTCCGGCAAGCGCCCCGACTGGCGCAAGGGCCTCGGTGTCGCCGCTGGCGTCGCCGGCATCAGCCTGATCGTCGGCGTCGACGCCTTTTCCGGATTGGGCTCGCAAGCCCTGCCGCAGCTCGCCATCGTCGCGGCGACGATCGCCTATGCCTGCGCGGCGCTGTTCGGCCGGCATTTCACCGGGATGGATCCCTTGCTGCCGGCGGCCGGCTCGATGCTGACCGGCACGGCGCTGCTGATCCCGGCCGCCCTTATCGTCGACCGGCCCTGGACGCTGGCGCCCTCGCAGGAATCCCTGCTCGCGCTGCTGGCGTTGTCGGTGTTCTCGACGGCGCTCGCCTTCGCCATCTATTTCCGGCTGATCCGCACGCTCGGCTCGGTCGGGACGACGGCGGTGTCCTATCTGCGCGTGCCGATCGGTGTGGCGATCGGCCTCGTCTTCCTGGGCGAGCGCCTGCAGCCGACGGCCTGGGCCGGTCTTGCGCTGGTGGTCGTCGGGGTGATGGCGATGACCCTGCCGGAGAAAAAGCAGGCCCGGCCTGCCTGAGGGCCGGTGCACATCCCGAAATGGCCCAAAAAGAAACCCCGCGACCTCGTCGCGGGGTTCTCCTGTCTTCGGACCGCGTGGGAGCCGTTCAGGCGCCGAGCGGGTTGAACTTGGTGACGCCGCGGAACAGGTTGCGCAGGAAGCTCTGCTCCTGGCCGCCGGCCGGGGTGGTGCGGCTGATGAAGTCGAAGATCACGCCGTCCTGCAGCCCGTAATTGGCGATGCGCTCGACCTTGAAGCTCTTGTTGAAATAGATCACCAGCACGTTCTGGTCGATGACCTGCGGGTCCTGGAACTGGAAGCGACGGCGCATCCGCTGGCTGATATAGTAGAAGGTGCGGTTGCCGACGGTCGAGGTCGTCGACGGCGTGCCGAGGATCTGCAGCACCGACTGCACGTCCATGCCGACCTTGACCTGCGCGACGAGCGAGTCGTCCATCACGAAGCCACGGGTGAATTCCTCGTTCATGCCGGTCGATGTCGGCAGGACGAAGCCGCCGGCATCGGGGCCGCAGCCGGCCAGCGTCAGGGACGAGGTCGCGAGGGCTCCGAGCAGAACGGCGCGGCGGGAAATCTGGGTCATGCGGGCACGATCCGAAAGGCGAGGGCGGACGTGGAGGGCCGGGTGACCGTTCCAAGCCGCTTGTCAAAAGGGGCAGGGTTGGCGTAACGCCCGAGGATGGCTTTGGCAAGGCGAGGACGCCCGCGACGCGGCCGGGCGGAGGCAAGAGCGTGATTTTCGGTTGGTTCGGCAAGCGCGCGCAACGGCGCGCACCTGTGGATGCGCTGTTCGGGCGCGTCGCGGAAGCGTCGCGTCAGCCCGGGCTCTATCTCGCGGGCGGCATTCCCGACAGCTTCGAGGGCCGCTTCGAATCGCTGACCCTGCACATGTTTCTTGTGTTGCGGCGGCTGCGCGAATTGCCGTCGCCTGCGGGCGATCTCTCGCAGGAGCTGATAGATGCCTGCTTCGCCTATCTCGAGCTCGGCTTCCGCAATGGCGGCGTCAGCGACATCGCCGTGCCGAAGCGGATGAAGAAGATCGGCCAGATGTTCTATGGCCGCATCCAGGCCTATGAGCCGGCCTTTGCCGGATCCGAGCCGGAGGCGCTGACGGAAGCGTTGCATCGCAATGCCTCGCAGCAGGGCGCTTCCGTCGTCGCTACCTATCTGCGCGAGGCGCAGGCCGGGCTCGCCGCCCTCGACCTCGAAGCGCTTCTGCGCCGCGAGCCGCTTTTTCCCGATTTCGTCAGCCAGGAGGCCGTGCATGACGCCTGATCACGGGCGCGTCTTGCCCTTGAGCCACCCCATCCGCGTCGAGCTCATCCGCCTGCGCGGCACCGAGGCCGTGGTCAAGGCCGAGCCGCAGCAACTGGCCGGCATCGCCGCGATGCTCGACCTCGCCTCCCTGGAGGCGCTCGAGGCGCGCTATATGCTGACGCGCAATGGCGAACGGGTGAAGCTCGAAGGCCGCATCGAGGCGCGGCTGCATCAGACCTGCATCGTTACGCTCGAGCCTTTCCCGGTCCGGCTCGACGTGCCGGTGAAGCTCGATTTCGCACCGCAGGACGATGCGCTCGCCGCCGCGCGCCGCACCGATTCGGGCGATGCGGACATCGACATCGAGGTCCTGCTCAACGAGGAGGACCCGCCGGAGCCGATCGTGGACGGCGTCATCGATCTGGGCAGCGTCACGCTCGAATTCCTCGCGCTCTCGCTCGATCCCTACCCGCGCAAGCCGGGCGTGAGCTTCGAGGCGCCGGCGGCGGATTCCGCAGAGCTCTCGCCCTTCGCCGCGCTCGCGAAGCTGAAGCGGGACGCCACGTGACGCGGGCAGCGGGCAGCAGGGCCGCGGAGACGGATCGCAACAATGATTGAGCGGCGCCAAACCGCCTCCGCCGCTTGCGGCTTGGCGCTAAACCGCTATTGTCCGGCCGGCAAAGAGCCGCCCGGGATCGAAGGTCGGCCGCTCCCGGGACACACCAGAACTCCATGACAAGACCGGTTACAATCGCGCTCGATGCGATGGGCGGGGACCACGGCCCTTCCGTCGCCATTCCCGGCGCTGCCCTGATGCTGGAACGACGCCCGGATGCGCGCTTCGTCATTTTCGGCGACGAGAAGGAGGTTCTGCCTCTGGTCGAGCAGCACCCGAAGCTCAAGGCCGTCACGACGTTTCATCATACCGAAGTCTCGGTGAAGATGGACGACAAGCCGAGCCAGGCGCTGCGCTACGGCCGCTACAAATCCTCGATGTGGCGCGCCATCGACGCGACCAAGACCGGCGAGGCCGATGTCACCGTCTCCGCCGGCAACACCGGCGCGCTGATGGCAATGTCGAAATTCTGCCTGAAGTCGATGGCACAGGTCGACCGGCCGGCGATTGCCTGCCTGTGGCCGACGGCGCGCGGCGAGAGCATCGTGCTCGATGTCGGCGCGACCATCGGCGCCGATGCCCGCCATCTCGTCGATCTCGCGGTGATGGGCGCGGCCATGGCCCGTGTCGTCTTCGATCTCGACCGGCCGACGGTCGGCCTGCTGAATGTCGGCGTCGAGGAGATCAAGGGCGTCGAGGCGGTGAAGGAGGCCGGGCGCATCCTGCGCGAGGGCAACCTGCCGCATCTGACCTATCATGGCTTCGTCGAGGGCGACGATCTCGGCAAGGGCACGGTCGACGTGGTGGTGACGGAAGGCTTCACCGGCAACATCGCGCTCAAGACCGCCGAAGGCACGGCGCGCCAGGTCACAGACTATCTGCGTGCCGCCATCAGCCGTTCGCTGATGGCGAAGATCGGCTATCTCTTCGCCCGTGGCGCCTTCTCGGCGCTGCGCGAGAAGCTCGATCCGCGCAAATCCAACGGCGGCGTCTTCCTGGGGCTGGAAGGCATCGTCATCAAGAGTCATGGCGGTACGGATGCCATCGGCTTCGCCAGCGCGGCCGAGCTCGCCTATGAGATGGCGCGCGAGGATCTGATGGCGAAGCTGCGCGAGATGGTCGCCGCGAGCACGCAGCCGGCGCCTGTCGCCGCGCAGCCGGCCGACGCCGAATAGGGAATAGTCTCCTTGTCCATCTTGCGCTCACAGGTCGTCGGCTGCGGCTCCTATCTTCCGGCCCGCATCGTCACCAATGCCGAACTCGCCACGCGCGTCGACACCAGCGACGAGTGGATCGTCCAGCGCACCGGCATCCGCCAGCGCCATGTCGCAGCCGATGACGAGCCCACCTCCGTGGTCGGCCTCAAGGCCGCGCAGGACGCCATCGCCGATGCCGGCATCGACGCCGCCGAGATCGACCTGATCATCGTCGCGACCGCGACGCCCGACCACACCTTTCCCGCCACCGCGACTCAGATCCAGGCCGCGCTCGGCATCACCGGCGGCGTCGCCTTCGACCTGCAGGCGGTCTGCTCCGGCTTCGTCTTCGCGCTGGCGACGGCCGACAAGTTCCTCACGACGGGCGGCGCCAGGACCGCGCTCGTGATCGGCGCGGAGACCTTCTCGCGCATCCTCGACTGGGAGGATCGCGCGACCTGCGTCCTCTTCGGCGACGGCGCCGGCGCGGTGGTGCTGAAGGCCGTTCCCGGCGAGGGGACGCTCGCCGACCGTGGCGTGCTCACGACCCATATCCGCTCGGATGGCCGCTACAAGGACAAGCTCTATGTCGATGGCGGCGCGGGCTCGACCAAGACGGTCGGCTTCTTGCGCATGGAGGGCAAGGAAGTCTTCCGCCACGCCGTCAACAACCTCGCCGAGACGGTGCGCCATACCTTCGCCGAGACGGGGCTCTCCGGTACCGACATCGACTGGTTCGTGCCGCACCAGGCCAATCGCCGCATCATCGACGCCACCGCCGACAAGCTCGGGATCAGCCACGACCATGTCGTGCTGACCGTGGATCGCCACGGCAACACCTCGGCCGCCTCGATTCCGCTGGCGCTGGCGGAGGCGCATAAGGACGGCCGGATCAAGCCGGGCCAGCTCGTGCTGATCGAGGCGATGGGTGGCGGTTTCACCTGGGGGTCGGCGCTGATCCGGTGGTGAGCCGGTTTGCGGCATTTGCTTAAATTGTGACGTTTTTCTTGCCGATTCGGGTCGATTTTCGTCGGTGTGGCCGCTAATCCCGCGTTCGAGGATTGACCGGGACAGCGCGGGCGCCTAGCGTCCGCCGTCCGTATTTGGCGAAGGGCGGAGGCTGCGGCCGCCGTCGATGATGCGCCTCTGGAGGATATGAATGTCGGGGCAAACGGTGACTCGTGCGGATCTGTGCGAGGCTGTCTACCAGAAGATCGGGCTGTCCCGCACGGAGGCGTCGAAACTGGTCGAGGCCGTGCTCGACGAGATCTGCGACGCGGTCGCACGCGGCGAGAACGTGAAGTTGTCCTCGTTCGGTTCGTTCGTCGTGCGAGACAAGGGCGAGCGAATCGGGCGTAATCCCAAGACTGGCGTTGAGGTGCCCATCGAGCCGCGTCGCGTGATGGTGTTCAAGCCCTCGAACGTGATGAAGGCCCGCATCAACGGGCAGACGGGTGAGGACGAGACCGAGTGAATCTGGAGTTCCACGCCGGCGAAGCAGATGCGGAGGCCGAATTGGACACCAAGAGCCCCGATGCCTTCCGAACCATCAGCGAGGTCGCAGAGGACCTCGACGTTCCCCAGCATGTGCTCCGTTTCTGGGAAACCCGCTTCAACCAGATCAAGCCGCTGAAGCGCGGCGGCGGCCGCCGCTACTACCGCCCTGACGACGTCGCCCTGCTCAAGGGCATCCGCCGCCTGTTGTACGGCGAGGGCTATACGATCAAGGGCCTGCAGCGGATCCTGAAGGAGCAGGGGCCGCGCCATGTCCAGGCCATCGGACGCGGGGGCCCCATCGGCCCGGCCAGCGGCGCCGGCCCGTCATCCGCGCCGGCGCGCGCCGATCACGCAGGCGAGGCGCCTCACGCCGATGACAGGGCGCCCCGGCACCCGCCCGTCCCGGAAGGGCTCGACGACATCACGGTCCTGACGGCCGTGATGGCCGAGCTCGGCGAGTGCCGGCGCATCCTCGAACGCGCGCTGAAGCCCGCCGCCGAGCCGGCCTGAATGGAGCAAGCGGTCGAGCGCTTGCCCGGTCAGCACATAGTCTGACCCATGGCTGCGCTCCGGCGCTTGATTGCCGCTGCTTGCGCATTAGGTTCCCCATCGGGGACGACCCCGGCTAGCAGCCCTTTCATGTGACAGGCGTGGACGACCTCGCCGGATTTCCGAGGAGCGCCGTCATGGCCTGGCTCTATCTTTTCATCGCGGGTTTGTTCGAGGTCGGCTGGGCGATCGGCCTGAAATACACGCAGGGCTTCACCCGCCTCATGCCGACCGTCTTCACGCTCGCCAGCATGGTGATCAGCGTCGGCCTGCTCGGGCTCGCCCTGAAGAACCTGCCGGTCGGCACGGCCTATGCGATCTGGACCGGCATCGGCACGACCGGCACCGCCATTCTCGGTATGGTCCTGCTGGGCGAGCCGGCCGGCGCGCTGCGTCTCGCCTGCATCGGCCTGATCGTGGCGGGCATCGTCGGGCTCAAGCTGGTCTCGGCCTGACGCTCCGGCGAGAGCCGGACGATGTCAGATGGGTCGCAAGGCGATCCCATCTGACATCCGAATCCGTCTCTGACCGAAGAGTGAGAGCGGGATTCTCGCGAAAACCGGTTTCCACTTCGCTCGAAAATGCTCTAACGGCGGCGAAAGGCCTCGGGCCAGTAGCCGCCGCGTTCGAGCGCCACGATCAGCAGGACGATGGCGAGCGTCACCATGATCGTCGTCAGCTTGGCATTCCAGGGAACGCCACGACCGATCAGCCAGAACAGCGCCAGCCCGGCGATGAGGGGGATCATCATCTCCATGGCGCGAGCATAGGGCAAGCTCGCACCGCCCGCCAAATCCGGGGTCGACCGCCGCCGGACGGACGGTGTCAAGCTGGGGATGCGGCGCCGGTCCCTGTGACGGCCTCTGTCCGTCCGACGATCCTGTCGCCCTCGACCAGCGGCTTGAGGCGCGCCAGCTCGGTGGCGGCGAAGTCGAGGAACAGCCGCACGCGCGGCGTATGCCGCAGATCGGGATGGGTCAGCAGCCAGAGATCGGCCGAGAGGTCGGGATCGGGTTCGGCAAGCCGCGTCAGTCCGGGCCGCGTATCGCCGATGAAGCAGGGCAGGAAACCGATGCCGATGCCGGCCTCGACCGCTTCCGCGAGGCCGAGCACCGTGTTGAGCTTGTAGACGACCCGCTCGGGCGCGACATGGCGCGCGAGATAGCGCACGGCGCTCAGCATGGTGAACTGCTCGCCGAGCGACACCCATTTGTGCTCCCACAGGGCCTCGCGCGCGGGCAGTTCCGGGCCGGGAAAATCGGCGCTGCGCCCATAGAGCGCCCAGGCGATGCGGGCGGGCTTGCGTCCGATCAGCGTCTCCGGCGGATTGTCGGTGGCGCGGATCGCGATGTCGGCATCGCGCTTGGAGAGATTGGCGGCCTGGTTGCCGATCAGGATGTCGAGCCGGATATCTGGGCATTGCGCCAGGAACTTCGCGAAGACCGGTGTCAGCAGATCGACCAGCAACGTGTCGTTGGTGGCGATCCGCAATTCGCCGGCGGGCTTGATCTCCTGGCCGGCGAGCCGGCGCGTGAAGGCGTGGATGTCGTCGTCGACCCGGCCCGCGAGCTGGACCATCTCCTCGCCGGCCGGCGTCGCGACATAGCCGCTGCGGTGCCGCTCGAACAGCCTGACACCGAGCGCTTCCTCGATCTGGCCGAGCCGTCGGAACACGGTGGAGTGGTTGACGCCGAGCGCGTCGGCAGCCGCCGGCAGGGCCCGCTTGTCGGCGACGGCCTTGATCAGGCGGAAATCGTCCCAGGCGAGCGTTTTGGCGGCGGAGGGGCGAGGGGAAGACGTCATCCGGTCAGTTTCCGCCAAGGCATCGTCACGTTCAAGACCGACGCCGGCCATGGCCGGCGTCGGACGGAGGCTCGGTGCTGAAGTCAGGCAGCGTCAGGCGAGGGCGGGCTTCGCATCGAGGAGCGACGGTGCCGGCTTCACCGCGAAGGCACCGTCGCCGATCAGGGCATGGGCGAAGGCGGTCAGCGCCAGGAAGGCCGGATATTCCCAGCCGCCGTTCGGGACATTGAACACCCAGCCATTCGGGGCATGGACCATCAGCGCGCCGAGCAGGATCGGGATCAGCAGCAGCGAGACATAGCGGCCGTAGAAGCCGAGCAGAATGGCGAGGCCGCCGAGAAGCTCCGCCAGCATGATCGGCCAGGCGAGGAAGCCCGGCAGGCCGACCTGCCCGAGGAAGCCTGCAAAGCCGGCCGGCGTGAAGATGACGAGCTTGAGATAGGCATGGGCGATGAACATGGCGCCGAGCGCGATGCGCAAGGCGAGGGCGCCGTAAGGAGCGAGGCGGGTATCGGTCATGGTCGTGTCTCCGGTTGGGTGAGGGGTGGGCGGTATCGTTCGCCACCCAAAATCGTCCGGGACATGCAGCAATTCAAATTGTGATTTCGATCTCATGACATTGCACCAAAGCAATGATCTGCCTCTGGCATTCCGGGCCGATGCTGCCAATCTCTCGGCCAACAGCGACGCCGAACCGGCCCTTTGGCGGGCGGCGCTCTCCTGAAACGCCTTTGGAACGGAGGACCGTCATCATGCAGATCAATGGGCTTCACCACGTCACTGCTATCTCTGGCCCCGCCCGCCGCAATCTCGATTTCTACAGCCGCGTGCTCGGCCTGCGCCTGGTCAAGAAGACCGTCAATTTCGACGATCCCGGCACCTATCACCTCTATTTCGGCGATGCCGACGCGGCGCCGGGCTCGATCCTGACCTTCTTCCCCTGGGAGCATGCGGCGCCGGGCCGTCTCGGCGTCGGCGAGACGCAGGAAACCGTGTTCCGGGTGCCGGAAGGCTCCATCGGCTTCTGGGCGCACCGCTTCGTCGAGCAGGGCGTGCCGCATGAGGCGCCGCTGAAGCGCTTCGGCGAAACCGTGCTGAGCTTCCGCGATCCGGACGGGATGCGGCTTGCGCTCGTCGGCCTGGCCGGCGTCGAGGCCGAGCCCTATTGGACGGATGGCGGCATCGGCCCGGAGAACGCGATCCGTGGCTTCCACAGCGTCAGCCTGCTCCTGGCCGATGCGGCGCCGACGGCGGCGATCCTCACCGACGTCTTCGGCTTCGCCGAGGCCGCCCGCGAGGACACGCTGATCCGCTATGCGGTGAAGGGCACGCAGATCGGCGGCGTCATCGACCTGCGCGTCGCCGGCGGCTTCCTGCCGGCCCGGCAGGGCACGGGCTCGGTCCACCATATCGCCTTCCGGGCGGCCGATGACGCCGCGCAGCAGGAGATGGCGCGCCGTCTTGTCCAGAACCATGGCATCAGCCCCACGGAACAGCGCGATCGGAACTATTTCCGCTCGGTCTATTTCCGCGAGCCCGGCCATGTCCTGTTCGAGATCGCGACCGACATCCCCGGCTTCGCCGTGGACGAGCCGGCCGCCGAGCTCGGCCGCTCGCTCAAGCTGCCGGCCGGCCTCGAGGCGCATCGCGCGCAGATCGAAGCCGTCCTGCCCGAGCTCGCCTGACGGCGACCAACACCGCCGCCTCGCTCGCCGTTCGCGGGGGCGAGGCGGCTCCTCCGCTTCCTGAAGGGAGAGACCTCATGACCGCGACCGCAGCCGATACCGGCTTCATCCACGTCTTCGAGCCGGGCAGCGACGCCGCCCGCAAGCCGCTCCTGCTGCTGCACGGCACCGGCGGCGACGAGCGCGACCTGCTTTCCCTCGGGCGCACCGTCGCGCCGGGTGCGAGCCTGCTCTCGCCGCGCGGCAAGGTGCTGGAAGGCGCCGCGCCGCGCTTCTTCCGCCGCCTGGCGGAAGGCGTGTTCGATGAGGCGGATCTGATCCGCCGCACCCATGAACTCGCCGACTTCATCGAGGAGGCCCGCTCCCGTTACGGCTTGCCGGCGCCGATCGCGCTTGGCTTCTCGAACGGCGCCAACATCGCGGCGAGCCTCCTGCTGCTGCGGCCGGAGGCGTTGGCCGGCGCGGCGCTGCTGCGCGCCATGCCGCCGTTCAGGCAGCCGCTGCGTGTCGACCTGGCGGGCAAGCCCGTGCTCCTGCTCTCGGGTCTGCTCGACCCGATCGTCCCTGCCGCCGGCGCCGAGGCGCTGGCGCAGACGCTCGCGGCCGACGGTGCCACCGTGGAGCATCGCAGCTTGCCGGCGAGCCATGGACTCACCCAGGCGGATATCGGGCTGCTGAAAGACTGGCTGGCGCGGGTTTGATCTGGAGGCGGCGCTCCTCGCCCGAGTTTTAGGATTGCTGCTTGTGGAGGAGCCAGTCGGCGTAACGTTGTGCGAAATTGCTGGAAACGCGGTCGATCGGATCAGGCATGAAGGCTTGGTCGAGCAACGCGCCACCGATTCCCTGACCGGCGAGCGCGTTGACCGTGAGATCCGGCACTGCAAGGAGGATCTTTCCACTCTTGCCGTCGATCAGATCGACATGGGCCGTAATGCGATGATCGCCGCCAACCAGCACCCGCTGAATGGCTGAGCTGATCATCAGGTTTTTGATCGTTACCCGGAGCGTGACCGGTCGCGACCCGGAGAGCTCGGGCTTCAGCGTCCTCTCCAATGCGGTTGCGATCTTCCGTGCCGCAGCTTCCCGCACATAGGCACGGCCTTCCTCGGTCTTGCCGAGTTCGTCCGACTGGATTGCCGGCAATCCCTTGGAGGCCGCATAGGCGCGTTCTGCGTCACCCCACCAGATGGCGGCGCTCTGGTCGTAGCCCACCTGCACCGACTTCAACCCGAAGGATGCGATCTCGTCCGCTGGAATTGTATTGGAAACGCTGATGCAGCCGCCGAGCGACAGGACGATCAGTGCAAGCGAAAGGAGGCGAATCATCGGAGGTCTCTAAGCTGTGGAGAGCGCAGCTAGAGGTTGCAATCGGACTGCGGGCAACATCGACTATGGCAGCATTGTGGCGAGGCCCGTGCGAACATCGACGTGGATGTTGTCATCAGGGCTCCAAAGCGGATTGCATCCGGTTCGGCCCACCACTATAAGCCGGTCCGTCGGAGCGTAGCGCAGCCCGGTTAGCGCACTTGTCTGGGGGACAAGGGGTCGGAGGTTCGAATCCTCTCGCTCCGACCATTCAAATTCCTGAAGACACCATGTGAGCCTTGCCCCGAAGGGCTCACCGCGGCTTCAGGGTTGTCGCAGCGATCGCAGCTGCGAAACATTTACCCTCGCCCGATACGATGATTGCGAGGAGATCCACCCGGCGTCACTGTGCGCAGGGGAGATGGATCAGGTGTCGGAGTTCGGAAAGCCATGTCTCTCGCGCCTGCGGCCGCGCCGCGTGCATCCGTGAACGCGTCCTCTGCCGCCGATGAGCAGACGGGCCGGTCGCTTGCCCGGCTGTTCGGGGAGATCCGCCCGGACTGGCACTCCGCCTGGGCCTGGGACAACTACGAATCAACCATCCTCACGCTCGCGCGCACCTATGGGCTGCGCAGCGTCTGTGAGATCGGCGGCGGGCGCGATCCGCTGTTCACCGCCGGGCAGGCGACCGAGCGTGGGATCGACCTGATCGTCAACGACATCGACGCCGGCGAACTGGCATTGACCCCCGCCGGCCTGAAGACGGCCCGTTTCGACATTGCCGGCGACCTCTCCGAGCCGGATGTCGCGCCCGGCGGTTACGACATGATGATCTCGCGCATGGTCTTCGAGCATATCGACGGCGTCGAGCAGGCCTGGCGCAACGTCCATGCGCTGCTGGCGCCCGGCGGCGTGGCGCTTGCCTTCTTCCCGACGCTCTGGGCGCCGGTCTTCGCGCTGAACCATGTACTGCCGGAGAAAGCCTCGCGCGCGATCGTCCATGCGCTGTTCCCGGCGCGCCGCGACGGCGGCAGCGATCCGAAATTCCCGGCGCTCTACGACTGGTGCCGCGGCAATCCGCGGATATTGACGCCGATGCTGAAGCGGGCCGGCTTCCGCGACATCCATATCCAGCCCTTCTGGGGGCATGGCTATTTCGACCGGATGCCGGGGCTGAAGCAACTCGACCATGGCTTCAACGCGCTGGCGGCGAAGACCGGCTGGAGCCTCGTGACCACCTACGCCTATGTCGTGGTTCGCAAGGAGCGCGGCTGAGGCGCTCCCGCGGCGTTCGGATCGGGCAAGGCGCTGAGGCCCCAGACCAGCCCGAGCATGAGATAGAGATGCCGCCAGTGGTCGGTGTCGATCTGCAGCCCTTGCAGGATGAGCACGAACAGCACCGACCACAGCACGATCGCGTGGTTCTGCCAGGCCGCGCGCCGGAAGACGAGCCGCCAGCCGACATAGATCGTCGCCGCCATCAGTGCGAGCCAGGCGATGCCGCCGAGCCAGCCATAGGAGGCGAAGGCGTTGATGTAGACGTTGTGCGGGTCGGCCTGGTTGAAGAGCCAGCGGAAGCGCAGCGGCCCGAAGCCGTTCGGGGCCTCGAGCAGCATCGGGATCGAGCGGATCTGGTTGCCGAAGCGGCCGGTGACGCCCTGGTCGTAATCCTGGTCGAGGTTCGCGCGGACCTCGAAGACGGCGCGGATATTCTCGAAGGACAAGGCGACCAGAAGCGCCAGGATCATGGCGACGAGCGCCGCCAGCGACATCGCCACGATACGGCCGCGGGCCTTGCCGTCGGGCGCGATCAGGAAGTTCAGCGCGGTCATCATCAGCGCGGAGGCGACGAGCACGCCCCAGGCGCCGCGCGAGAAGGTCAGGAACAGCCCGGCCAGCGGCACGCTGAGTGCGAAGAGCCCGCGCAGGATGCCGGTTTGTCCGGTCAGGATGCGCTGGAGCACGTAGACGATCGCCAGGGTGAGGAACGGCCCGAGCACGTTCGGGTCCTTGAAGGTGCCGGAGGCGCGCCCGTAGAGGGTGAAGATCTCACCGAGCCCGGCGACGTCGAAATAGCCGAGAATCGCTGCCAGCCCCGCGCACCAGGCGGCGAGCAGATAGCCCTTCCGCAGCGCCTCGAGCCGCGGCAGCGTGTCCTGCGCCATCGCGGCGGCGAGCACGATCGCGGTGATCATCAGATAGGCCGAGACGGCCGTGAAGCGCACTGAGGCCTGGTCGTCCATCCAGGGGATCAGCGAGAAGGCGCCGCCGATATTGTAGAGCAGCAGCAGCACGGCCAGCGGCAGCAGCTTCTGCGAGAAGCGGATGCCGGTGAGCGCGAGCACGAAGAGCACGAGCAGGAACACCAGCTCATAGGGCGAGGGCTCGATCAGCACGAGGCCGCCCGAAGCCGCCAGCAGCCAGAGCGCGCCGCGCTGGATCGCGGCGAAGGAGATCGCCGCGCGCCGGCCCTGAGCCTGCGAATGCTGCACGGTGGCGCTCAATAGGCGTTCTCGTTCTTGGTGAGCAGCGAGAACGGCGTCTTCGCCAGGATGTAGAGATCGAGCAGCACCGACCAGTTCTCGATGTAGTAGAGATCGTGCTCGACGCGCCGCTGGATCTTGTCCTCGGTGTCGGTCTCGCCGCGCCAGCCATGGATCTGCGCCCAGCCGGTGATGCCGGGCTTGACCTTGTGGCGGGCGAAATAGCCGTCGACCACCTGCTCATAGGCGCGGTTCAGCGTCTTGGCATGGATCGCGTGCGGCCGAGGGCCGACGAGCGAAAGGTCGCCCTTGAACACCACATTGATCAGTTGCGGCAGTTCGTCGATCGAAGTCTTGCGGATGAAGCGGCCGACGCGCGTGACGCGTGGATCGTCCTTGGTGACCTGCTTTGCCGCCGCGTGGTCGGTCATCTCGTGACGCAGCGAGCGGAACTTCAGCACCTCGACGATCTCGTTGTTGAAGCCGTAGCGCTTCTGGCGGAAGAACACCGGTCCCTTCGAGTCGAGCTTGATCGCGATGGCGGTCGCCAGCATCACCGGAGAGAGCGCGATCAGCGCCAGCGTGCCGACGAACTTGTCGAACAGCCATTTGACGACGATGTCCCAGTCCGCGATCGGCCGGTCGAATACGTCGAGCACCGGCACGGCGCCGAGATAGGAATAGGAGCGGGGCCGGAAGCGCAGCTTCGACATATGGGCCGAGAGCCGGATGTCGATCGGCAGGATCCAGAGCTTGCGCAGCATCGTCAGGAGCCGCGCCTCGGCCGAGATCGGCAGGGTGAAGATCACCAGGTCGAGCCGGGTGCGCCGCGCGAACTCGACGAGATCGTCGATGGTGCCGAGCTTCGGATAGCCGGCGACGAGATCGGGCGAACGCGCGTCGTTGCGGTCGTCGAAGACGCCGCAGATGCGCAGCCCCGTATCCTTCTGCGCCTCAAGAGCCTTGATCAGCTCCGCGCCGGCCTCGCCGCCGCCGACGATGGCCGTGCGCCGTTCGAGGCGCCCGGAGCGCGTCAGCCGGCGAACCGCCGAGGTGACGGCGAAACGCTCGGCGATGAGCGCGCCGCCGCCGGCGAGGTAGAAGCCGATCAGCCAGCCGCGCGAGACCTGGCTGCCGACCTTAAGGAAGAAGAACGCGGCCAGCGCGATCAGGAACAGCATCGTCCAGCCGCCGATGAGCCGGACCACCATGCCGGCAAAATGGCGCAGCGCGCCGACCGGGTAGAGCCGCAGGGCCTGGAAGGTGGCGAGCGCACCGACGGCGACCACCGGGATCGTGATCTGATAGGCGAGGGGATCGTCCACCTTGCCGGCCGCATAGAGCCAGTAGATCAGCCCGCCGGCCGCGAGCACGACCAGCACGTCGAGCAGGCGCACCAGCCCTTCGATCATCACCGGCGAGAGCGTGGGCTTGACCGGCAGCGCCGCGATACGCTCCGCGAGCGGGTGGAAGCGGCGCGTCTGCCCGTCCTCGGTTTTGCCCATGGATGCCGGAGCGGCCGATCCGGCCGCATCCGCCTTCATCATATCGCGGACATCGAAAGTCCCCATGACGTCCATTCCTCGTCCCGATCGCGGCGTCTCGCGCCGCGACCCGGGCTGTGGTCCAGAGCCGGATGATTTCAGGCGGGATCGTCCCATGATCCCGTCGGAAATCCGAAGCCGGCCCCGCCAGAGAGCTGGAGCCGGATCTTCGCGAAAAACCGGTTTCGATTTTTTCACATCCTGCTCTAGCCGAAATTGCTCTCGGAACGCTTAACCGGACTATTCGCTGTTTCGGCGGATTTGCAACGTTTTCCCATGCGATTCGTGGGTCGCGCGGGCACGCCGCCCCGCCTGTTTTCCGCCTTTGTGAAGAAACGGAAATAGCCCTGCCGCCTCAAGGGGTTGTCTGAAGTTTACCGCAATACTTTTTTCGTTCGATTTGGCGTGTCTTATTTAATCGGAAGTGTTTATCGGTTGACAGAAGGTCTTTGCGCAGGCATATCTATCGGCGATGAGTGTCTGAGAAGCACATATTTCGCGTGACGAGCCTGGCGCCTGTGGCGTTGCTCCTTCCGCGGTGCAGTTTGCCGGAGCGGTGCTCCAGCAATTCCATTTCGTCGGAACTCTCGATTTAAATCTCTAACGATTGCTTGGCTGTCTTTGCGGCGCAATTGTGCCGTGTGGCGCGGCTTCGCCCGTGTGCAACATGTCTTTTCATTGGTTGATTCTGCTCGCGGCCATCGCCGTCGAGATCGTCGCGACGGCCGCGCTGAAGTCGGTCGTCTCCGCCCCCTGGCTCGTCGGCGTCCTGCCGCTGCTGTTGATCGGGTTGTCCTTCGCGCTGCTCAGCATCGCCTTGCGCGTCATTCCCATGGCCGTCGCCTATGCGGTCTGGGAGGGGCTCGGCATCGTCGGCATCGCGGCGATGGGGCATCTCCTCTTCGGCGAGCACCTGACGGCTGGCCGCTTCGCCGCGCTGGCGGCGATCCTGGTCGGCATCGTCCTGATCGAAGCCGGCATCGGCCATGGTGGCGGGGCAGAGGATAAGCGTCTGTCGAGCGAGGGGAGGCATGTGTGAATGTCTCCGTCGTTCAATTCACGCCCCTGCTCTGGCTTCTCTTCGCCGTTCTCCTGGAGCTGTCGGGCACCTATCTGCTCAAGCTCTCGGACGGGATGACCCGTCGCCTGCCGGGCGCTGGCGGAGTGCTGCTCGTCATGGGCGCCTTCGGCGCCCTTGCTCAGGCCATCAAGGGCATGGATCTCTCGGTCGCCTATGCGGTCTGGGGCGGGGCCGGCCTCGTCGCGACGGCGATCATCGGGGCGCTCGCCTTTGGCCAGCGGATCAACCGGGCCGGCTGGCTCGGCATCCTGCTTGTGGTCGGCGGCGTCGTGGCTCTTAAACTGACCTAGAGCATGATGCCGAAAAGTGGGAACCGGTTTTCGGGCGACATCATGCTCTAACCCTTCGGCAAGAGACGGATTCAGACATCAGATGGAACCGCGAAGCGATTCCATCTGATGTCATTCGGCTCTGGCGGCCAAGGTGGCGACGCCACCGCGGCGTGCCCGAAGCGCATCGCGATAGGCGCTGATGACGCCGTCGACCATGTCATCCAGCTGGAAATGCTGGCGGACATGGGCGGCGAGATCGGCCGCCTCGGCGAGGCGCTCGCTTTCCGACCGCGCCAGCATGGCGCTTATGGCGTCGGCGAGGATCGCGGGGTCGTTCGCCTTGATCAGGCGGTGCCGGTGGCGAGGCCCGTAGATTTCATTGATGCCGCCGACATCGGTCGAGATCAGCGGCTGCGCTGCCGCGGCCGCCTCGAGGATGACATAGGGCAGCGATTCCGCGCGCGACGGGATGACCATCGCCCGCGCCCGCGCCAGCGCCTTGCGGATCGGCCCTGGCGGCTCGAAGACGCATTGATCGGCGATGCCGCGCGAAACCGTCATGCCCTTGAGCTCGGCCTCGTCCGGCCCCGAGCCGACGATGAGGATGCGCGGGACGAGCCCGTCGCGCCGGCGCAGCAATGCGAGCGCGTCGATCAGCGTGTCGACGCCCTTGGCCGAGCGCAACTCGCCCAGATAGAGCAGGTCGAAACTCGCCGCGCTGTGGCTGATCGGCTCGAACTCGGCTTCGGAGATGCCGTTGAGCACGATGCGGTGCTCCGTCCTGGGCTGATGCCCGACATGGGCCTCGAAGCGTCCGGCGATGAAGCGGCTCTCGAACAGGAACATGTCGGTCGCGCGCTCGAGCAGGCGCTCCACCGTCATGTAGACCTTATGCTCGGTGCTGCCGGGCTTGTAGTTGAAGCTGCCGCCATGCGGCGTATAGGCGGTAGCATAGCGGCGGCCCGGCGAGAGCAGCGCCGGGACACGGCCATAGACCCCGCCCTTCGAGCCGTGACAGTGCACGATATCGGGGTCGAGGCGCCGGCGCAGGGCCATCTCCGCCAGTTGCGCCTTGACGTCCGTCCGGCTCGGATAGCGCGACATCGGCACGCGCGTGATCCCGAGCGACAGCGTCTGAGCGAGCTCGCTGAACACCTCGTCGGCGCGAGCCCCTCCTGTGGTGGCGTCGCAGAAGATGCCCACCTCATGGCCGCGCTCGGCCTGTCCGCGCGCCACGTCGAGCACATGCCGGAAGAGCCCGCCGAGCGGTGCGCGAAAGACATGGAGGATTCTGAGCGGCGCACCTTCGGCGGCGCTCATGGCGGGGCCGGGCGGGGGTGTCAGAACCAGCGTTCCTTGATGACGATCGTGTCGCCGGGCTGGACCGGGTAGGTGATCGGCACCGTCGCGGTGACGAGCTGGCCCTCGATCTGCCGGGTGACCTCCGCCGAGTTGCGCTGCCCGCGCGGGGTGAAGCCGCCCGCGATGGCGACGGCGGTCTGCACCGTCATGCCGCTGACGAAGGGGAACTGGCCGGAATTCGTCACCTCGCCCAGCACGAAGAACGGGCGGTAGGTATCGACCTCGACCGAGACCTTGGGCTCGCGCAGATAGCCGCCGCGCAGCTTCGCCTCGATCTCGCGCGCCAGTTGCTGGGTGGAGCGGCCCTGGGCCACGATCGTGTTGACCAGGGGCATCGAGATCTTGCCCGAGCCGTCGACGGCATAGATGTTCGAGAGATTGTCCTGGCCGAAGACGATGATGCGCAGCTTGTCGCCGCTGGCGAGCTGATAGGGGCCCTCTGGCTGGGCGAGTGCGTAGTCCGTCGCCTGATACCGGGGCGCGCAGGCGCCCACCGTCATGGCGGCGGCCAGGGCGAGAGAGGCGAGGCGTCGACTCATCGATGGCTATCCGTGCGGAATTCGCGCAGAGCATTAGCCCCGACATGGTTAACAAAGGCTTCCTTCCGGTCTTCCCGCTGGTCTTCCGGGTGGCGCTGGAGGGCGTATTCCGCTGAGCCATTCAAGGTAGGTCGCCTTATTCTGGCCTCCCCGCCGGCCTTGTCTGAGGCTCGACCCGAACGATTCTCGCGAGGAGACCGGAAATGAAATCTGTGGTGCTCGCCGCGATCGCGATCCTGTCATCCGTCCCGGCTTTTGCCGAGGATCTCCCGCAGCGCAAGCCTGGCCTCTGGGAGACCAAATCGACCGGGGAGCAGGGAGAAGCGGTGGCCAAGCAGTGCGTCGGCCCCGGCACTGACCAATCCGCCATTGGCGGCATGACGGCGGGCGCCTGTTCCAAGATGCTGGTGACCAAGACGGCGACCGGCTACGCGGTGGAGACGGAGTGCTCCATGGGGCCGGTCAAGGCCTCTGGCAGCAGCGTCATCACCGGCGATTTCGAAACTTCGCTGCGAACCGAGGGGACGACGAAGATCTCCGGCATGCCCGGCCAATCCGGTCCGGTGGAGCGCAAGCTGGTGGTCGAGGCCAAGCGTCTCGGCGATTGTGGTCCGGGGCAGAAGCCGGGCGACATCATCATGCCGGACGGCAAGGTCATCTCGATGCCTCAGGCGCCCAAGCCATAAGAGTTGCCGACAGGGCCCGGAGCACAATCCGGACGTCGACGTGAAGCCCGGCCGAGAGGCCGGGCTTTTGTGTCTGGAGGCGTGGAGGAGATGAAAATCGACGATTTCGGAGGTTGGAGGCTCCGGCATTTACCTGGCACTAACCTTACTGAGCCTTGAATGACGCGGCGTCCTTCCCGGGATGCGAGAGTTCTGCGTCACATGGGTGGATCATGACCGCTGAAGCTGGGACTGAAGCGCGAGGCAACGGCGAAGGCCGGGGCGACATGCTCGACCTCGCGGCGCTCTGGGCGGCGATCAAGCGCCGGAGAGCCTGGGTCGTCGTGCCTACGCTGGCGGCGCTCGGCCTGTCCTTCTTCGCGGTGAATGTCGTAACGCCCCGCTACACCGGCGAGGTGCGCCTGCTGCTGGAAAGCCGCAGCGGTTTCTACGCATTGCCCGGCCAGTCGGCTCAGGATACCGCCGGCCAGTTCGACGCCGAGGCCGTGCAGAGCCAGGTGCAGATCATGATGTCACGCGACCTGGCGCGGGAGGCGATCAAGCGCATCGGCCTCGTCGGCAATCCCGAATTCGATTCCGGTGCGGGCGCGCTTGGAGCCCTGCGCAAGGTCGCGGTGATGATGGGCCTCGGCGCCCACCCGGCCGACCGCTCCCCCGAAGAGCGCGTTCTCGAGAAGTACTACGACCGGCTCCTGGTCTATCCGGTGGCGCGCTCGCGCATCGTCGCGATCGAGTTCACTTCGCAGGACCGGGCGCTCGCCGCCAAGGCCGCCAACACCATCGCCGAGACCTATCTGGAGTTCCAGGAGGCGGCGAAGCAGGACAATGCGCGCAGCGCCTCAGCCTGGCTCTCGACCACCATCGAGCCGCTGCGCAAGCGCGTGGCCGAGGCCGACGCCAAGGTCGAGACGTTCCGCGCCCAGCACGGCCTCTTCGCCGGCCCCAACAACACCAGCATCAACGCGCAGCAACTCGCCGATCTCTCGACGCAGCTCTCCGCGGCGCGCAGCCAGCAGGCCGAGGCGCAGGCCAAGGCGGGGATGATCCGCGATGCGATCAAGCAGGGCCGCACCTTCGAGATTCCGGAGGTGGCCAACAACGAACTCGTCCGCCGGCTGATCGAGCAGCGCGTCAATCTCCGTGCCCAGATCGCGGCGGAATCGCGCAGCCTCCTGCCCGGCCATCCCCGTATCAAGGAGCTGAACGCCCAGCTCGCCGATCTCGAAGGCCAGTTGCGCGGCGCCGCGGAGCGGGCCGTCCGCACGCTGGAGAACGAGGCCAAGATCACCGGCCAGCGCGTCGAAAGCTTCCAGGCCGCGCTCGACGGCCAGAAGAAGAACGTCGCCACCTCCAACGACAGCGAGGTGCAGTTGCGCGCGCTCGAACTCGACGCCCGCACCCTGCGCGAGCAGCTCGAGCAGTATATGCAGCGCTATCGGGAGGCCGTGGCGCGCGACACGCTGAATGCCACCCCGGCCGATGCGCGCATCATCTCGCGCGCCGTCGAGCCGATCGATCCGTCCTTCCCGAAGAAGCTGCCGATCGTCCTCGTCTCGACGCTTGCGACCTTCCTGATCGCGCTGGCGACCATCGTGACGCGGGAGCTCCTGAACGGGCAGGCCCGCCCGCTGCCGCAGCCGCGCGGCCCGCGCTGGGTCTCGGTCGCTGATGAGGAGGCCGCGGCGAAGTCGGAGAATCCGACGCCCGAAACGCCGCGTCGCGATTCGGTCGCGGGCCTGCTGACCCATGCCGGCCGCCTCGGCCATATCAGGCTCGACCTCGACCGCCCGGAGGAAACGCTGGCCGCGATGGCGGAACGCACCGAGGAGCCGCAGCGCGGCCTGGCGCCGGTCATGCTGGTGCTGGACGCTGGTGCCGAGGGCGCCGCCAAGCCGCATGATCTCGCCGAATTGCTGGCGCAGCGCTGCCGCTGCATCCTCGTCGATCTCACCAGCGACCACGACCATGGCGAACCGGGTTTCTCGGAGCTGCTGGCCGGGGAGGCGCTGTTTTCCGACATCATCATGCGGGCGACGGGCTCGCGCCTGCACAGCATCGGCCCGGGCCGGGCGGGACGCGAGGCGGTCTTCGCCGCCGCCGATCTGGTCGATGTCGCGCTCGACGCGCTCTGCGAGACCTATGACTGGGTCCTGGTCGCCGCCGCTTCCAACGATGAGGCTTCGATGCTGGAGCCGGTCGCGCGCCGGGCGCAGGGTGGCCTCGTGATGAGCGGAAAGGCCAGCAACGGCCACGCGCTCGAAGTGGCCTATCGCCTCAGCGAATTGACCAAGGCGCCGGTTTCGCTCGTGCTCGATGCCGAGCACGAGGTTCCGATGGCGCGCATGCGGCAGGACGAGGAAGAGCCGGTCGAGGCTTAATCTATCCTTCATCAGGCTCGGTCGAGCCGGATGAAGGATAGGTGCCGCTAATTGCCGGTGGCCAGCGCTATGCCGGCAATATCGGCCAGCGTCGTTGCCGCGTATTTCTTCAGAAGCGCTGTCTCGGCGGCCGCATGGGCTGCCTCCAGCACGGAGTTCGAGGCGCGCTCGACCGGGCAGGACGGATGGTCGCGGGAGACCGGGGCTGCGAGCACGGGGCCCTCGTTGAGCGCTCGCTGCACGGCAAGCACGGTGATTTCGTCGAGCGTCCTGATCAGTTTCCAGCCGCCGCCGCGCCCGCCTTCGCTCTCAACGATGCCGGCGTCGCGCAGCGCCCCCAGCGTGCGGCGGACAACGACGGGATTGGTGTTCAGCATCTGCGCGATCCGCTCCGAGGTCTCCTTGCCGCCGAGCAAACCCATATGCACCAGCACATGCAGCATCCGCGCCAGACGGCCGTCGGTCTTCATCGCAAGTCTTTCCGCAACTATTGATGTTACGCGATATTGACATCGCGGCTTTTGCGTAACAGGAATTGTTACGCACTGAAAGGAGCAAGCCTGCCGCGACGCCGGTTTCTGACCGCCTCGACGGCCTTGCTCGTCTCGACACCCATTCTTCACGGCTCCGGCCGGGAGCCCAACATGCAAGAAAAAACCATCGCAACCCGCACGCTCGAGATGAGCATCCTCGATGCCGGCAGCGGCCCGCTGGTGCTGATGTGTCATGGCTTTCCCGAGACCAAGCATGCGTGGCGCCACCAGATCGGCGCCCTTGCGGCCGCCGGTTACCGCGCCGTCGCTCCGGATATGCGCGGGTATGGCGGCACTGCAGCACCCGAGGGGGCGGATCACTACACCGTCGTCCATGCCGTCGGCGATCTCGTGGCGCTTCTCGATGCGATCGGTGAGAAGCAGGCGGTCATCATCGGTCACGACTGGGGCGCTACGATCGCCTGGCAGGCGGCCCTGATGCGCCCGGACCGATTCCGCGCAGTGGTGGCGCTGAGCGTGCCGATGATGGGCCTGCCGCCGATACCGCCGTCAAAGCTCTTTCCGCAGAATGGCGAAGCGCTGTTCTACACGCTTTATTTCCAGGATCCGCAGGGCGCAGAGAAAGAGTTCAGCCGCGATGTCGGCCAGGCGCTGCGCAAGCTGATCCATGCCGCCAGCGGCGAAGCCGGACCGCGCCGGCCCGGCGACGGCACGCCCAACCCCTTCGGCATGGTGAGCCGCAACCGCGGCCTGCTGGCCGACCTGCCCGATCCCGAAGCGCTTCCCGCCTGGCTGCCGCCCGCAGATTTCAACCGTCTCGCCCAGGCCTTCACCGCGACCGGCTTCGGCCCGGCCCTGAACTACTATCGCAATCTCGACCGCAACTACGAGCTCCAGCAGGCCAATGCCGGCCAGACCGTCACCGTCCCCGCCCTGTTTGCCATCGGCGAGCGCGACACCGGCCTCGCCATTCCCGGCATGCCCGAGATCATCGCCGCCATGCCGCATCTGGTCCCCGGCCTGCGCGGCTCCCACACCATCCCCGGCGCCGGCCACTGGCTGCAGCAGGAAAGGCCGGAAGCGGTGACGGAGCTGGTGCTTGGGTTTTTGAGGGAGATTGCCGGGTGATCCAGTACCAATCCACATTCATTCGAGCCGGAGCGTCGCGGCTACGAGATAGCTGAAACCTTTGAAGTGAAGAGTTCTTCGGTCAAAGCGCGCAGCAAAGCGACGGAGGTGCTTCATTCGGTTGAAGCGAATCCTGAATGTCGATCGGCCCTAATCCGCCACGGCTCCAGTCTTCGGTCGGCGCAGCCAGCCGGAGGCGCGTTGCGCCAGCTTGAGAGCGGCGGGCGAATTCTTGATGCGCCGCTTCAGCTCCCGCTTCGCCTGCGCGACCGGTACGAACAGGCGCCCCTTCAGCGTCAGCGGCAGGAAGCTGTCGACGAGATCGTCATGGTCGTCGCAGAAGGTCGTCTTGTAGCGCGCCTCACCGATGCCGAGGTCGAAGACCGCGTATCCTTCGTCGCATTTCAGCCGGATCAGATCGGCCAGCAGGAGCTCGCCGGGGCTGGTCTTGATGGTCTCGCTCGCCATGTCGAAGGAGGTCGCCATGCCGGAGAAGCGGCCTCCCTGAACCGCGCCGACATAGGTCGCGACGGAACGGCCGTTCAGGTCGAGTGAGTAAAGCTCGATGGTCGGCGTCGCGTCGCCGTCGCCCGCCGCCGCCCGCGCCAGAAAAGCGTGCATCGCCGGTTCCGCGAAGGGGTCGGGCACGCCCATGCTGCGGAAACGCTCGGCCTTCTGCTGCAGGAAGGCGTCGATCACCCGCTCGATCTCGGCCGGCGTCCGGGCCAGCGTCATTGAGCTGGGCCCGAAATCGGCGAAGCGGCTGCGCTTGTTCTTGAGCTTCTTGCGGGCGTGGCTGCTCATCGAGCGCCTCAGCGTGGCTTCCCCATCGCCGGCGATCAGGGCGAGCTTGTAGGCTCGGCTCGGGCTCGGCGCGGCCGCGAGCAGCGCAGCCGGGTTGGCGATGTCTTGCCACCGTGGCGGCTGGTTCACGAAGATCAGGGCATCGAGCCCGCCGATGGCCCGAGCGACCTCGACAAGCATGAGCCTTGCCGTTTCGGTATCCAGCCCGGCGGCGAAAGCCGGGTCATAGAGGCCCATATGGTAGTTGGCGTGCTTGCCGCCGATGAACTCGGCGAAGCGGATGCCGCTGCGCCGGGTCAGGACGAGGGGCAGCAGCGCGCAGAGCGCCCCCGTTGCGTCTCGCAGCAGGGCGAAGCGGCAGTCCATGCCATGCGCCGCGCCGACCGTTTCGACGAAGGGCCGGACCCAGCCATAAGCCTGATAGGGCGTGACCAGCGCCCGCGCCTCGAAGGCGCGCCATTCGGCCGCAATCCCGGCGAGATCGGTCGCGATCGTGATCGATGCCCAGGGGCGGGCATCCGGGGAATGGACAGGAACCGACACGCTCCGTGCCTCGCGAGCAGGACAGGACGATTGCCTCCTTAACCCGGCATTGTGAACGGATCGGTCAAGATCGGTCTCTTCGCGGCGCGATCGCGCGATAGCGTTAGCGGGCGGTTGCATGGACAGGCGATGAACGGGCGTCACAGGGCCATCGCGGCCGCATTCAGGATGATGGTGGCGCTCGGCGCCGACCGCTGGGGCAGGGGCTTCGCTCAGGGCAGGGGCGTGATCCTGACGCTCCACCATGTCCGCCCGGCTGTGCCGCGCGGCTTTACGCCCAACGCCTTGCTGGAGATCACGCCCGAATTCCTCGACGCCACGCTCGGCCTGGTTCGCGCCGAGGGCTACGAGCTCGTCTCGCTCGACGAGGCCGTCGCCCGGCTCCAGAGCCCGAAGCAGGGCCGCTTCTTCGTGGCGCTGACCTTCGACGACGGCTATCGCGACAATGTCGAGCATGCCTGGCCGGTTCTGGCCAAGCATGGCGCGCCCTGGACGCTCTTCGTCACGCCGGGCTTCGCCGACCGCACGGCGCGGCTCTGGTGGCTGGAGCTGGAGGAGGCGATCCGCGCCCTGCCGCGCCTCGATCTCGCGCTGCCGGAGGGGCGCTTCACCGCCCGCACGCAAACCGATGCGGAAAAGAACCGGGCCTTCGCCAAGCTCTACTGGCGTCTGCGCAAGGGGCCGGAAGCGATTCTGCTGTCAGCGATTTCCGATCTGGCCGGGCAGGCCGGCATCGATGCCGCCGCGCTACTCGAGCGCGAATGCCTGCCCTGGGAAACGCTGCGGGCGCTCTCGGGCGCGCCGGGCATCACGATCGGCGCCCATACGCTGACGCATCCGATGCTGGCGAAGCACGATGCGGAGACGGCGCACCGCGAGATCGTCGCGAGCAAGGCACGGCTCGAAGCGGAGTTCGGCCTGCCCATCCGCCATTTCGCCTATCCCGTCGGTGATCCCGGTTCGGCCGGGCTACGGGAGTTCGGCTTGGCGAAAGAGGCCGGTTTTGCCAGCGCCGTCACGACGCGACCCGGCCATCTCTTCCCGGAACATGTGAACCATCTCCACGCCCTGCCGCGCGTCTCGCTCAACGGGCTGCACCAGAACGAGGCGGCGCTGCGGGCGCTGCTCTCGGGATTGCCGTTCTGGCTGCGGAACCGGGGGCGGCGGCTCGCTATCGGGTAACAGCCTGGTCGCGCTCAAACCTCGTCCCGCCGCTCCATCCACTTGATCAGCGGCAGCAGCGGCAGCACCCAGGCGAGGCCGAGCGCGATATAGGCGAATGTCTGCACCAGCTTCGGCGCCTCGGTGATCCGCCCCTGCGCCAGCGCCATCGCGACGAGCGCGTAGACGCAGACGAAGACCAGGATCACCACGGTTCCGACCAGCTTGCGCGTGCGTTGTCTCATCGGGCTCTCTGTCGCCGGGGTTCGGCGTTTCGGGTTGGCCGCTCCTGCGGCAATGCGGGCATTGTCGCCTTTTCGCGACGGGTCTAAAGCATGTTCCGCAAAAGTGGGCACCCCTTTTGCGACCAGAATTTGCTTCGCTCGCGCTATGTCACCGCCGACCGTGCTTGTGAAGCGCTCCATCCTCGATCCCGCACCCTAAGGCCGTTCCGTGACCCTCGCCGTGAAACAGACCGCCATGTCGGCCCTGGCTGCGAACCATGCCGGCATCCGCCGCTGGCTCTGGGCGGTGGCGGGGCTCGTCTTCCTGATGGTCGTCGTCGGTGGCGCGACCCGGCTGACCGGTTCCGGCCTCTCGATCACCGAATGGAAGCCGATCACCGGTGCGCTGCCGCCGCTTTCCACGCAGGCCTGGGCCGAGGAGTTCGCCAAATACCAGGCGAGCCCGCAATACCAGATCCTCAACAACGGCATGAGCCTCGGCGAATTCCAGTTCATCTACTGGTGGGAATGGGGCCATCGCCAGCTCGGCCGCTTCATCGGGCTCGTCTTCCTCGCCGGCTTCCTCGTCGTGGCGCTGCGCCGCCTCCTGCCGGGGCGTCAGCTCGCGATCCTGTTCGGCATGGGGCTGCTGCTCGGCCTGCAGGGCGCGATCGGCTGGATCATGGTGGCCTCGGGGCTCCAGCCCGGCATGGTCGCCGTCGCGCCGGTGAAGCTGACGTTGCACCTGACCTTCGCCGGCCTGTTCTTCGCCTCGGTCGTCGCCTTCGCCACCTGGCTGACGCCGCTGCGCCGGCCCGAGACGGCCGGAAGCGCCGCCATGGCCTGGCTCCTGCTGCTGCTCACCTTCGTCCAGATCGCGCTCGGCGGGCTGGTGGCGGGCTCGAAAGCCGGCTTCACCTTCAACACCTGGCCGCTGATGGATGGGGCGGTGGTGCCGCCCGGCTCGCTGCTCTTCGCGCAGCAGCCCTTCTGGGAAAACTTCGTCGACAATGTCGCGCTGGTGCAGTTCAACCACCGCCTCGGCGCCTATGTGCTGTTCGCCTTCGCGCTCTGGCAGCTCTGGTGGCTGAAGCGGAAGGCGCCGCAATCGAGCGCGGCCAAGCGGGCGACGGCGATTGCCGGCATGGTCACGGCCCAGGCCGCGCTCGGCGTCGCGACATTGCTTTTGTTCGTGCCGCTCTGGGCCGGGCTCGCCCATCAGGCGCTCGCCTTCGCCGTGCTCGCGATGGCGGTGGTGCACGTCACGCGCACAAGGCAGGTCTCGCGGGCATGAGGCACGTTATGCTCGGGCCTGACCCGAGCATCGCTCAAACAAAAAGGGCGCCGTTTCCAGCGCCCTTTTCGTCAGAATGACAGCTTTGCTCAGATCAGAGCCTGATCCAGATCCGCGATCAGATCCTCGACATCCTCGAGGCCGATCGAGAGCCGCACCACCTGCGGGCCGGCGCCCGAGGCGACCTTCTGCTCGTCCGTCAACTGGCGGTGGGTGGTCGAGGCCGGGTGGATCACCAGCGAGCGCGTGTCGCCGATATTGGCGAGATGCGAGAACAGCTTGAGGTTCGAGACCAGCTTCACGCCGGCGTCGTAGCCGCCCTTGAGCCCGAAGGTGAAGACCGCGCCCGCGCCCTTCGGCACATAGCGCTTGGCGAGCTCGTGATACTTGTCGCCGGGCAGGCCGGGATAGCTCACCCATTCGACGGCCGGGTGCTTGGCGAGATGCTCTGCGACCTTCTGCGTGCTCTCGCAGTGCCTCTGCATGCGCAGCGGCAAGGTCTCGATGCCGGTCAGCAGCATGAAGGCGTTGAAGGGCGAGAGCGCCGGGCCGAGGTCGCGCAGGCCGAGCACGCGCGTCGCGATGGCGAAGGCGAAATTGCCGAAGGTCTCGCCCAGCACCATCCCGTTATATTCCGGGCGGGGCTTGGAGAGCATCGGATAGCGGTCGTCGCCGACCCAGTTGAACGAGCCGCCATCGACGATGAGGCCGCCGATCGAGTTGCCATGGCCGCCGAGGAACTTCGTCGCCGAATGCACGACGATGTCGGCGCCGTGCTCGAAGGGGCGCAGCAGATAGGGCGTCGCCATGGTGTTGTCGACGATGAGCGGAATGTTGTGCTTCTTCGCGATGGCGCTGATCGCCGCGATGTCGACGATGACGCCGCCCGGATTGGCGACGGATTCGATGAAGATCGCCTTGGTCTTCGGCGTCACCGCCTTGGCGAAGCTCTCGATATCGTCGGAATCGGCCCAGATCACGTTCCAGCCGAAGCTCTTGTAGGAGTGGTTGAACTGGTTGATCGAGCCGCCATAGAGCTTCCGGGCCGCGACGAACTCGTCGCCCGGCTGCAACAGGGCGTGGAAGCTCAGGAACTCGGCCGCGTGGCCGGAGGCGACGGCGAGCGCGGCGGTGCCGCCTTCCAGCGCCGCGACGCGCTCTTCCAGCACGGCGTTCGTCGGGTTGCCGATGCGGGTGTAGATGTTGCCGAAGGCCTGCAGGCCGAACAGCGAGGCGGCATGGTCGACATCGTCGAAGACGAAGGAGGTCGTCTGGTAGATCGGGGTCGCGCGCGCGCCCGTCGCTGCATCGGGGGCCGCCCCGGCATGGATTGCGAGCGTATTGAAGCCGGGCATCCGGTCGGTCATGGCGTGCTCCCTGAAATCTTCTGAATGCAAGACAATGCGTTCGGTTTAACGAACGCCTGTGACAGCGTCAATTCAGCCGCGCGGCGCGAGCTCCGGCCCGATATGCTCCGGCCGGAAGCCCATGCCGACCAGACGGGCAGGGATGCGCCGCAGCAGGGGGAACCAGCGCAGCAGCTCGAGCAGGAGAGGCGGCTTCACCGGGCCGCTGCCGGCGAGGATCGGCGTGATCACGCGGTTCTGGATCGCGACCTGCAGGGCCTGCGTCGCCTTGGTCGGGAAGTTCCGGCGCTCCTGCACTGCAGCGAGATCCTCACTGCGGACGCTCCGATCGCGCAGCGGCCCGGCGAGCCGGTTGGCGGCCGCGACAGCGTCCTGGATGGCGAGGTTCACGCCGACGCCGCCGATCGGCGACATCGCATGCGCCGCATCGCCGATGCAGATGAGGCCCGGCTGCCACCAGCGTTCGAGCCGGTCGACCGCGACCGAGAGCAGCTTGAGGTCGTCCCAGCCTGCGATTTCCTCAGCGCGGTCGGCGACGATCGGCAACAATTCAGCGAGGCCGGCCCTGAAGGCGCCGAGGCCGGCGGCGTGGAGCTTTTCCAGCGTGCCTTTCGGAATGACATAGGCGCATTGCCAGTAGTCGCCGCGGTTCAGCATCACAGCGAAGCGCCCGCGCCCGACCTGCCCGAAGGTCTGGCCCGCATCGCTCTCGCGCCGCGACAGCCGGAACCAGAGCACGTCCATCGGCGCGCCGATCTCGCGCACCGTGAAGCCCCCGGCCTGACGGAGATCGGAATGGCGCCCATCCGCCGCGACGACGAGATCGGCCCAGATCGTCGCCTCGCCCTCGGCCGTCTCGGCGGTGACGGCGGCGACGCGGCCGCCCGAGCGGATCAGCCCGGTCGCCTTCGCCCGCATCAGCAGCTTGAAATGCGGCAAGGCACGGCCGCGATCCGCCAGGAAATCGAGGAAGTCCCATTGCGGCATGAAGGCGATATAGGGCGCGGCCACCGGCAGATGGCTGAAATCCGCAATCGGCACGTCCTTGTCGCCGAAACGGGCGACGATGCTGCGTTCCTCGGTATGCGGCAGCTTCAGGAAATCCTCGAGCAGGCCGAGCTCCTGCATCAATTGCATCGTCGAGGGATGGATGGTGTCGCCGCGGAAATCGCGCAGGAAGTCGGCGTGCTTTTCCAGCACGGTCACATCGACCCCGGCCCGCGCCAGCAGGAAGCCGAGCATCATCCCCGCCGGCCCGCCGCCGGCGATGCAGCAGGTTGTGGCGAGCTCGCGCATGGTCTGTCCTCACGCATCGGCCGGTGTTTTGAGCGCACCAGCTTAGCTCGACAGCGATGGCGGCACAGCCGTGCAGCCGCTCCTTCTAGAGCGTCGGTCCGAAAGTGGAGCGCGGTTCCCGGAAAAGTCGATGCGAAATCAAAGGATTAGGTCATCGGATCGAATAGGATATTCAGGCCGATGATCTGGAATTGACAGCCGCAGCGCCCCAGCGGAGTGTTCCGTCACGGCATGGGGGGCAGACGATGGCTGCGCGATATGGGCTGGTGCTGGCAGGCTTTGCTGCGAGCTTCGTCGGGCTTGCCAGCCCGGCTCGGGCCGTCTGGCTCTCCGACAAGGGTGCTGTGGCGACGCTGACCGGTCCGTTCATCATGGGTGACGACGCGGCGTTCAAGGCGTTTCTCGAAAAGCCGCGGCCGCAGCCGATCCGCGTGCTCTATTTGTCGAGTGGCGGCGGGAAGGTCGCTCCGGCCTTCGCGATCGCCCGAATGGTCCGAAAGGCCGGCATCGCTACCGTCGTCGATGCCGATGCCGCAGCCTGCTCGAGCGCCTGCACCTTCGTCTTCGTCGCGGGCGTCACACGCCACTACGTCAATGGCGACCATGTTGCAGAGGGAATGAGCGCCCGCAACGGGCTCGGCTTCCACCCGGTTCATCGCGATGGCGGGCGGGTCGAAGGCCACACATTCAGCGAGAAGGGGAGCGATCGCGCCCGAGCCTTTTATGCCGAGATGGGAACGCCTCGCGCCGCCGAACTGATGGACAAGGCCTCGTTCAATACCTTCTACCGGCCAAATGGACAGACGGCGTTGGCGCTTCGCATCGCCACGAGCCTGTCCGCCCCTTGAAGCCGCGCTGGACGCTTATGTCCCCGGCCGGTCGATCGTGAGCTTCTGGAAGCCCTTGCCGGCCAGGGCCGGCTTCTTCGATGACAAGATGCGCGAATTGATGCCCTGCCAGCCGATCTCGCCGGAAAGCCGGCCATATTCGATCTTGGGGCAGCGGTTCATGATGACGGTGACGCCCTTCGCCTCCGCCCGCGCGGCGGCCTCGTCATTGCGCACGGAAAGCTGCATCCAGATCACCTTCGGCAGCGGGTCGAGCGCCAGCGCCTCGTCGGTGATCGGGCCGGCCGCTTCCGAGTTGCGGAAGATCTCGACCATGTCGATCGGGCCGGGAACCTCCTTGAGCGCGGCATAGACCGTCTTGCCGAGGATGGTCTGGCCGGCGAGGCCGGGATTGATGGGCACGACGTCGTAGCCGCGTGCGAGCAGGTACTTGGTGACGATCCAGCTCGGCCGCGCCTCGTTGGCCGAGGCGCCGACCAGCGCGATCCGCTTCGTTTCGCGCAGGATGCGGCGGATGAGCGCATCGTCATAGGAATCGTGGTTCAACGTGCGGCGCCCCAAGAAAGCATAACGATATCAGTTTGTTGGTTCTGCGGGTGAAGACGGAGTCATCACAGCCTCGCCATGCTTTCATGCTTTACTGGCGGCGGCACGGGATAGGCCCGGCCAGCCTGCTGCGAAGAAAGGAGTGCCTGCCATGTGCGACTACAGCCTGCATCATGTGATGTCCACTCCCGCCAAGGTCGGCGACGAACTGGTCTCGACCAGCTTCCCGAATGCGAGCACCCGCGGCTTCTGCGCCGTCGGGCATCCCGAGGTCGCCGTCTGCGTCATGCCGGGGACCGAGCTCGCCTTCCACGCCGATATCGAATGCGATCGTGGCCTGGGATTGCTGCCCAGCCGGAAGATCGCGGCCAGGGTCGCGCGCTTCCGTCAGGTCGATCTCGACAAGCCGCATCTCCACCACGATGCGCTCGAGCTGCCGAGCGGCGAGATCCTGAAGGTCACGAATCTCGTGGAAGGGCAGCGCCTCACGGTGCTGCAGCTCCCGGCCACGCCTGAGCTGGAAGGCGAGGAACGGGCCATGCCGGCGGAAGAGGTGCGGCAGCCGTTTATGATCTTCTGAGCGCGCCTTGTGCGGACACACTCGGCATCGCGGTCGGTCGGTCACCGTCGCGATGCCCCTTTTCGGTCCCGCAGCGCGCCTCGGCAGGTTCAGGATTGCTCCCATAGCGGCGCCCGCTTCTCCATGAAGGCGCCGATGCCTTCCTCCGCGTCGCGCGCCAGCATGTTTTCGACCATTACGGCCGAGGCGTGGTCATAGGCCGCCCTGAGACCCATCTCGCGCTGCTCGTAGAAGGCGCGCTTGCCGATCTTGACTGTCGCGGGCGATTTCGAGGCGATCGCCGCCGCGAGCCGGCCCGCTTCCGCCAGCGCCTCGCCAGCCGGTACGACGCGGTTGACGAGGCCCATGCGGGCCGCCTCGCTGGCGGGCACCATCTCGCCGAGCAGCAGCATCTCCAGCGCGTGCTTGGCCGAAAGGTTGCGCGAGAGCGCCACCATCGGCGTCGAGCAGAACAGCCCGATATGGACGCCCGGCGTACAGAAGCGCGCCTCGCTGCCCGCGACCGCAAGGTCGCAGCTCGCGACGAGCTGGCAGCCGGCGGCCGTCGCGGTGCCCTCGACAGCGGCGATGACCGGCTGGGGCAGGGCGGTGATCTGCTGCATCATGGCCGAACAACGCCCGAGGATGTCCGTGAAATAGGCCCGGCCACGATCGGCATCGGCGCGATGGGCCGTCATTTCCTTGAGGTCGTGGCCGGCGCTGAACACCGGCCCGGCGGCCGCGATGACGACGACCTTGACCGAGCGGTCGGCGGCGATGGCGGTGAAGGCCTCGCTCAGGGCGGCCAGCATCGCCTCGCTCAGAGGATTGCGCGCCTGCGGACGGTTCAGGGTCAGGGTCGCGATGCCCTTGGCGTCTTCGCGCAGCAGGACGGCGGCGCTGTCCGGCTTGTGGTGGGCGTTCATGGCGCTCCCTTTCCGCATTTGCGCCTATTGTCGGAGCGCATCGGCCATGCTGCAAGGGGATAAGACCCGCCTCAGCCTGTGGTTTTCCGCATGACGCCTCGCATGACCGCCTCCGAGATCGAAGCCTATCTCGACGAGGTCTTTCCGCAGCTTCACCATGGCGGGCGCACTTATTTCGTCGAGGAGATCGGGCCGATGACGGCCCGGATGCGCTGCGATTATCACGAGCGCCATCTGCGCCCCGGCGGCACCATCTCCGGCCCGACGATGATGGCGCTCGCCGATCTCGCGCTCTATGCCGCGATCCTCGGCCAGATCGGCCCGGTGGCACTGGCGGTGACGACGAGCCTCAATTTCAACTTCCTGCGCAAGCCGGGGCAGGCGGCGCTGATCGGCGAGGCGAAGCTCCTGAAGCTGGGCAAGCGGCTGGCGGTGGGCGAGGTCGGCCTCTATTCGCAGGGCGAGGCCGAGATGGTCTGCCACGCCACGGGGACCTATTCGATTCCGGCGGCGCGTTGAGAAGGGGCTGGCAGCGTCATTCTCGGGCGAAGCGAAGCGCAGACCCGAGAATCTCGTGACGGGTGGGGCGCCTTCTCGTCCGGAGATGCTCGGGTCAAGCCCGGGCATGTCGGCAGGCAGGGATACGGTATCATAATACCGATTTTCTCAGGTATCTGAAAAATAGACGTTTTCCTCGTTCGGGCGCCGCGTGGAGCGCTTGACAGCAGGCTTTCCCGCCCCTATTGCCACACCCACACCGCCGCCGGGCTCTCCGGCGGCTTGTCCTTTTTAACGCAACCGAAGGGTGCCGCGATGAAGACCGTCTCGCTCAAGCCCGCCGATGTCGAAAAGAAGTGGGTTGTGATCGACGCCTCCGGGCTCGTCGTCGGCCGTCTCGCCTCCGTGGTGGCGATGCGTCTGCGCGGCAAGCACAAGGCCGCCTACACCCCCCATGTCGACTGCGGCGACAATGTCATCATCATCAATGCCGAGAAGGTCTCCCTGACCGGCCGCAAGCGCGAACAGAAGAACTACTACCACCACACCGGTTTCCCGGGTGGTATCAAGGAGCGCTCTGCCAAGTTCATTCTCGAAGGTCGCTTCCCTGAGCGGATCGTCGAGAAGGCCGTCGAGCGCATGCTGCCGCGCGGCCCGCTCTTCCGCCAGATCCTCGGCAATCTGCGCGTCTACAAGGGCGCCGAGCATCCGCACGCCGCCCAGTCGCCGGAGGCGCTGGACGTCGCCGCGCTCAACAGCAAGAACAAGAGGGTCTGACCATGGCCGAGGTTCTTCAGTCCCTCTCCCAGCTTGGCGACGTCGCCAAGCCCGCCCAGCCGGAAGCTCCGGTCCACGTCAAGAAGGTCGATGCGCAGGGCCGCGCCTATGCCACCGGCAAGCGCAAGAACGCCATCGCCCGCGTCTGGATCAAGCCCGGCTCTGGCAAGGTCACCGTCAACGGCCGCGATCAGGAGATCTACTTCGCCCGTCCGGTGCTGCGCCTCGTGCTCAAGCAGCCGTTGCAGCTCGTCGATCGCGTGACGCAGTATGACGTCGTCGTCTCGGTCAAGGGCGGTGGCCTCTCCGGCCAGGCCGGCGCGGTGCGTCACGGCATCTCGAAGGCGCTGACCTTCTATGAGCCGGAGCTTCGCGGCCCGCTCAAGAAGGAAGGCTTCCTGACCCGCGACTCGCGTGTCGTCGAGCGTAAGAAGTTCGGTAAGGCCAAGGCCCGCCGCAGCTTCCAGTTCTCGAAGCGCTGATTACGCTCTTCAAAAGAGTTTCAAATTCAGAGGGCTGGCAGAAATGCCAGCCCTCTTTTTTGTTCGCGCGGGCTCGCTGACGCCCCGACGGGGCAGGGGGGCCGGCCTCGGTTTTCGACATCTCCCGCACGGAAACGGCTGCGCCGCACGGTCCCTCTCCTGTGCGATGGGCCAGGCTTGTCGCTGACTGGAATTCAGTCGGGCGCGTCAATACGACCGAGAATTTGCGGGAAGGAAAGATGGAATAACCTTGGGAAAGGCGGGCAGCAAGTTCGACCGAATTTTATAGGTGATTCAGCTTTCGCAGACAGGAAGAGGCAATCGAAATCGGGTTTCTATAAGGCGGAAGCTTGCAGTCAGTTACGGAATATAATAGGTTGAAATTTCAGTAATTTGTCGCGATCCATTTATGTCGGTGATGAATTAAGTATAGATGCACGATTGATCTCAAAAGTGAAATTTCAAATGAGTTTGTGACGGGGGCGCCAGCCGGATGTCGAACAATCGGAACAGTTATCAAAGGACGACTGTCGCCGCATCGACCTTCTGCGTTCTCGCGATACTGACGGGAATTGCGGCTTTCGCTGTTCCCTGGCTCGTCACGATCCTGTTCTTCGCGTTTTGTTTGGCGGCCGCAGCCATTGCCGGCCTCGTCGCGCTTGGCGGGATCATCGGTCTGTCCCGTGACGCGATGGAACTGCGCGGCCAACCCTACTACTCCAAGCGCCCGCGCGAATGCGCCGCCGGTGCTTTCGTTCACCTGCGACGGAAGCTGCTAAGCCTGCTTCCGGGCTCGCCGGCACGCTTGCGGCTCTGGCCGGGCGAGTGGGTCAAGGTCCGGCCCTTCGCGGAAATCGCGGCGACACTCGATGACGAAGGCCGGTTGGACGGTCTGCCGTTCATGCCCGAGATGATCGGCCACTGCGGAAAACGTCTCCGCGTCTTTCGACGGGTCGAGAAGATCCACCATTATTACGGCGCCACGGCACCCCATCTGCGGCGTTTGCAGGATGCGGTGCTATTGGATGAATTGCGGTGCGACGGCGCAGGACACGGCGGCTGCCAGGCTGGTTGTCAACTCATCTGGAAAGAGGCTTGGCTCGTCCCGAGCGACAGCGCCGAGGCGGATTTGCCTGCACCGGAAGCGGCCGACGCGTTGTGGCTGAACAGCTACACGAAGGCCAGATCGGCCGATGGCGAGGAGCGGTATGCTTGCCAGATGACCGAGCTGCCGGCGGCCACGACACGAATGAGCTGGCGCGACCCGAGGCACTACTGGCGTGAACTGCGTTCGGGCAATGTCCGGCTCGGCCCCTTCATCGTGGCCGTCGCGCTCGCGCTGTTCAACACCGTGCAGCGCAAACTCCGCGGTGCCGAGGCGCCCTACCGCGAGCCGACAGACCGCAAGACCAGTCCAAAGGAAGTGCTCGACCTCCAGCCGGGAGAGATCGTGCGCGTGAAGACGCGACGGCAGATCGAAGAAACCTTGAATCACGTGTCGAAAAATCGCGGGCTGTGGTTCGATCGCGAAATGCATCGGTTTTGCGGCGGGGAGTTTCGCGTCGCGTCGGTGGTGCGAACCATTGTCGACGAGGCCAGCGGGAAAATGCTGTCGATGGGCAGCGCTTGCGTTGTCCTGGCGGGCGTGGCCGCGACGGGAGAATATCTCGGGCTATGCCCCCAGAACGAACTGATCTTCTGGCACGAGATCTGGCTCGAACGCGTCACGCGCCATTTGGAAATGTAGGATTCTGGCTCTCCAAGCGCTGATCGTTTCCGGTCATCCCGATATGCGGAAGGGCGGCTCGCAAGAGCCGCCCTTTTCGTTTCTAGTGTCCTCCCATCTCGCTCTATCCCTCATCCTGAGGAATTGCGCGGCGGCGTCTCGAGAGAGGCTCCAGCGAGCTCCGGAGCCATCTGGAGCATCCTCCGGGACACGAGCCTTCGGCTCGCTCCTCAGGATGAGGGCTGTGAACGAACGCCGATTTGAATGGAGCCCGCCATGACCCGCCCCGTTCTTCTCGTCACCGGCGGCAGCCGCGGCATCGGTGCCGCGACCTGCATCATGGCGGCGCAGCGTGGCTACGATGTCGCGGTGAACTACCAGAGCAATGCCGGAGCCGCCGACGCCGTCGTGAAGGCTTGCGAGGCCGCTGGCGCGAAGGCGGTTGCGGTCCAGGGCGACATGGCGCGCGAGGCCGACATCCTGCGCGTCTTCGCCGGGGCCGAAGCCGCGCTCGGCCCGCTCAGCCATGTCGTCAGCAATGCCGGCATCACAGGCCGTTCGAGCGCGCTCGTCGACGCCGGCACCGAGGTGATCCGGGAATGCATCGACATCAACGTCACCGGCGCGATCCTGGTGGCGCGGGAGGCCGCTCGCGCGCTCATCGCCAATGCCGGCGCGAAGGGGAGGGCGATCGTCAACATCTCCTCGGTCGCGGCCGAGCTCGGTTCGCCCGGCGAATATGTCTGGTACGCGGCCTCGAAGGGAGCGGTCGATTCCCTCACCATCGGACTCGCCAAGGAGCTGGCGGGCCAGGGCATCCGCGTGAACGCCGTCGCGCCCGGCATCACCGAGACCGAGATCCACGCGCTCTCGACGGGCGAGGCCGGCCGCGTCGCCCGGATCGCGCCGCTGATTCCGCTGAAGCGCGCGGCGACGCCCGAGGAAATCGCCGAAGCGGTGCTCTTCCTGCTGTCGGAGGCGTCGCGCTACACGACGGGCGTGATCCTGAAGGTTTCCGGCGGGCGTTGAACGGAGGCATCGGGGCGTTCAGGTAGCCCGCTGCCAGCCTCCGACGCAAAAAAGAACGCCGGCAATGTGCGGCCGGCGTCGGAAGTCTAGGCGTCTGCTCCTCGCCGTTGCGATCGTCGCTCTCGTGAAGGGAGGTGTCGGATGGCGGGAGGACGTGCGGTAACCTTCAGTCGCAGACCTCCACCTGCTTCATCACGCCGTCGATATTGGCCTGCGTGAAGTGGCAGGGATTGGCCTTCACGCCGGGCGAGTAATACGCGTCCGTCGCCTGGTCATGGTATTTCGGGTATTCCTGCGGCTCCTGCTGCTGTTGCGGGGCGAGCTTGTTCTGCGCCCGTTCGCTTGGCGTGCCGGCGGCCGAAGCTGGCGAATGAATGGCGATGCTCCCGATGGCCAAGGCCAGGCCGAACGCTGCGGCAGCGAGTGTCTTGCTCATAGTACCCTCCGACTATGTTCTTGATAGATAAGCACGATTTGCCCCCGCGGAGCTCGCCGGGACAGTTGCAGGATGCTCTCCGGAAAAAGACGATCCTGTGGCTTTAATTTGAAACCGCGTGGCAAATCGGGGGCGGCGATCACAATGATGTGCTCGCTTATCATAATGAGGCTTATGGACATCGGACAGCCGCTTTCCGGGGAGCGGCAGCGGCCGGATCGGGGTGGCGCAGAGGTCCTTTGAGACGCTGCCTGATCAGCCGTGGCGGGGGGTGAGGCTGAAGTGGATGGCGGACCGTGCTAAAGCCGGTCGTCCTCGTTCTGACCGGCCTGCCATGCGCGTTCTATTGACCCTGATCGCCTTCGGGATGATCGCGATCCCCGCCTTGATGATGCTGGCGCGGGAGGAGCTGCCGCGCGGCCGCCGCATCGGCCGGGCCCTGGTCGTCTTCCTTGCACCCGCGATCGCGCTCGGCGCCATCCAGAGCGTGCCGGAGCTGGACGGGCGTGCCCTCAGCTATCCGAATGCCTGGACGATGCTGCGCCTGGTTCTCAGCGGCCTCGCGCTGATCCTGCCCTGGTGCCTCTATGTCTGGTTCACGGCCCGTCGCTGAATGGCTGGATGCTGGACAGCTGCGGCGATCGCCAGGCACGGTCGGCATGGTCAGGCCGGTGAGGCATGCTTCATGAGGTTCCATCGCGGCAGAGCCGCAGGCCTGGTCGCCGTCCTGGCCTTCTGCGGATTCGGAGCGGCGGCGCAGTCCGAGCTTGACGGCGTATGGATGCACCGACGGATGCAGAATCCGCAGACCGGCCAGCAGCTGGACATGAGCACCCAGATCGATCCCGGTCGCAATCTGACGCTCGGGATTCTTTGCAACGCCGAGAAGCAGCTCAAGCTGGTGCTCGTGCCGAGGCCGGCCGAGGGAGCTGACGCGGTCGCCTATCGCATCGATGGCGGGCCGTGGATCAGCCAGAGCTGGCGTGGTGAAGACAAGCGCCTCGTCCTGGACGGCGAGGAGGGCAGGCGCGTCTTCGGATCGATGCTGCTGGCCAGCAACGGGATCGAGATCCGCATCGGCGCGGAACGCCCTGCGAGGTTCCTGGCTGCCGGGCTGATCGAATCCGCGGCCAAGACGACCGCCCGCTGCCTGTCTCCGTCCTGACGGCTGTATGACCGCCGATATGCGTCGGCGCCGAGCGCGATGGGCTTGCCTGGCATCCCTCGGCGATTGACGGGGCGGGCGTCGTGGCTCATATACGCGAGCATGATCACGCATGTGACCCGACGTCGCCCGTATCAGGCCGCTCCGGCGCGCCCGCGATGACGCTCGGCTGAAGTCCGAACGCCCGCGACCGCGCCATCGAGCGCGGTTTTTTTATGCCTTTAGCCAGCTTGCCTGCCCAGCCACCGGGGGTCCCGATGAGCCACAATCTGAAATCCATCTTCATCGACGGCGAAGCCGGCACCACCGGGCTCGGCATCCGCGAACGCCTCGCGGCGGTTCCGGAAGTGGCGGTCAAAAGCATCGACCCGGACAAGCGCAAGGACCCGGCCGCCCGCAAGGACATGATGGCGGCTGTCGATCTCGTCGTGCTCTGCCTGCCGGACGAGGCGGCGAAGGAATCGGTCGCACTGGCCGATGAGCTCGGCTCCGCGGCCCCCAAGATCGTCGATGCCGCGACGGCGCACCGCATCGCGCCGGGCTGGGTCTACGGTTTCGCCGAGCTCGAGCCGGGCCATGCCGGCAAGATCGCCAATGCCAACCGCGTCGCCAATCCCGGCTGCTACCCCACCGGCGCCATCGCGCTGCTGCGCCCGCTCGTCGATGCCGGGTTGATCGCGCATGATCATCCGATCGCGGTGAACGCCGTCTCCGGCTATTCCGGTGGTGGCAAGGCTATGATCGAGGAGTTCGAGACGGGCGTCGCCCCGGCCTTCGAGCTCTACGGCCTTGGGCTGCGCCACAAGCACCTGCCCGAATTGCAGGCCTATGCCAAGCTGACGCGGCGGCCGATCTTCGTGCCTTCGGTCGGCAATTTCCGGCAGGGCATGCTGGTTTCGGTGCCGCTGCATCTCGATACCTTGCCCGGCCGGCCGAGTGTGGGCGACCTCCACCATGTGCTGGCCGAGCGCTATGCCGGCTCGACCTATGTCAGCGTACTCGGGCAGGATGGCATGGGCGGCAAGATCGAGCCCGAGGCGCTGAACGACACCAACAAGCTGGAGCTGAGGGTGTTCGGTCAGGACGATCTCGGCCAGGCGGTGCTGGTCGCGCGGCTCGACAATCTCGGCAAGGGTGCCTCGGGCGCGGCGGTGCAGAACATCCGCCTGATGCTCGGCCTGCCCGAGGGCTGAGGCGGGACGCCTTCGATAAGTCCGCGACAGAGAAGACCAAAGAAAAAAGGGCCGCTTGCGCGGCCCTTTCCGTTTCCACGGAGCAGGATGCTCAGCCCTTATAGGCGACGAAGTTCTGCTTCTGCTCGCCGAGGCCCTCGATGCCGAGCGTCACGACCTCGCCGCCCTTGAGGAAGCGCGGCGGCTTGAAGCCGAGGCCGACGCCGGGAGGCGTGCCGGTGGTGATGACGTCGCCCGCATCGAGCCGCATGAACTGGCTGATGTAGTGGACCAGATAGGCGGCGCCGAAGATCATCGTCTTGGTCGAGCCGTTCTGGACGCGCTCGCCATTGACCTCGAGCCACATGCCGAGATTCTGGATGTCCTTGACCTCGTCCGTCGTCACCAGCCAGGGGCCGAGCGGGCCGAAGGTCGGGCAGCCCTTGCCCTTGGCCCACTGGCCGCCGCGCTCGATCTGGAAGGCGCGCTCGGAGACGTCGTTGCAGACGCAGAAGCCCGCGATCGCCGCCATCGCCTTGTCTTCCGGGATGTAGGAGCCGCCATCGCCGATGACGATCGCCAGCTCGACCTCCCAGTCGGTCTTCGTCGAGCCCTTCGGGATGATCACGTCGTCATTCGGGCCGACGATGCAGTTCGGCGCCTTGTTGAAGAGGATCGGCTCCTTCGGGATCTCGGCGCCGGTCTCGGCGGCGTGGTCGGCGAAGTTCAGGCCGACGGCGATGAAGTTGTGCACATCGCCGACGCAGGCGCCGATCCGCGGCGAGCCCGAAACGAGCGGCAGCGATTCCGGCGAGAGCGCCTTGATCTTGGCCAGCGAGGCCGAGGTCAACGCCTTGCCGGCGAGATCGGGAATGACGCCGGACAGGTCGCGCAACCCGCCCTTCGCGTCGAGAAGGGCCGGCTTTTCCTGGCCGGGCGCACCGTAACGAAGGAGTTTCAAGGCATTTCCCCAATTCAAACGATATAAATGGCGCGCGATCTGACCGAACGCGCCGCTTGCTGACAAGTCCATCATCGCGCATGGCGATCCTGCGTCGCAAGGGCCGGAAAATTGTTGCCCGAATGCAACGTGAGCGGGCAAAGCGACATGACGCTACGGCGAGCCCCAGTGGCGGGCCCGGGGGCCGAAGGCGTCAAAAATCCGCAATAGTTCGCATGTGAACGATCCTTTTTCGGCGGAAGCCGGTGCGCCCCCTTCAAAAATGGCCTTTTTGAGCGTTTTTTGCGGATTGCACTGCCGAATGCGGTGGCAAGGCGGCCGTTTTGCGGTGTTCGCGGCGGGATTGCGGCCTCCGGCGGCTCGGGTCATGCTCAGAATCAGGGGAGGCCGCAGCGCCTCGGACAACGACAAACGGGATGGATTCGATGAAGGGCCTTGCTCGCACTCTCGCTGCCACTTCGGTTTCACTGACCGCTCTTCTGGCCGCGGGCGCGGCCTCCGCCAGTTCCTTCGCGATCCGCAGCGGCCAGGGCGCCGAAGGCCTCGGCATGGCCTATGCCGGCGCGGCCTCGGGTGGCATCGGCATGGCTGCGATGGCCTGGAACCCGGCGACCATCACCATGTTCCCGGGCCGCAACAGCAACTGGAACTTCACCTATCTCAACGCCAACGCCGCCTACGACCCCAATACCTCGACGCGGTTGGCGCTGCCCGGCTTCCCGCTGAGCCCGATCCAGAACGGCACCGGCAATCTCGGCGGCGACGGCGCCTTCATCCCCGCCTCCTATTCGTCCTGGCAGCTCACCGACAGGCTGTGGATCGGCGTGACCACCGGCGCGCCCTACGGCCTGCGTTCGAAGCCCGACCATCAGGTCAATGCCGCGCAGATCTATGGCCGCTCCGCCAAGGTGCAGACCATCAACGTCTCGCCGACGATCGGCTATCAGGTCAATGACTGGCTCGCGATCGGCGCGGCGCTGCAGGTCCAGTATTTCAACGCCTCGCTGAAGCAGGCTGGGGGCATCGGCCCGAGCGCCGCACCGGTGATCATCGAAGGCAACACGATCGATTTCGGCTACCGCTTCGGTGTGACGCTGACCCCGCTCCAGGGCACGACGATCGGTCTGGCCTATCGCTCGGAAGTGCGCCAGACGCTGGAAGGCACCTTCCGGGCGCCGACTGCGGGCGTCATCCCGGTCAAGGCCAACCTCAACCTGCCTGACTCGGTGGTGTTCGGTGTCTCGCAGGTCATCAACGACCAGTGGCAGGTCCATGCCGGCGTCGAGTGGACGAACTGGAGCCGCTTCCGCAACATCCCGATCGTCAGCAAGACCGGCAGCGTTCCGATCACCAGCCTGAACTTCCAGTATGACGACGCCTGGTATTTCTCGCTCGGCGCGGAATACAAGTACAACAACGCGCTGACGCTGCGGGCCGGTGTCGGCTACGAACTCTCGGCGGTCAACGACCGCAACCGCACGATCTTCATCGCCGACAACGACCGGCTCTGGCTCTCCGCGGGCTTGAGCTACCAGGTCACGGAGAAGCTGAAGCTCGATCTCGGCTACACCTTCATCGACGTGAAGAAGGCCAAGGTGAACTACACCGGCTTCCACCCGCAGCAGAGCGCGGTGCTCTTCTCGGGCGATGCCAAGCCCTACATCAACATCGCCTCGGTCGGCCTGACCTATCGCTGGGACGACCCGGCCCAGACGCTCCCGGTCCATCCGGTCGTCCGCAAGTACTGAGCAGCCGCACGCGCGAGCTTTGCAAAGCCGGCCTTCGGGCCGGCTTTTTGCTGTGAGGCCGCGACAAGCTCATCGCGTGGCGGGCATGTCGGCGATGGGAGGGGGCTGACCTCTCCGGCTCCCGCTAAGCAGATAGCAACTCCAACTGCGCCGAGCACCGCTGGCGCTTGGAGAGTTCCCGTCGGAGGCGCAGGCCGCGCCTGTATTGCGACGCCTTCAGAACCTGACGGCCAGCACGCCTTTGAAGGAATGATCCTGGGTATCCTCGGCGAGCTGGCCGTTATAGCTCACGCCGAGGGTCGCGTTACGGCCGATGGCGAGATCGAGCCCGGCTTCGACCATGGCTGCATCGCGCGCGATCGGCAGGCCCGCAACGGTGAACGTGCTGGACCCGGCAAAGGCGAGCCTCGCCTTCGGATCGACGTCACCGAAGGCGTGGCGCCAGGCCAGGCCACCGCGCAGCGTCACGGCCATGCCCTGGAGGTCGAGGCTGGTCGCTGCCCTCAAGCCGAGCGTGGAATAGCCGACGCCGGTATCGTCGCCCCGGCCGGTGAGCGCGGTAGCGGCGCCGGTCTCGTTGAATCCGTCGCTATGCAGGTTGACATAGGCCAGCCCGGCGAACGGTTCAAACGCGGCGCGACCAAGCTCGATGCGATAGCCGACCTCGCCGAAG
>NZ_JBNPXO010000009.1:0-221406 GCF_050433265.1 Allobosea sp. OAE752
CTCGCCGTACAGCGTCGCAAACATCTCGCCCCGTTCCCGCCCCCGGCGTCAGCACGATCGCCGCGATCAGCACCCACACCGCTCCCGCCCGCCTCAGGCCGCGCGGCCGGCATGATTTAGAGCTCCCGACTGGGCCGCTCCTGTTCGCGTAGAGGCGCGCCGCGCTCTGCAGAAGGTCGGCGGGTGCCGATAGGGGCGTCGGCGAGCAACAGCGCGAGGGTTCGCGCCATCGATCGCGCCCCCGCCGCCATCTGCCGGCCGTTGAGGCCGTCATGGTCGAGAAGTAGCGCATGGGCCAGCGCCGCCTGCCACATCGGAAACATCCGTGCGCGCTCAGTGCTGAGCCGATAGGCGCCGACGTAGCGGGCCAGGCTCAGCGGGAATCCCGTGCTGCTTGAACTGCCGGAGAAAGTTCTCGCCCGCATTTCGCTGGTCGATGCCCTATACCGACGAAAGAACGGCGATCAGTGCGGCGCCGATCATCATCGTCAGATCATCGAAGCGGTGGCTCGCGGGGACAAGACAGGTGCGGTCGCTCAGATGAGGAAGCATTTCGACGATCTCGAGAGCCGGCTCGTGCTCGATGAGGCTCGGGGCGAAAGCCATAACCTGACTGCGGTGCTGGAGCGCTTTTCGGCGCGCTCTTAAAGTGGCGTGGAGCGAGCCGTCAGCGTCCACGGCCAGCCGAGAAGCGCGCTCATCCCAATCGATCACGAATGTCCGGTTCAGGGCAGAAGCTTCGACGTCGGCTCCTGGCGCATCGCGCTCGGGTCCGTGGCGCTGTCTCAAAGATCGCAACGGAATGGTGGGAACCGTGACTCGGTTCCGGCTGCTCGCCTCATCAGCTCAATACAGAATCGCAGCACTTCTCAGGCAGGGTTTCTGCAACCTGCTCGATCAGCCACGCCACGCATCGCGTGAGAGCCCTCATGCGATTGACCGCATGCTGGACAGCTCCGCAGAATTCGTTTTGTCCGCGCCTGCTGGATCTGCCGTGCTGCTGACGTCTCGTCCGTCCCTACGGGTACTCCAGTGGCAGGACGCTCATCGCGATTTCGCAGACTGGATTGGCCGCCCCGATGTGACTGCGCCGTTGCTCAATCTGAAATTTCCGATGCCCATGTAAGATGAAACCGTTGATTGAGACTACGAGAGAACGAAAACGCCGATCGCCAGCGTCGCGAGGGTGAGCGGCGCGCCGATCCTGAAATAGGTCCAGAAATCGATGGTGATGCCGTCCTTGGCGGCACGCTCGGCGACGATCAGGTTGGCGACGGAGCCCAGCAGCGTGAAATTGCCGGCGAGCGTCGAGGCCATCGCCACGACGAGCCAGGCGCGCTGGGGATCGTGCAGATGCTCGACGAAGGGCTTCAGCACGAGAACCGCGGGGACGTTGCTGACGAGGTTGGACAGGATCGCCGTCACGCCGGTCAGGATCGCGGTGTTGCCGAGGTCGAGGCGGGTGGCCTGCGCCAGCAGGTCGGGCGTCAACACGGCGTGCTCAAGCCCCCGCACCACGACGAAGAGCCCGGCGAACATCAGCAGGAGCGGCCCGTCGATCTCGGCATAGACCTTGCGCGGCTCGATCCTGCGGGTGAGCAGCAAGAGCGCTGCCGCGCAGATCGCCACTTTCGCCACCGGCTGGCCGAGGAAGAACAGGGCGATCATCGCCACGGACACCAGCGCCGCCTTCGTCGCGAGCCAGCCATGATAGTGAGCGGGAACGGTGACGCTGCGCAGCGCCTGCCGCGTCATGTACTCGCGCGGATTGAGCAGGAGCACGAACAGGATCGTCACCAGCAGCCCCAGCGCCGCGACCGGCAGCAGCGCGCCGGTGAAGGCGCCGTAGGAGATGCCCGAGAGATTGCCGATGATCATGTTCTGGGGGTTGCCGGTGATCGTCGCCGTCGAGCCGACATTCGAGGCGAGCGCCACGGCGATGAGATAGGGCACCGGGTTGCGGTCGAGCGCGCGGGTCAGCGTGATCACGATCGGCGCCATCACCAGGCAGATCGCGTCGTTGACGAGGAAAGCCGAGAGCACGCCGGTCGTCATTACCACGACCGCAAGCAGCAGCACCGGATGCCGCGCCCGGCCGGCGGCCCAGCCGGTCACCATGCGGAAGAAGCCCGAGAGCCGCAGATTGGCGACCACGATCATCATGCCGAGCAGCAGCGTGATGGTGTCGAGGTCGATCGCCCGATAGGCGTCCTCGAGCGAGAGCACGCCGCAGCCGACCATGAGCGCCGCACCGATCAGCGCCGCCCCAGCACGGTCGACGCGCAAGCCGGGCATCCGGCCGATCGCAATGGCGACATAGGTCGCGAGGAAGATCGCGATCGCGAGGATCTGCGTCGCGTTGAGGCCCCAGCCGGTCATGTGAGATCAGGCCATTCTCTCTCGCGCCGCCGGCGCCGGGCGGGCGCCGTGGTCGGTCGGCGGCTCATAGCCGCGCGTCTCCGGCATGGCAACGAGATAGAGGACGAGGCCGCAGGCCGCGATGACCGCGAGCGTGACGAAGGCGGCGGAATAGCCGGCGGTGACGATGATCACCCCCGCCAGCGAAGCGGAGAGCGAGGCCCCGACGCCCTGGACCGTCGCCACAGCCCCTTGCGAGACATTGAAGCGGCCGGTGCCTCGCGTCAGGTCCGCCACCACGATCGGGAACAGCGCGCCGAAGATGCCGGCGCCGACCCCGTCGAGCGCCTGCACGGCGACCAGCCAGAACGGGTTGTCCGAGACGACATAGAGCGCCCCGCGCAGCGCCAGGACGCCGAAGCCGACGAGGAAGATCGGCTTGCGGCCCCAGTCATCGACCTTGGCGCCGACCATGATCGCCATCGGCACCATGACGCATTGCGCCGCGACGATGCAGATCGCGATCAGCGAGGTCGCCTGTTCCTTGCCGGCAACGCGGGTGAGCAATTGGCCGACGGAGGTGAGCATCGCGGCATTGGAGAGGTGGAAGATGGCGCAGAGCAGCGCGAACAGCATGAGATGGCGGTTCTGCAGCAGGGCCTTGAGGCCAGAGGGCTTCTCGTCGTCGACGGCTTCGTCGAGACCGCGGGCGAGATCGTCGTCGATCTCCTTCTCCGGCACCATCAGCATGGCGCCGATGCTGAGGACTGCGAGCACGGCCATGAGCCAGAACACCACGATCGGCCCGAAGAAATAGGCGGTCGCGCCTGCGATCGCGGCCGAGGCCGCATTGCCGAGATGGTTGAAGGCCTCGTTGCGGCCGATGCGCTTGGAGAACAGCTTCGGCCCGACGAGGCCGAGCGTGATCGCAGCCAGCGCCGGCGGGAAGATCGCGCCCGCGATCGCGGCGACCGATTGCGTGCCGACGACCAGGTAGAAATTGCTGATGAAGGGAAGCGCCAGGCACGACAGCGTGACCGCGATCGCGGAGGCGATGACGATCGCCGGCTTGTGGCGGCCCTTGTCGATCAGCGCTCCGGCCGGGGTCTGGGCGAGCAGGCCGACGATGCCGGCGATGGTCATGACGAGACCGACGGTCGCCTCGTTCCAGCCCTGCTCCGGGCCGCGCACGGCGATCAGATAGATCGCGAGATAGGGCCCCAACCCGTCGCGCACGTCGGCGAGGAAGAAGTTCAGAGCGTCGAGCCCGCGCAGGGCCTGCCGGGACGGCGAGCGCTCGCCCGATTTCGCCGGGGCGCCGGACTGGCTTTGCGTGGGCATCGGAGCGTCTCGCGGCAGGAGATGGGGATAGGGGCGAAGAGACCGTCCGGCATGCGCCGGACGGGGTCATGGCGAGGAAGTCTTTCGACGGCGCTCTCCCTCGATGTGGAGACGGTCATCCCCGGTCATGGGCCACCGACCAATCTGACCGAGGTCGCTCGATTCCGTGAACTCCTGGTCTCGCTGCGCGAGCGGGTCGGACGCGCGATCCGCGCAGCCTCGAGATTTGCGTGGAAGACAGGCTTTGCGCCAAAGCCGCGGGCGTTTTCAAGCTGCCTGATCGGCTCGATTGAAGATCGGCAAACCGAGCTCGACCAGTGTCGAAAAAGCAAGCTCTGCTTTTGCCGACCTTCCGGCCGGCCGGAGGCGTCGGCACAGACCGTGCGATCGATGCTGTATCCGGTTGCACTCTTGCGAGCGATCCGCATCGAGGATCAATCGCTTCGGTATTTGCATTTCTGCTCAACACCGACACCCCCCATGCTCGCCGTCCGATTGGGAAAACCGGTCGGCGATGTCTGCCATAAAGGCTTGAGCAGGGAGGTTTCATGTTTCGTAAGTTCGTGACGGCTGCATTTGGGCTCGGTTTGGGGTTGGGGGGAGCGGCTCACGCGCAAACCATGCAGGAACCGCTCGCCCTACGGGCGATGGGCTCGTTTCATGTCGGCGGAAAACTCGTCGAAATTTCAGGACGCCAGGTCAAGGAAGTCGTCTTCACGCCTGGTGGCACACCGGCCAAGTTCGATCCGAACGGCACCTATCAGACCGGCCAGATGTATGTTCAGTATTTTCTGCCGCAGAAGGAGCGGGGCAAGGTGCCTCTGCTACTCTGGCATGGCGGGGGCATGACCGGCGTGAATTTCGAGACGACGCCCGATGGCCGGGAGGGCTGGCTCGAGTTTTTCCTGCGCAAGGGGTGGTCGGTCTACAACTCGGATGCCGTGGAGCGTGGGCGTTCGAGTTGGGCGATGTATCCGGACGTCATCCCCGGAGAGCCGCTCTTCCTCACGACCGCGAACCCGTTCGAGCGCTTCCGCATCGGGGAGCCGGCGGGCGGCTTCAACCCCGACCCCGCCAAGCGCAAATACCTGCCGGGCAGCCAGTTTCCGGCCGAGGGCTACGACAATTTCGTCAAACAGATCGTGCCGCGCTGGACCAGCACCGACCAGATGATCATCGATGCCTATATCGCCGAGGTCGACAAGGTCTGCCCCTGCGTGATCGCCTTCCACAGCCAGGCGGGGCAGTTCGGCTTTAAGGTCGCGCAGGCCCGCCCCGACAAGGTCAAGGCGCTTGTCGCGGTCGAGCCTGCGGGTATCGGCGACCCGGCCAAGGCCGATGTCCTGAAGGACATCCCGGTACTGATGCTCTTCGGCGACTATATCGAGCAGGATTCGCGCTGGCCGACGATCCGCAAGACCGCGACCGATTTCGGCGATCGCATCAAGGCGGCCGGCGGCTCGGTCGATGTCGTGAATCTTCCTTCCGTCGGCATCAAAGGCAATTCGCACATGATGATGATGGACAAGAACAATTTGGAGGTCGCTCAGCTGATCGACGACTGGTTGGCCAGGAAGGGCCTTGCCAAATAGGGGCTCAAGGTAAGCTCGGGGGTCGGGCTTCGCCTCCCGGCCGCGCCTTTCGGGGCGGCCGGGCAAGCGCAAGGCGGCGCTGTCGAGCCCATAGGCCGGTTCCGGCCCGCATCGACCAGCGGCGACGCGTCAGCGCGTGCGCTGGTCGACACATCTCAATGCTTCAGGACCTGTCTGAAGAATGCATGGGCTCGTTCGGTTTGCGGGTGGTCGAAGATGCGATTCGGTGCGCCTTCCTCGACCTTCCGGCCGTCGGCCATGAAAACGACGCGGTCCGCCACCGTGCGCGCGAAGCCCATCTCGTGGGTTACGACCAGCATCGTCATGCCGGTGTCGGCGAGTTCCAGCATGACGTCGAGCACCTCCTTGATCATCTCGGGATCGAGCGCCGAGGTCGGCTCGTCGAACAACATGATCTTCGGCTGCATGCACAGCGCCCGCGCGATGGCGACGCGCTGCTGCTGCCCGCCTGAGAGCTGAAGCGGGAATTTCCGTGCCTGCTCGGGAATATGGACGCGCTCGAGATAGTTCATGGCCAGAGCCTCGGCTTCCCGCCGGCGCGTGCCGCGCACCAGCATCGGCGCGATCGTCAGATTCTCCAGGATGGTCAGATGCGGAAACAGGTTGAAGCTCTGGAAGACCATGCCGACTTCGCGGCGGATCGCCTCCAAGCCGCGGGTGCGCCCGTCAAGCTCGACGCCATTGGCGACGATGCGGCCTGCATGATGGCTCTCGAGGCCATTAATGCAGCGGATGAGTGTGGATTTTCCGGAGCCCGAGGGTCCGCAGATGACGATTTTCTCGCCGGTGGCGACCTCGAGATCGACATCATGCAGGACTTGGACGGAGCCATACCATTTGCACAACCCCTGGATGCTGACGGCAAGCGATGGCGCTTGGCGTGCCTCTTCCACATGATTTGCGAGAGCGCTCACGAGACATACCCCTTGTTCATCCGGCGTTCCATCAGGCGCGCATAGATCGAAAGCGCGAAGCCGAAGGCGAAGTAGACGAAGCCGACGAAGGTGTAGGCTTCGACATAGTATTTCCGCCAGACCGGGTCCTGCATGACTGCCGTTGTTGCAGTCAGGATGTCGAACAAGCCGATGATCATCACGAACGACGTATTCTTCATCGCGGCGATGACATGGTTCATGATGGCCGGAAAGGCGATGCGCAGGGCCTGAGGCAGGATGATGCGGCCGGTCATCTGCCAATAGCGCAGGCCCAGGGCCTTGGCGGCTTCATATTGCCCCTCCGGCACGGCCTGCAGGCCTCCGCGGATCGTCTCGGCCTGGTAGCAGGCGAAGAAGATCGCGATGCCGATGGTTACGCGCAACAGCTTGTCGACGTTCGTGCCGGCCGGCAGGAACAGCGGGAAGACATTGACCGCGACGAAAAGGATCGTGATCAGCGGCACCCCGCGCAGCGTTTCGATCAGCACGACGCTGACGGAGCGCAGCAGCGCCAGATGCGAGCGCCGGCCGAGCGCGAGCAGCACCGCGATCGGGAAGCCGAGGATCACGGTTCCGGAGAACATGATCATCGTCAGGGCGAGGCCGCCCCATTCGGTGGTCGGCACGATGCGCAGCGGCCCGATTCCACCATACATCAGCGCGCCGATGACGAAGACGGCGTTCGTCCAGAGCGGGACCAGCAGGCGCAGCGACCAGAACCGCGGCGTCAGCGTGACGATGACGGTGATCAGGTAGATGGCCACGGCCAGGGTCGGGCGCCATTGCTCGTCGAATGGGTAGAGCCCGAACAGGATGACCCGGTGCTTTTCCGCGATCACCGCCCAGCAGGCGCCGACAGCATCGCGGCAACTCTCAGGCCCGGTGGAGACGAACACGGCATCGAAGATCGCCCAATTCGCGATCTTGACACAGATCGGTACCACCAGAGCCAGGGTCGCAAAGCTCAGCAAGATGTGGAACGGCGAAGGCCATACACGCTCGCGGAGCCACCAGTCGAGAGCGTTGCGGCGGCCGCTCACCAGCGGCTGAAGTGTATTGGCCATCTCAGCGCCCCTTCAACGCAATGCGGCTGTTGTAGAAGTTCATGAGCAGCGAGGTGATCAGGCTCAGCGTGAAGTAGATCAGCATCATGATCGTGACCATTTCCATCGCCTGTCCGGTCTGGTTCATGACGGTGTTGCCGATGTTCACGAGTTCGGGATAGCCGATGATGACGCCCAGCGAGCTGTTCTTGGTCAGGCTGAGGAACTGGCTCGACAGCGGCGGCACGATCACGCGCAGCGCCTGCGGCAGGACGATGCGGGTCATGATCGAAAATGGGTGCAAACCGAGCGCGCGTGCCGCCTCGACCTGGCCTTTCGGCACAGCCTGAATGCCTCCGCGAACGATCTCGGCGATAAAGGCGCCGGTGTATATCGTCAGGCCGATGGCCAAAGCGAAGAACTCGGGCGAGAGCGTCAAACCACCCGTGAAGCCGAAACCACGTCGCTGCGGGATATCGGGCGTGAACTGGGCGCCCGTTACGAGCCAGGTCAGAAGCGGCAGCGCGACAAGCACGGCCAGCGCCGGTACGATCGGTTCGACATATCGCCCCGTGCGCTCGCCATAGCGGCGTGCCAACCGCGCCGCGGCGAATGCGGAAAGCACGGCGACGCCGAGAGCGATCATGATCGTCCCGCCGGAGGTGCCGAAGCCGGGCAAGGGCACTGTCAATCCGCGGTTACTGATGAAGCCGATGCCGAGCAGATCATGCGCCTGCCGCGGCGGCGGCAGGTTACGGATGATCGAAGACCACAGCAGGACATGCAGGATGATCGGCACGTTCCGGGCCAGCTCCACATAGGTGCCGGCGAGCGTCGAAATCACCACATTGCGCGAGGCCCGGGCCACGCCCGCGACGACGCCGAGCACAGTGGCGAACACGATGGCGACCGCGGCGACGCGGAGGGTGTTGAGTACGCCGACCAGCAAGGCTCGGCCATAGGTATCGCTGGCACTATAGGGGATCGGCGACTCGCCGATATTGAACCGCGCCAGCTGCTCCAGGAAGCTGAAGCCGGTGGCGATGTTCTGCCGCTGCAGGTTCTCGGAGACGTTGCTGTAGAGCGCATAGATGCCCAGCGCGAGCAAGACCGCGAGGCCGGCCTGATAGATCAAGCCCCGTGTGAAAGGATCGCCCCAGCTCAGCCTGCGGCGCGGCGGTTTTGCGGCCTGCCGGGCGCGTATATCGGCCCGTGTCGGCCCGCTGGCCGCGAGGCTCCGGTCAATGCTCGTCATGTCTTGTTACCCCGCGGCGCGGACGCGTCACTTGACCGGGAGCCCGTAGAGCAGTCCGCCCTCGGTCCAGAGCTTGTTGTGTCCGCGCGGCAGCGGCAGTTTCGTCTTGTCGCCGAAGTGGCGCTCGTAGATGTCCCCGTAGTTGCCTACGGACCTGACGACCCAGTAGAGCCATTTCTTGTCGAGCCCGAGCTTGGGGCCGTAATCACCGGTGACGCCGAGAAGGTCCTGGACATAGGGGTCCTTGGACTTCGTCATCTCGTCGACATTGGCTTGGCTTACCTTGTTTTCTTCGGCCTCCATCAGGCCGTACATCACCCATTTCACGATGTCGTACCATTGGTCGTCACCGTGACGGACGGCGAGTGCGAGCGGCTCCTTGGAGAAGGTCCCCTCGAGGATGACATGCTCCTCGGGCTGCGGCGCGTCGTACATCCGTACGCCCGGCAGCGCGTCGCGATCCTTGGCGAGTGCATCGCAGCGGCCGGCGACATAGGCGCTGGCGAGCTCCTTGTTGTTCTCGATCACGATCGGCGTGTATTTGAGCCCATGCTGGGTGAAGAGCCTAGCGACGGCCTGCTCGGTCGTGCTGCCGGGCGCCATGCAGATGGTGGCGCCGTTCAGATCCTCGACCGTCTTCACGCCGGCATCCTTGCGGACCATGAAGCCGAGGCCGGTATAGAAGACCGGCGGCGAAAAATTGAGTCCGAGCGCGGTATCGCGCGTCAAGGTCGCCGTCGTATTGCGCGCCAGCACGTCGACTTCGCCTGCCTGAATAGCGGGGAATCGTTGCTGGCTCGACAGCGCGACGAAGCGGACCTTTTCACCGCTGCCGAAGATCGCCGCACCGAGCGCCCGACAGAGATCGACCTCGAAGCCGGACCAGCGCCCCTTGTCGTCGGGAGCGGCGAAGCCGTAGCGGCCCGGATGGGCGCCGCAAAGGACTTCGCCGCGCTCGCGAATGGCCTTGAGCGTGTCGCCCTGGCCCGCCTCGGCCGGAAGAATGGCGGTGCAGAGAAGGGCGGCGATGGCGCCGGCGAAACCGAATGCGAAACGCATATTCTGACTCCCCTTGTTATGATGCGGCCCTGCGGAGCGCGGCGACCAGCGACGCCGCCATCCGCATGTCCCTGCGCATAGGCGTGCGAGATTCCTCGTTCAGCGACCGAGCCGCTCGAAACCCCGTTCGAGATCGTCGATCAGGTCGGAAACGTCCTCGAGGCCGACATGCACGCGCATACACTGGCCGGGTTCGCGCCAGGTCGTGGCCGAACGCAGGATGCGCGGATCGGTGGGAAGCAGCAGGCTTTCATAGCCGCCCCAGCTCGATCCCATGCCGAACAGGCGCAGACCGTCGACCATCGCCGCCAGCCGCCGGCGGTCCGTCTCGCGGATGACGAAGCCGAACAGCCCGGACGCGCCGGTGAAATGCGTCCTCCAAAGTTCGTGGCCGGGGTCGGTCTGGAGGGCCGGATACATGACGCGCGTCACTTCGGGCCGATTTGCAAGCCAGTTGGCCAGTTCGAGCGCGTTGGCGTGGTGCTGCCGCATCCTGACCGAGATGGTGCGCAGACCTCGTTGCGCGAGATAGGCATCGTCCGGGCCGACACAGATGCCGAGCCGCTGCGCGAACCCTTTCACGCGCTCATAGCTCGTCTCGGAGCACGAGATCGTGCCGAGCATCAGGTCGGAATGACCTGAAATATATTTCGTGCCGGCCTGGACGGAGATGTCGACGCCCAGCGTCAGCGGCTTGAAGAAAACGCCGCCGGACCAGGTGTTGTCGACGACGGTTACGATGCCTCGCGGCCTGGCCGCGGCCACGATGGCGGTGATGTCCGTCATCTCGAATGTCAGTGATCCAGGCGCCTCCATCCAGATCAGCCGCGTGTTCGGCTTGATCAGCCTGTCGATGCCGGAGCCGACCAGCGGATCGTAGAATTCGACCTCGACGCCGAAGCGGCGCAGGACGTCGTTACCGCAGTGACGACAGGGCCCGTAGACATTGTCGGCGATCAAGACGTGATCGCCGGGATCCAGATGGGCGAGCAGCGTCGTGGAAATGGCATTGGCGCCGGACGGGGTAAGCACCGTGCCGGCCGCCTCTTCCAGCGCCGAGACCGCATCCTCCAGCGCGAAGGTCGTCGGCGTTCCGCGCCGACCGTAGCGGACCTTCGCTTCGGCCTTGGCGTCGAGCGCCGCCAGCGTCGGAAACAGGATGGTGGAGGCATGAAACACCGGTGGATTGACGACGCCGAAATGCGCCGAGGGATCGCGCCCGGCATGGCAGATGACGGTATCCGGGCCGAGCCTGCGGTTCCGGTGGCCGTCCGTCGCGGCGGCGGGCTGGCTCGAGGCGATGTCGGATGGGGGCGAAAGGCTCATGCGTCACTCTTTCCTGACGAGCCGATGCGAGCACGGACAGAAGCGCGCGCTTCTCGACATTCGGCATGTAAATGCATACAATTGCATTTTACAGAGTGCAATCAAATTTATCGCGGCCTTTCCTTCTGTCGCTGTGCGTCGCCTGTTCAGGCGGCGTCCTTTTGCATAGGAAGGAAGAAGCTGATTGGGCTGCGGTCGGGGTGCGGCATAACGGAGCCGAAGACAGACGATGACCAAGTTGCCGAAAAGGGCGTCGACCGGAGGTCGCGACCTCGTCTTTGATGCGTATGAGCGCATCCGCGCCCTCATTCAGAAGGGCGAACTCGCCATCGGCGAGCGCGTGACGGAGATCGGCCTGGCAACGATCCTGGGCATGTCGCGGACCCCGGTGCATGAAGCCATCGCCAGGCTCGAGACCGATGGCCTGCTGACCAACGAGCCGCGCCGCGGCCTGATCGTCACCGATCTCGACCATCAACAGATTGTCGAGCTCTACTTCATGCGCGAAGTGCTCGAAGGCGCCGCGGCGCGGCTGACTGCGCAGGCGGCCAGCGAGATCGAGCTTGCTACGTTCGCGGGGCTTGTCGAGGCCGAGGCCGGCGCCCTGGATGACGTCCAGCGGATGTCCGAGATCAACCGCAATTTCCGCCATCTGCTGGCCCTGTCATCGCATAATCGCTACCTGCTGCGCAGCCTCAACCAGCTCTCGGTCACGATGTCGCTGCTGCCGACGCTGATCGGCGAGAACGGCCGTGCGGCCGTATTGCATCGGCAGCACCGCGAGATAACCGAAGCATTGCTGCGCCGGGACGGGCTGGCTGCGGAAAGCCTGATCAAGGCTCAGGTGCGCTCGTCGCAGCAGCATCGCATGAGCATCATGCTGCGCGCCCATGCGAGCACGGGTACGCGCGGTTGAACGGCGGTCATGCCGGCGCATGCCGCGGTTTCATCAGCTCAGCGCTTCCGCGACATGCCGCCTGTATCCGTCTCGGCCAGCGAGACGCTCGCGATAGGCTGCCAGTGACGGCAGATCGGGACGGGCTAGCGGGACGAGGAACCAGCGGTGGACAGCGGGTGCCAGGGCGATGTCCGCCAGTGTCAGGGACGGGCCGGCGAGATAGTCGTTTGCTTGGAAATGTCGGTTGAGCAGCGCGGCGTGGGCCGTCAACGCCTTGAGAGCCGCTTCCGCCGCCGCCGCGTCCTCGGCCTTCAAGGCGGTTCGGATCTTGCCCATCGCCGGCACGAAGGCGGTGGCCCCCCAATCCATCCACTGGTCGGCGCTCGCACGTCCTGCCGCGTCCGGCGGCCAGATCGTCCCCTTGCCGTAGCGATTGCCCAGGTAGCGCAGAACCGCATTCGATTCCCAGACGACGGCGCCATCATCGACGACGGTCGGCACCTTCCCATGCGGGTTGAACGCGCGGTAATCGATCGCGTCCGTGCCGCCGAACCGCCCGCCGCATGCGATCAGCTCGTAGCCCACCCCGAGCTCGTCGAGGGCCCAGAAGGCCTTCGCGCAATTCGATGAATCGCGGCGTCCGTAGATTTTGAGCATCGTCTTCATCCTTGCTGGGTCGCGGTCATGATGTCTTCGATGCTGGGCGCCTGATCGAGCGCGAGAATGGCGCGGAACAGGCTGCGAGCGCGCTCCTCGTCCAGGCTCGCGCCGGCGCAATCGACGAACTTGGCCTCCAGCTCGTCGTCCGACATCGGATTGAGCGGCCCGCGGCCGAACTCGGTCGAGGCCGAGGCTTCGACGACGCGTCCGTCGCCGAGCGTGACCTTGACGCGGCCGAGATATTCGTTCGGCTCGTCATGGGCGTTGGACCGAGTCAGAGCGGCAAGGGACGCCGTATCGGCGTCGAGGAAGGTGCTGTCGTCGAAGTCGCCGAGGCGGACGATGCCGGCCGTCAGCGCCTTGGCGGTCAAAAATTGGACGCTGAACTTCGCTTCGAGCCCGGTCTTCGGCCGGGGGCGATCGGTGTGGGCGAGCCGGCGCCGGTGGGTCCAGGTCTCGATCGCCGTGATCTCACCGGACCTGAAGGGACCGTGCCGGCGGTGCAGGGTCAATGCCGCATCGATGGCGGAATGTGCGCTGCCGCAGCAGGGGTGCTGCTTGATCGCAATGCCGGGTGAGAGAACGTCCGGCGAAGTCAGCCAGTCGCCAAGCGCCCTCTGCGGATCGAAGGTTCCGGCGCCGTTCAACACGTTGAAGAAGCCGTATTCGTGTTCGAAGGCTGAATGGCTGGCCGTGACGCCCTGCTCGGAGAGTGTTGCAGCGAGCAACCCGTTATAGGCGGCCTGACCGACATGGAGGGGCTTGATCGGCGTCCCGAAGTTGGACTTGAGGCCGCTTGCCATCGATACCGCGATCGCCAGTGCCGTGGCCATGCGCTCCGGATCGAGGCCCAGCAGATGGGCACTCGCCGTGGCGGCGCCGAATACGCCGAGCGTGGCGGTCGGATGCCAGCCTTTCTCGTAGTGATGCGGCATCACCGCCCTGGCGAGCCGCAATTCCAGCTCGACGCCTGCGAGATAGGCCGACAGGACAGCTCGTCCGGAAGAGCCGCGATCCTGCGCGAGCGCAAGCAGCGCGGGCACGACCGGCGCCGAAGGGTGACCACCCATGGTGGTGCTGCAATCGTCGAAGTCGAGAGCATGCGCCGCCGTACCGTTGATGACAGCGGCCTGCAGCGGGTGGCAGCGCCCGGGGCGGCCGATCTTGGTCGCGGGGCCGGCATCGGCAGCAATCTCCAGCGCGCGCTCGATGCCGTCAAGAAAGCCTGCCCGGCATCCGGCCAGCGCGGTCCCGATCGTATCCGCGAAGGCGCGCGCCGCCACGCGGCCCGCTTCCGGCGGCATCGTATCGAGCGTTATGGCGCTGGCGCGCCCTGCAAGTTCGAATGCGAAGCTCATGGAGTCCTCGTCGCTCAAAAGGCTGGGCCGGGCCGGTCAGACGCAGCTGGATTCTTGGATCAGCGCGGTCAGTTCACGGACGCTGTCGAGATCTTCGAGCCGCATGAGCATGTCGAAGCTGGCTTCGATTCCTGCGGCCGTCAGCGCGCGGCCGGCGCAATCGGTGTATTTCGCCCGCAACATGCCGTCCGGCAGCGGGGCTTCCGGCCCACGGCCGAGAGGGGAAGACACCGACGCAGTGAGGCGGGTGCCATCGCTCAGGACGACGACGATTTCGGCGCCATAGTCGTTGGCGTCGTCGCTATGCTCGTCTACGCCGATGAGTTCCATCACGCGCGTGACCTGCGGATCGTAGAGCGCGTCATCCTCGAAATGCGAAAGCGTCACGGCGCCGTTCACCAACCCTCGCGCGACCGCGTAGGGCATCGAAAACTTGGCGTTGAGCGCGCTGGTCGCGGGGTTGCGTACATGCGGCAGCAGGCGTCTGCGGTGCATCCGCACTGTCACCGCGGCGATGCTGTCGGCGGTCAAACTCTCGCGGCGCCGGAGTTCGATGGCCGCATCTATCGCACCATGCACGCTGTAGACGCACGGGTATTTCTTGATGGAAATCCCCGGCGCCAGCAGATCGAGCGGCTGCCCCCACGCTTCCAGCATGCGGTCCGCGTTGAAATGGCCCGTGCCGTTGAAGACCTCGAGAAATCCCTGGGGATGCTCGAAGGCTTCTGGCGAAGCCGGCACGCCTCCCGCGGCGAGAAGAGCGGCGAACAGCCCGTTGCGCGCGGCAAAGCCGGCATGCAGCGGCTTGGTCTGCGTGCCGAAATTCGCTTTGACGCCGCTGGCGAAGGATGCGGCCGTCGCCAGCGCATGGGCGAGCCTATCGGCGGGGAGGGCGAGCAGCCTCCCGCAGGCCGCAGCCGCGCCGAATATTCCGAGCGTGGCCGTCGGATGCCACCCCTTCTCGTAGTGATGGAAATTGACGCCTCGCGCGATGCGGGTCGCGGTCTCGACACCGACGATATAGGCGTCGAGCAGCTCGGCTCCTGTCGCGTCGCGCTGCTCGGCGAGGGCCAGCAGTGCCGGGATGATGATGACGGTCGGGTGGCCGGAGAGCGATTTGCTCGTGTCGTCGTAATCGAGCGCGTGGCCGGACGTGGCGTTGACATAGGCTGCTTCGAGGCGGCCGATCCGTGCCTTACGGCCGAGCACGAGGCAATCCCCGGCATTCGGTGAGGTGGCCAGCGCGATGTCCGTCGTCGCTGTCCGTGCGCCCAGCAGGGCGCAGCCGATCATGTCCGCGATGGCGTCCTTGGCCCATTTGCGAGCCATCGGATCGAAGCTGTGCGGATCGAGGGCAACGGAACGCTCCGCAATGTGCTGGACCAGCATCCGCAATTCTCCGAGAGACCAGATGGCGACGACAACCGTGTGCGCTGTACCGATATGCGCGGCAGAGCGAGTCTGTCTACTTCTGCATGCAAATGAATTCAATAGAGCTCAATTTGTCGCGAACAGGCAGCTGCCGCGCTCGGTAACGATGTGTCGGAGGGCGCAGTCGGGCGGGGGCTCGGCCTCGGGAGGCGGGGCCGCCGAGTTGATCGGGAGAAGCGGCCTGTGGCGCGTCAGGAGCGCGGCTGGCCAGCGACACCACTCGCGGAAAGCATGCGGACAGTCGAACATGCGCAACGCCATGCCGCCTTGCAGCCGATGTGCGGCCGGCGGCGTCGGCAAAGGCGCAGGATCGCAAGGCGCGATCCTGCCAGGCCCGATAACGTCAGGCGTTTGCGGCGTTTCAGATCGACATGTTCGCGCTCTTGACCAGCTCTGCCCAGCGCCTGGATTCGGCACGCATCATCTCGGCGAAGGCTGCCGGCTCGTTGCCGATCGGCTCCGCGCCTTCGTTGCGCAGGCGCTCCTTGATCGTGTCGTTGTTGATCGTGCTGACCGTGGCGTCACGAAGAGCCTTGACGATGGACTCCGGGGTGCCCTTCGGCACGACGAGCCCGTACCAGGCCGTTGCCCGGTAATCCGGCCAGCCGAGTTCGGCCACGGTCGGAGTCTCGGGGAAGAGCTTGGTGCGCTGCGGGCTTGTGACGGCCAGCAGCCGCACGGACTTGCCCTCGATCAGACCCAGCACCGACGGAACGGTCGTCACCATGAAGTCGGTCTGTCCGGCGAGGAGGTCCGTCAAAGCTGGCCCGGCCCCGCGATAGGGAACGTGGACCGCATCGAATCCTGCAGTCCTGGCGAGCAGGACGGTGGCGAGATGGCTCGCCGAACCGTTGCCGGCAGAACCGTAGGTGAGCTTCCCGTTGTTCTTCTTCGCGTGATCGATCAGGTCCCGCGCGGTCTGGAACGATGATTTCGATGCCACCACCAACGCGAGCGGCGTATCGGAGATCAGAGTGACCGGATCGAAGGCTGTCAGCGGGTCAACCCGGACATTTTTGAACAGGTGGGGATTGACGACCATGGGTCCCTGGTTGGCCAGCAGGACCGTGTAGCCGTCCGGCGGCGAGGAGGCGGCCTGTGCGGTGATGAGATTGCCACCGGCCGAGCCGTTGTTCTCGACGACCAGGGACTGGCCGAGCTTTTCACCGATGCCCTGCGCAACGAGCCGCGCGATGGCATCAGTTCCGCCGCCTGCCGCATAGGGGACAAGCAACTTCATCGGCCGCGTGGGAAAGGCAGCCTGCGACCGTGCGACGGTGCTGAGCGCGCTCCCTGCCGCCAGAGAAGCCGCGCCCAGAACCAAGCTCCTGCGAGTCAGATGCATCATTCGTCCCTCCCAAAGTCAGGGCGGCTGGTGGCCCCGTTATCGGAGCTTCTTTCAACGCAAAGGGCGAATTTGAGAAATGCGATAATTGATCCGATTGATGCGATATCCCTATCAATTATAGAAAGTTCGATCGCGGGTTCGCATTCCAGGTGTGGATCAGCATGTCCCTGAAGCGTTGGGCCGCAGGTGCAAGGCGCGCTTTCCGCCGCTCGACCAGGCCGATCGTTCGCGATACCGGCGGTGCGCCGATTGCCTTCGTCGCAATGACGGGGTGATCCTGCGGTGGCGTCGCGAGCCGGGGCAGCACCGAGACGCCAAGACCGCGCTCGACCAGTCCGAGCGACGTCGTCAGGTGGTTGACTTCGAACTTGAACGTCAGCCCCACGCCCTCCTTGGCGAGAGCGCTTTCCAGAATCATGCGGTTGCCGCTGGCGCGGCTGACCCCGATGAGCGTCTGGTCGGCAAGATCCTTCCAGGCCAGCTCCTGCCGAGCGGCGAGCGGATGATCACGCCTGCATGCGAGGACGAATGGGTCCTCGACGAGCGGTGTGAAAGCCAGGTCAGGGTCCGAACTGCCGAGAAGATTGATGCCGAATTCGGCCTCGCCCCGTGCCACGCTCTCCAGGCCGTCATTTGCGGACAGATCGAGGATACGAAAGCGGATCAGCGGATAGATCGCGCTGAACGACTCGATGGCGCGTGGCAGGAAGTAGAAGGCGGCCGTCGGCACGCAGGCGATGGTGACCTGACCGTACTGCCGCCCGGCGACACCCGTGATGCCGAGCAGAGATTCCTCAAATTCGTCGAGCAGGCGACGGGCCAGCGGCGCGAAGGACCGGCCGACGCTCGTGGGTCCGACTCTGCGCGTCGTTCTTTCCAGCAGCGGCGCGCCGACCGCGGCTTCCAGCGCCTGCACGCGACGGGACAGGGCGGGCTGCGAGATGTTGAGCATCTCAGCCGCTTTGTGAAAGCCGCCCAGCTCGAGCACGGCGAGGAAGGCGCGGATATCGAGCAGTTCAAAATTGATGCGCATTGCCGATCAATGATCGAGATTTTTGCATTTCACAACATGATGGGGGTGGCAGATATCGCTTTTCCAGTTGCCGTCGATCTCGGCGGAAGCTGCTGGAAGGAGCCGCGATGGCGACCCAACTTCGCATTCCATGCACACTCATGCGCGGCGGCACGTCGCGCGGTCCTGTTTTCCTCGCTTCCGACCTGCCGGCCGATCCCACTCTGCGTGGCGAGATTTTGCTGTCGGTCCTGGGGTCGGGCAATGAGCTTCAGATCAATGGGCTCGGTGGCGGCAACCCTCTGACAAGCAAGGTCGCCATCGTGGGGCCATCGACTCACCCCCGCGCCGATGTCGACTATCTCTTCGCCCAGGTGGAGGTCATCGAAAGGACCGTCGACACCTCCCCGAACTGCGGGAACATGCTGTCGACGGTTGCGCCCTTCGCCATAGAGAAGGGACTCGTTCAGGGCCAAATCGGCCGCACACGCGTCGTCATTCACAACGTCAACACCGGCCAACTCATCGCCGCCACGGTGCTGACCCCTGACGGGCGGCCCACTTACGATGGCGACACGGTCATCGACGGCGTTCCCGGCAGCGGTGCGCCGGTCGAACTGGAATTTCTAGGCGTCGCTGGCGCCAAGACCGGAATGCTGTTGCCGACGGGATCGGCCGTCGACAGAATCGACGGCGTCGAAGTCTCCTGTATCGACGCTGCAATGCCTCTGGTCGTGATCGAAGCCACCGCGCTGGGGAAGACCGGCGGCGAGTTGCCGGCGGACTTGGATGGCGACCGGTCGTTGATGAATCGTCTGGAGAGGATCCGACTGGAAGCCGGCAGGCGAATGGGGCTGGGAGACGTGTCCAACCTCGTCATTCCAAAACCCGTGTTGATCGGCCCGCCGCAGAAAGGCGGCACGCTCACGGCGCGCTACTTCATGCCGCACTCCTGCCACAAGGCTTTCGCCGTGACCGGCGCCGTCGGTCTCGGCACGGCCTGCGGCACGCCGGGCACGCTGGCGCATCGTCTCGTCGGAGGGGACAGCCTGCCCCGCAGCGTGACGATCGAGCATCCGTCGGGGCGCATCGAGGTCGTCATCGACCGACGGGAAGGCGCAGCCACCGCCGCGGTGCTCAGAACGACAAAGCCAATCCTGGAGGGCATCGCCTTCGCCCAAATTCCGGACCGGCCGGCGCCCCTCGCGGCCTGATGCTCTCTTGGGAGTTTCGTCTAGTTCTGTAGCCTGCCGATCGTCTGCAACAGACGGTGCTGCAAGGATGACCGTACATGGGCGCGGGCGGCGGATTCGGCTCGCTCGCTGTCGCGCTCCAACAATGCCGCGACGATGGCGCGATGCTCCGACGCCGCAGATCGCGCGCGATCGCCCATTGCGAGGAGACTCGGCAAGAGGGACATCGTGATGCCGAGTTGCGTCAGGCTGCGGAGCAGATAGCGGTTATGCGCGGCAAGCGCGATCATGTTGTGGATTTTGACGTTTATATCGCTGAGAGCGTCCAGGGTTACGCCCGGCTCGGATTCGAGCGCGCTCAGGGCGGAGATCGTTTCCAGCTCGATGTCGCTGGCGCTCTGGGCCGCCAGGCGCGCTGCTGCGCCCTCGAGCACCTCCCTCATAAAATAAAGTTCGACCACCTGCTGATGGTTGAGGTTGGAGACGATCAACCCGCGCCGGGGCTCGTTCGTCAGCAAGCCGTCGGCTTCGAGACGAAGGATGGCATCGCGCACGGGCGTCCGCGACACGCCGAAACGGGCCGCGAGATCGACCTCCGTGACGCGCTCGCCGATGGGGAGCGTGCCTTTGCGGATGGCATCGCGCACCTTGATCTGGATATCGGAGGCCAGATCGCCGCTGCCGCTGATCTGATGATCGGTCGTGTCGGCCGAAGTTGGTCGCCGTTTGCCGCTGGTCCGGACTTTGACTGGCTTCGCCAACCTGCAAACCTTTCATCGCCTGACGGCGCGCATCGGCCGGGCCGAGACGCCGGCCACTGCCGGACAGAGGCTCGGCGCAACCGCCGAGCCTGAGCAGTGCGGTTAGCACGGATGCCCGAAACCGGCCAAGATGCCACGGGCCTGAGCCGCTCTGAGAGGCGGCCCAGGCGGGATGGGCTTCAGTGCTGCCGGGCCTCAAGCAAGGCGGAAATTCTTGGAATAGACAGCCTGTCGTTCGTGGCGAAGCCCGTGACCGCCTTGAACAGCTCGTCTGCCTTCTCGTCTCCCAGAACCGGCGCGACAAGCCCTTCGAACTTGTCTTGAATCTGAGCCCAGTTCAGCGGCCGGTCGGGGTGACCGAGGACGATATCGACCGAGGCCTCCATCTGCTGCCCGTCCGAGAGATCGATCAGCAGCTTCGCGGCCACCTCCGACTGTCCCTTGACGGGAATGCACTCGATTTTGGGCAGAAGTTCCGAAACCGCCGGATCCGCAACCATCTCATCGGTAAAATCGAAAGCGGAGAGGCGGTATCCGACGAGACCCATGGCAATGCAGCAATAGGTGCTGAAACGGGCTTCCAGGCCCGTTCTGGGCGCGGGGTTGCCTGCGGCCACCAGCGCAATCGGATTGACGAAGGCCTGGATCCTGGTGACCGTCCTGTTCCCGACCTGATCCTTGACGCTCAGGGCGGCTTCAGCCGCGGCATGCGTCGCGCGGCAGCTCGCGAAGCGCTTGTAGCCATTGCGCAGGACGTACCACTGTTCGTCGAAGTCCAGCTCCGGCAGCACAAACTCCGCTCCCTTCAGGAAGCTCGGCAGCAGCCCCTTGTCGCGCTCGAAGAGGTTCTGCCCGGACACGAAGCCCGAACGCGCCATTTCTGCGGCCATAACGCCGTCCATGGCTGCCTTGCCCGCATGGAACGGCTTGGAATGTGTGCCGAACGAGCCGACGAGCCCGCCTGCGGTTGTGGCGGCGACGCCGAGCGCGTTCGCCACCTGATCCTGGTCGAGATCCAGGAGAACGCTCGCACTGGCCGCGGCACCGGCTCGGCCGAATATCGATGTCGGGTGGAAGCCATGGTGCTGAAGCGTGCGGCCCACACCCTGCTGCCCCCCGCCGCCGAGCCGCGCCATGACTTCATATCCGGTGACGAAAGCGCGGAGGGCGGTCTCGTCGTCGACCTCGTGATGTTCCGCCAGGCTGAGCGCGGCCGACCAGCAGGGGCCACTGGGATGTCCGCCGCCGGCGTAGTGCACGTCGTCGAGGTCCATGGCGTGGGTCATGGTTCCGTTGAGCAATGCCGCGATCGCCGGCTGGGTTTTCGAACCTAGAAAGATGCGCGCCCCGCCCGGCGCGTTCCAGTTGGCGGCGACCGCGCGGAGGGCTTCGACGGCGCCGTCCTGATGGCCGGCCACCGAGACGGCGATGAAGTCGACGAGAGCTTGCCTGCCGGCATCCCGCACCGCTTCCGGCAAGACTCGTCCGCGTGCGCCGGCGACGAAACTCGCCAGCTTTTCAGAGCGGTTCTGTTCGAAAGACTGCTCGCTCATTGATCACCTCCAGCGACTCGACCGACCTCAGGCAGCGCCGTAGCCTCACCGGGGCATATCGTGCTGACATCGCACGTCAAGTACAAATGTATGCAGATGCATGTTGATTTGTTTCGGGGCTCGTTTGGCTGGTCTTTTCAGCTACGATCATGCCGGACAATCGTTCGAGAGCCGGGCTGAAGACGGACTGGCCGGTAGATCGCTCGACGCTTGATCGGGCTACACCGCGACCTGCGCCGCCAGGCTGGGCGGCGCATGGGTTCGCGTTGGAGGGGGCGGCGGCCCCATCTCTTGGCGCTCGCGGCAGTTAACCTGACAACGCCGTGCGACCAGCGGTGCAGCTGAACGGTTCGCGCTAAGCGTCCAATTCGGCGCCGCCCAATCGATAAGCAGACCTTATCCACTCCCATCGCGATTGAGAATTTGACCGCCTTGCAGATTTAAATAGCTTGTTGGGAGAATTACTGCCGGGATAAAATAAATGAGCGGAAGACCTCAAGTAAAGATCAGTGAAGATCTTCGGCTTTGCGTCGAGTTTCGTGACGTCGCAGCGGCGGCTCTTCGGATCTCCGACCATGTCGTCAAAACGCCGCTCATCGCGAATGACGAGCTTGATCGCATCCTCTCCGCAAAAGTCCTGTTGAAGGCCGAGACGCTGCAGACCACGGGTTCGTTCAAGTTCCGCGGCGCGCTCAACCGCGTCTCGCGCATGACCCCGGCCGAGCGAAAGGGCGGCATCGTCGCCTGGTCCTCGGGCAACCATGCGCTGGCGATCTCCGCCGTCGCCGCCCGCAACGGCATCAAGGCGACGATCCTGATGCCCTCGGACGCGCCGCGCACCAAGATCGAGGGCGCCGAGCGGTTCGGCGGTACGGTACGCCTCTATGATCGCGCGACGGAAGTGCGCGAGACGATCGGGGCCGAGATCGCGGCCGCCACCGGCGCCGTGATCATCCCACCCTATGACGATCCCGACATCATGGCGGGGCAGGGTACGGTCGCGCTGGAACTCGCCGAGCAGGCTCGCGAGCGCGGCGTTTCGCTCGAGATGCTCGCGGTGAGCTGCAGCGGTGGCGGGCTGGCGGCGGGCTGCGCCATCGCGATGAACGGCGTCTCCCCCGATACGCGCGTGTTCTGCGTGGAGCCCGCCGGTTTCGACGACACCGCCCGCTCGCTCGCGTCCGGCCGGCGCGAGAGCAATGCGCCCGGCGCCCGGAGCCTGTGCGACGCGCTGCAGGTCGCGACCCCCGGAGAGGTGACCTTCCCGGTCAACCAGGCGCTGCTGGCCGGTGCCGTCGCCGTCACCGATGACGAGGTCCGCCGCGCCATGCGGCTCGCCTATGATTTGCTGAAGCTGGTGGTCGAGCCCGGCGGCGTCGCCCCCCTGGCCGCGGCGCTCGCCGGCAAGCTCGACGTCGCCGGCAAGACCGTTGCTCTGGTGCTGAGCGGCGGGAATGTCGACCACGATACATTCGCCCGGTGCATCGCCGTCTGAGCTCCTGTTTGGAAACTCACTTTTCATCCCGAGAAGCTGCAAAGCAGCCTCTCGAAGGATGATTCCAAATGATTCCGGAGCCTCCTCAAGCCTCCTTTGAACGCCCTTTCTGACGGAATGGCTGCTCGGGATGAGGGTTGAGGGAATGTCCAGAGAGGCTCTGAAACCTTCAGTTCCTGAAAGATACCGAACCGCCATGCTGTCGAAAGAAACGCCGCTCTACGGTCGCCTCGCCGCCACGATCGACCGCTTCATGACGATCGACCTGACTGGCGTCGGCCTGATCGACCATCTCCGCGGCGCGCTCGAACGGCGTCAGCAGGGGCCGATCTGCATGGGCGCGGCCGAGATCATCGTGAACAGGGTCAGGGAGAAGGGCGGCCCCGTCCTGATCGCCACCGGTTTCCCGGAGGGCGGCGGCGTGCCGGAGACCGACGGCCCGGTCGGCGCGGCGCTGCTGGCGCGAGCGCTGTTCCTCGGGCTCGGCGTCGAAAGCGTCATCGTCGTCGACGAGGATTGGGAGGCGATGATGCGCCAGACCTGCCTCGGCGCCGGCCTCGCCCCGATGCCGTTCCCCGTCTCGGGCGTGATCGAGCCGATCGCCTTCCTGCGCCCGGTCTATATCCGCACGGTACCGAAGGACGCCGAGGGCTGCCGCGCGGTGAGCGACGATCTGCTGGAGCGGACGCGGCCGAGCCTGATGATCGCGATCGAGCGCCCCGGCGCCAATGCGAACGGGCTCTATCACGGCCTCGGCGGGCGCCCGCTCGACGGCATGGTCGGCGATCTCGACTATCTGTTCCGCACCGGAAAGGAGCTCGGCCTGCCCTTCATCGGTATCGGCGACGGCGGCAACGAGCTGGGCATGGGCGTGCTTGCCGAGGATCTGCCGGGCTTCTCGCCCAAGGCCGCTGATTGCGGCATTCCCGGCCGGGGCGGCGTCGCGGCAGCGACGGCGGCGAGCCATCTCGTGATCTCCAATGTCTCGAACTGGGGCGCGACCGGCATCATCGCGGCGCTTGCGGGGTTGCTGGAGAACGAGGTCGTGTTCCATGAGCCGGAGCTCGAAACGCGCTGCATCGAGCAATGCGTCGCTGGGGGCGGCGTCGACGGCATGTTCATGGCGCCGGAGCCGGCGGTCGACGGCATCTCCGCCCGCGAATGGGAAGGGCTCGTGCGCAGCCTGCGGGGCTCGGTGCTGCGCGCGCTGGGGCATTCGGTCAACTGGAAGGGCGATCGCGGCGACTGGCGGCAGGTGAAGTGACCGGGGCGGTCCGGCATCGCCTCGCATGTTTGGAACCGGATGCGTGAAGCGCCGCCGCAGTCCCAGGCGAGGGGCCAATCATGCTAGCCTGCCCGGAGCGGCCGGCGGCGATCGGCCGGCCGGCAAGCGAGCGGGGCGCCGCCTGAGATGACCGATTTCCGCAGCCTCGAGCTGTTCTACTGGGTCGCGGAGCTGAACAGCTTCAGCCGCGCGGCCGAGCGCGCCAACACCACGCAGCCCTCGGTCTCGCAGCGGATCGCGGCGCTGGAGGCGGAGCTCGGCGTCAAATTGTTCGAGCGCAACGCCCGTTCGATCAGCCTGACCCATCAGGGCCGCAAGCTCGTCCAATATGCGGAGCGCTTTCTGCTGCTGCGCACGGAGATGCTGGCCGAGGTCGGCTCGGCTGTCGCCATGAAGGGCATCGTCAGGCTGGGCGTGTCGGAGACCATCGCGCAGACCTGGCTCAGCCGGTTCATGGAGCGCGCGCATGCTGTCTATCCCAACATCGTCATCGATCTGACGGTGGACGTGTCGCCGGCAATGCGCGACCTGCTCGCCCGCGGCGACCTCGACCTCGCCTTCATGCTCGGCCCGATCGACGACCTGACCATGGCGAGCTGCGACCTATGCGCCTATTCGCTGGCCGTGATCGCCTCCCCGGATATGGTGCTCGGCGAGGAGCCGCTCAGCATCGCCGAGCTTCGCAATTTCCCGATGATCACCTACCCCAAGGCGACGGCGCCCTATCCGCGCCTACGCGAGGCGCTGAACGATCCGTCCCTGCCGCCGCCGCGCATCTTCGGCAACTCGTCTCTGACGACCATCGTCCAGATGACGCTCGACAGGATCGGCGTCAGCGTGATCCCGCCGGTCGTGGTGCAGCGCGAATTGAAGGAAGGCCGGCTGCGTATCGTCGAGACGGTGCTGGACCTGCCGGATCTGGTCTTCACCGCTGCCTTTCCGCTGACGCTGAGCGGCAGCCTCGCACGCCCGATGGCCGAGCTCGCCCAGGACATCGCGCGCAGCTACGAGGCGAGCCGCGCCTTCTGAAGGCGGAGCTCGCAGCCCGCCTCAAGCTCGGTCGATCCCGAGCCGCGCGGCCACCCACAGGACCTCGTCGGCAAAGGCCCGGACAAGGGGCTGACGCCGCGAAACCTTCGGCCAGATCAGCCCGATCGAGCGCTTCGGCGCATCCACGATCGGCAACTTCCGGACATCGACGCCCTGCGGCCAGGGCGGCAGCCAGTCCGGGATGAGCGCGACACCGAGCCCCCTATGAACCAGGATGGTGATCGCCTCGATCGAATCAAGCTCGTGGAATTCGCGCGGCACGATGCGCTTCGAGCGCAGATATTGCTCGACGACGCGGCCGCCCCAATGGTTGCGGTCGTAGCGGATGAAGGGCTCGGTCTTGAGCAGCAGCCCGGGGTCGCTTTCCGCGGTCTCCCGCGGCGTGATCAGGAGCAGCGGCTCCTGCCGCAGCTGCGTCCATTCCAGGGTCTTCGGCATCGCGAAGGCCGGCTGGACGATGATGGCCGTGTCGAGCTCACCGGCGGCCAGCTTGGCATAGAGATCCGTCGACGTACCCGGCAGGATGTAAAGCTCGATGCCTGGCCGGTTGCGCTGCAGCGCCAGCATCACATCCGGCATGAGGCCGCTCAGCACCGTGTGGATCACGCCGACCCGCAGCAGCCCGACATCCTGGCGCCCCGCCGCTGCTGCCTTGATATGGGACACCGTGCCGACGACGAAGCGGGCATCCTCCAGGATCGCGGCGCAGGCGGCCGTCACGCACATCGCATTGCCCGAGCGATGGATCAAAGGCGCGCCGATCTCGCCCTCCAGCACCTTGATCCGCTGCATCACGGCGGAGGGTGTCAGGTTCAGCGCCCGTGCGGTTCGCGTGAGCGATCCCGTCTCCGCGACAGTCAGCAGGGTCTGCAGGAAGCGCGTATCCATTTGTAGTTTTTCTTAAAACTGAAAGCAGAGAAACGCATTTTTCATTTTGTTCGCGGTGCGTCAAATTTAATGCGCTGCACAAGACGCGGAGCCTCCGCGCGGCTGTCCGATCACGGACCCGTCTGCCCGGAAGGACGGCAGCCGGCCAGCCTTCCGGCATAACGGCCTGTTATGGCGATCGATACGGATTCACGATTGGACGTGTGCGCCGGACGGTGCGCCCATGATGCAACGAACGGGATGAGGGGATGGCGGAGACGATGAGCAGGCCGACGATGATGCCCGCATCGCAGCATGCGGCCGGCGCGTTCGACATCGGCTCGGCCCTGTCGGTCCGGCTCGCCTGTCGCAGCGGAGCTCTGAAGGGAACGACCTCGGGCCTGGCTCCCGGCTTCGTCCAGGGCAATCTCGCCATCCTGCCGGCCGATCTCGCCGGCGATTTCCTGCGCTTCTGCCAGGCCAATCCGCGTCCTTGCCCCATCATCGGCGTGTCCGATGTCGGTAGCCCGCTGGTGCCGGTCCTCGGCCGGGATCTCGACATCCGCACCGATTTTCCGGGCTATCGCGTCTGGGAGAATGGCGAGCTCGTCGCCGAGACCAGCGATGTCGGCCAGTATTGGCGCGACGACCTCGTCTCCTTCGTCATCGGCTGCTCGCTCTCCTTCGAGGAAGCGCTGCTCGACGAAGGCATTCCGCTGCGCCATGTCGAGCGCGGCCTGCGCGTGCCGATGTTCCGGACCAGCATCGACTGCGTTCCGGCCGGCCCCTTCAGCGGCCCGATGGTCGTTTCCATGCGCCCGCTCAAGGCGGCCCATGCGATCCGGGCGATCCAGGTCACCTCGCGCTTCCCTGCCGTGCACGGCGCGCCGGTGCATATCGGCGACCCGGCCCTGATCGGCATCAGGGACGTCTCGCAGCCCGATTATGGCGACGCCGTCGAGGTGCTGCCCGGCGAGCTGCCGGTGTTCTGGGCCTGCGGCGTGACCCCGCAATCCGTCATCGCCAAAGTGAAGCCGCCCTTCGCGATCACCCATGCGCCCGGCTGCATGCTCGTGACCGACCGGCGCAACACGGAGTTCGCCGTCATCTGATCTCCACCACCACCACCCTGCCGGCCGAAAAAGAGCCGCGCAGCCATCAAAAAAGAGGGGTTTAAGCCATGAATCGTAGAGAATTGCTCCTGGCGGGCGTGTCCGCTGCCGCCGCCGGCTCGCTGGCCTATCCCGGCACGTCCCGGGCGCAGGCGCCCAAGGAAGTCACCATCGGCGTGATCTACCCGATGTCCGGGGCGAGCGCGCAGGTTGGCATCGACGCGCGCAACGCCTTCGAAACCGCGCTCGACATCATCAACAACGACCACCAGCTCGATCTCGTCGCCGCCAAGGGCGCTGGCCTTGCCGCGTTGGGCGGGGCCAAGATCCGCCTCGTCTTCGCCGATCACCAGGCCGATCCGCAGAAGGGCAGGGCCGAGGCCGAGCGCCTGATCACGCAGGAGAAGGTCTCGGCCATCATCGGCTGCTACCAGTCCTCCGTCTCCGCCACGGTCAGCGCCGTCACCGAGCGCTACGGCGTCCCCTTCCTGTGCGCCGACTCCTCCTCGCCGAGCCTGCAGCGCCGCAACATGAAGTTCTTCTTCCGTCCGGCCGCCCAGGACGAGATGTTCTCGGCCGCGATGTTTGACTTCTTCGACGCGCAGAAGAAGAAGGGCAAGAAGATCGACAGCGTCGGGCTGTTCTTCGAGGACACGATCTTCGGCGTCGATTCCTCGAACACGCAGCGCAAGCTCGCCAATGACCGGGGCTACAAGATCGCCGCCGACGTCAAATACCGCACCAATTCGCCGTCCCTGACGGCCGAGGTGCAGCAGCTGAAGAGCGCCGACCCCGACGTTCTGATGCCCTCGACCTACACCACCGACGCGATGCTGCTGGTCAAGACGATGGCGGAGCTCGGCTTCAAGCCGAAGAACCTCGTCGCGCAGGCCAGCGGCTTCTCCGAGCAGGTCACCTACGATGCCGTCGGCGACAAGCTGAAGGGCGCCATCACCCGGGCCAGCTTCTCGCTCGATCTCGCGGCGAAGCGCCCGTTCATCAAGACCGTCAACGACATGTTCAAGGCGCGCTCGACCCGCGACCTGAACGACAACACCTCGCGCCAGTTCATGGGGCTGCTGCTGCTGGCCGAGGCGATCAACCGCGCCGGCTCGCTCGAAGGCCCGAAGGTCCGCGACGCGCTCGCCGCCACCGACATTCCCGGCACGAGCACGATCATGCCCTGGGCGCGCGTGAAATACGGGCCGGACGGCCAGAACCCGGAGGCCAGCCCGGTTCTGCTGCAATATCTCGGCGACAAATTCGTCACCATCTTCCCGAGCGAGGTCGCGATCGCGGATGCGATCTGGCCGATGAACGGCTGACCCTCACTTCAGGAAGGAATCCGGCATGACGACGCAAGCACTTCTCCAGGTGCTTGCGAGCGGCCTGCTCATGGGGCTGATCTACGCCCTGATCGCAGTCGGCCTCTCGCTCATCTTCGGCTTGATGGATGTGGTGAACTTCGCCCATGGCGAGTTCCTGATGACGGCGATGTATGTCGTCTTCGGGCTCTTCCTGTTCACCGCGCTCGATCCCGTGCTGTTCGCCCCTGTCGCCGCCGCGGTGCTCTTCTGCGTCGGCGCGCTGGCCTATCTCGGCATCGTCCGCTTCGCGATGCGCGCGAAGGCCAATCAGGGCATGGTGCAGATCTTCGCGACCTTCGGCCTGGCGACGCTGCTGCAGGGCGCAGCCCAGTACTTCCTGACGCCCGACTATCGCAGCATCGGCAACTCCTGGCTCGGCGGCAAGACGCTCGACCTCGGCGGCGTCTTCCTGCCCTGGCCGCAGATGTTCGGCGGGCTGGTTTCGATCGCGGCCTTCGGCGGGCTCTACCTGCTGATGTCGCGAACCGATTTCGGCAAGGCGCTGGAGGCGACGCGCGAGGACCAGGGCGCCGTCGCGCTGGTCGGCATCGACCGCAACCGCGTCTTTGCGCTGGGCTGGGGGCTGGGGGCCGCGCTCGTCGGCCTTGCCGGCGCGGTGCTCGCGATCTTCTATTACATCCACCCGCAGGTCGGCGCGACCTTCGGCCTGATCGCCTATGTCACCGTGGCGCTCGGCGGCTTCGGCAGCGTCTTCGGCGCGCTGGTCGCCGGCGTCATCGTCGGCCTGGTCGAGGCGCTCACCGCGGCGTTCCTGCCTCCCGCCATGAAATCCCTCGGCATCTTCGCGCTCTATCTCGGCGTCGTCTTCATCCGGCCGAGCGGCCTGTTCGGAAAGCTGTGACGATGACGGACGAAGCCCTGAATCTTCCTCCGGCCTTCGGCATGCTGCCGCGGCGCCGCAACCAGCTCGTCGTCGCCGCCGCGGTGTTCGCGGCGATCGCGGTCTCTCCCTTTGCGATCAAGGACGTCTATCTCCAGAACGTACTCGTGCTGACGCTGCTCTACGCTGCCGTCTCGCAGAGCTGGAACATCCTCGGCGGCTATTGCGGCCAGATCTCGCTCGGCCATGCGCTCTATTTCGGCATCGGGGCCTATGCCACCTCGGTGCTCTTCGTCACCTATGGCGTCGTGCCCTGGGGCGGCATGCTGGTCGGCGGCATCCTGTCGGCCGCCATCGCGCTGCTGCTCGGCTATCCCTGCTTCCGCCTGAAGGGGCATTACTTTTCGATCGCGACCATCGTCATCGCGGAGATCGGCCTGCTGCTGGTCCATAACTGGGACTTCGTCGGCGGCGCGCTGGGCATCCAGTGGCCGTTCGGCTCCGACGGCTGGGCGACACTCCAGTTCGCGCGCGACAAGGTGCCCTATATCCATCTCGCGCTCGCCTTGCTGGCGATCACCTGGTTCGTCACCTTCCTGATCGAGGGCTCGCGCTGGGGCTATTGGTGGCGCGCGGTCAAGGATAATCCGGAAGCCGCCGAAAGCCTCGGCGTCGAGATCTTCCACTCGAAGATGGCGGCGGCAGCGGTCTCGGCCTTCTTCACCGCAATCGGCGGCGCCTTCTATGCGAGTTTCCTGGCCTATATCGACCCGGAGAGCGTGATGAGCTTCCGTTTCTCGCTGCTCTTTGCCCTGCCGGCCGTGCTGGGCGGCATCGGCACGCTCTGGGGACCCGTCGTCGGCGCCGCGATCCTGATCCCGCTCACCGAGATCACCCGCTCCTATCTCGGCGGCTCCGGCTCGGGCATCGACCTGATCATCTATGGCGGCCTGATCATGCTCGTCGCGCTCGCCAAGCCCGAAGGCATCCTCAGCCTCTTCCAGGGCAAGAGGCAGAAGGCGGAGGCGCGCTCATGAGCACGGACATCCTCCTCGACGTCCAGAATGTGACGCGGCGCTTCGGCGGTCTGGTCGCCAATTCCGACGTCTCGGTCGAGGTGCGCCGCGGCGAGATCCTCGGCCTGATCGGGCCCAACGGCGCCGGCAAGTCGACCCTGTTCAACCTCATCGCCGGAGCATTCCCGCCGAACGAGGGCAGCATCCGCTTCGAAGGGCAGGACATCGCCAGGCTGTCGGGGCCGGCGCGTTGCCGGCTCGGTATCGCCCGGACCTTTCAGGTGCCGCGCTCCTTCGACTCGATGAGCGTGCTCGACAACGTCATGGTCGGCGCCTTCGCGAAGGAGCCGGGCAGCGCGGCGGCACGCCGGGTCGCCTATGAGACGCTCGCCTTCTGCGGACTGCAGCAGCGCGCCCCGGCGCCGGCCGGCGAGCTGACGCCGCCCGAGAAGCGACGCCTCGAAGTGGCGCGCGCGCTCGCCACCAAGCCCAAGCTCCTGCTGCTCGACGAGGTGATGACCGGCCTCACGCCGAGCGAGGCCCGGCTCGGGGTCGAGCTGGTGCGCAAGGTGCGCGACCAGGGCGTTACCGTCGTCATGGTCGAGCACGTCATGGAAATCGTGATGCCGCTGGTCGACCGCGCCGTTGTGCTGAACCTCGGCAAGGTGCTGGCAGAAGGCAAACCGCAGGATGTGGTGCGCGACGACGCCGTCATCACCGCCTATCTGGGGGAGAGACACCGTGCTGCTTGAAGTCTCCTCCCTGACCACCGCCTATGACGGGCTGATCGCGATCTCCGACATCTCGGTGACGGTGGCTGAAGGCGAGATCGTCGTCGTGGCGGGCGCCAACGGGGCCGGCAAATCGACCCTGCTGAAGACCATCTCCGGCATGGAGAAGGCCCGCTCCGGCACGGTCTCCTTCGCCGGCGAAACGATCAGCGGGCTGCCCGGCCACGAGATCACCAAGCGTGGCGTCGCCTATGTTCCCGAGAACAAGCGGCTGTTCCCGCGGCTCTCGGTCTCCGACAATCTGAGGCTCGGCAGCTATCTGCACCGGGCCAAGGCCGATCGCGAGCAGCCGCTGGAGCAGGTCTTCGCCCTGTTCCCGCGGCTGAAGGAGCGCCTGCCGCAACGCGCCGCGACCCTGTCGGGCGGCGAGCAGCAGATGCTCGCCATCGGCCGCGCGCTGATGACACGCCCGCGCATCCTGATGCTCGACGAGCCGTCGCAGGGCATCATGCCCAAGCTGGTCGACGAGATCTTCGCGGCGGTCGAGACCATCCGCAAGGCCGGCGTGACCGTGCTCCTGGTCGAGCAGCGCCTGGCCGAGAGCCTGGAGATCGCCGATCGTGCCTATGTGCTGCAGACCGGCAGGGTGATCCTCTCCGGCACGGCCGTCGAGGTGCGCGACAACCCGGATATCCGGCGCGCCTATCTCGGCATGTGACGCAAAGGAGGGCGCCGCAAGGCGGCGGCGCCCTCATCGGTTTCGGCAATTCAACCAAGCGGGGTGGGCCATGCTGTCCGTCGATCTCAATGCCGATCTGGGCGAGGGCTTCGGGGCCTATAGCTGCGGCGACGACGAGGCCATGCTGGGCATCGTCACCTCGGCGAATGTCGCCTGCGGCCTGCATGCGGGCGATCCGGAGATCATGGCGAAGGCGTTCACGGTGGCGCGCGAGCGCGGCGTGGCGATCGGCGCGCATCCCGGCTTTCCCGATCTCTGGGGTTTTGGGCGCCGGCGCATCCCGTTCTCGACCGGAGAGATCGAGCGCCTCGTCGCCTATCAGCTCGGCGCGGCGCAGGCGCTGGCGGCCTATGCCGGCCACCGCATCAGCTATGTGAAGCCGCATGGGGCGCTCGGCAACATCGCCTGCGAGGAGCGCCCGGTCGCCGATGCGATCGCGCGAGCGGTGAAGGCGGTCGATCCCAGCCTCGCCCTGCTGGCGACGGCGCTGACCGCGCAGGTCGCGGCCGGCGAGGCGGCAGGGCTGACGACCTATCAGGAGATCTTCGCCGATCGCGGCTACACCGATGAAGGGTTGCTGATCGCGCGGAGCAAGCCCGGCGCGATGATCACCGATCATGAGGAGGCTGCTGCCCGCGTCATCGAGATGGTCACCGAAGGCGTCATCGTCACCGCGACGGGCAAGCGCCTGCCGACGCCGGTCAGGTCGATCTGCGTGCACGGCGATTCCAGCCATGCGGTCACGATGGCCCGCCATGTGCGCAAGGCGCTGGAACGGGCCGGCATCACGCTCGCGGCCTTCGCATGAGCGCTTCGGACGCCACGCCGCGCTTTCTCGATGCGGGGGAAGCCGCGCTGGTCGTCGAGTTCGGCAGCGGCGTCGACCCGGCAGTCAGCGACCGCGTGCTCGCGCTCGACGCCGCGCTCGCGGAGGCGGCGCCCACGGGTCTGCGCGAGCTGGTGCCGACCTATCGCTCGCTGATGATCCATTACGACCCGTTGCAGATCACCCGCGACGCGCTGGTCGGGATGGTCGAGGAGCGGCTGTCGGCTCCCAAGACACGCGCGCGCAAGGCCGTGCTGTGGACGGTGCCCTGCTGCTACGAGGCGCCGCATGGCGAGGATCTCGCCGAAATGGCGGAGATCATGGGCATGCCGGCCGAGAAAGCGGCGCAGATCCATGCGGGCGCCACCTATCGCGCCTATATGTACGGCTTCGCGCCGGGCTTCACCTATCTGGGCGGTCTGCCCGACGAGATCGCGATCTCGCGGCGGACGAAGCCGCGCCCGCCGCATGACAGCAAGGTCGTGCTCGTCGGCGGCGGGCTTAGCGCCATTGCCACCTTCTCGATGCCGACCGGCTGGTACGTGGTCGGGCGTACGCCGGAACGCCTCTATGCGCCCGAGCGCGCCAGCGCCTTCCTGATGGAGCCCGGCGACGACATCCGCTTCGAGCCCATCGATGCCGCGACCTTCGCCGCGCTCGACCGGCGCGTCGAGGCCGGCGAGGTGGTGGCCCGGAGGCAGGGGCAATGACCGGGACGCTCAGCATCCTCTCGGCAGGCCCGGGCTCCACCGTGCAGGATGGCGGCCGGCACGGCTATCTGCGCTATGGCGTGACCGGGGCGGGGCCGATGGATCCGCTCGCCCATGCGGTCGCGAACCGGGCGCTGGGCAATCCGGCCGGCGCGGCCGCCATCGAAGTCTCGCTGGGCGGCATCGAGATCACGGCCGAGGAGGCGCCGCTGACCGTCGCGGTCGCGGGCGGCGCCTTTTCCGCGACGCTGGACGGGCAGGCCCTGCCGCCGGCCGTGGTTGTGCGTCTCGAGCCTGGAGTCCAGCTGAGGCTCAGGGCCGGGGCGGCCGGGTGCTGGTGCTATCTCGCGGTTGCCGGCGGGCTCGACCTGCCGCTCGTGCTGGGCTCGGCCTCGACCCATACGCGCACAGGCATCGGCGGCCTCGAAGGGCGCGCGCTTGCGGCCGGCGACAGGCTCGCGACCGGCACGCCGGCCAGGGTGTCGGTCGCGGCGGGGGCGATCCAGGCGCCGCTGCTGGAGCGCCCGGCCGAGACGATCCGCGTCATCCTCGGGCCGCAGGACGATTTCTTCGCCCCCGACCAGATCGCCTCCTTCCTGGCCGGGCCCTGGACGGTTTCGGCGCGCGGCGACCGCATGGCCTGCTTCCTCGAAGGGCCGAAGCTGACCCATCTGCGCGGCTACAACATCACCTCGGACGGCATCGCCATGGGCGCGATTCAGGTGCCCGGCGAAGGACAGCCCATCATCCTGATGGCGGACCGGCAGTCGACCGGCGGCTACCCCAAGATCGCGACCATCATCGGCCCCGATCTCGGTCGCCTGGCGCAGGCCCGGCCGGGCAGCACCCTGTGCTTTCGCAGAGTGTCGCATGCCGAGGCCGTCGCCGCGCGGGCGGAGGAGCAGGCGTTCCTGGCGGGCGCGATTCCGGTCGAGCCGCTGATCCGCACCCGTTTCACCTCCGAGTTCCTGCTCGGACTCAATCTCGTCGACGGCTATGTCGACGCCCATGCGCAGGCATGACCTGACGCGGCATCATCGGGAGTTTCTGATGGATTTCGGCATATCGGGAAAGACGGCGTTGGTGCTCGGCGCCGGCGGCGGACTGGGCGGCGCGATCAGCCTTGCGCTGGCCCGCGAGGGCGTGAAGGTCGCGCTCGCCGACATCGACGCCGCGGCGCTGGAGCGGGCGGCGGATGCGATCGAAGCCGTGGGCGGCACCGCCGAGGCCCTGCTCTGGGATCTCGGGGATCTTTCCGTCATCGACGCCAATGTCTCGCTCATCGAGCAGGCGCTCGGCCCGGTCGACATCCTGGTCAACAATACGGGCGGACCGCCGCCGACCCCGGCCTCCGGCCAGCCGAGCGAGCTCTGGGCGAAGCATTTCCAGTCCATGGTGCTGTCGGTGATCGCGCTGACCGATCGGGTCCTGCCCGGCATGCGCGTACGTCAATGGGGCCGCATCGTCACCTCGACCTCGTCCGGCGTGGTCGCGCCGATCCCCAATCTCGGCGTCTCCAACGCGCTCAGGCTCTCGCTGGTCGGCTGGTCGAAGACGCTGGCGCGCGAGGTCGGCCGCGACGGCATCACCAGCAACATCATCCTGCCCGGTCGGATCGCCACGGACCGCATCCGCTTCCTCGACGAGGCCAAGGCCAAGCGCGAGAACCGCAGCGTCGAGGAGGTCTCGGCGGAGAGCACCGGCTCGATCCCGCTCGGCCGCTACGGCCGGCCCGAGGAATATGCCGATACCGTCGCCTTCCTGGCGTCCGAGCGGGCCTCCTACCTCACCGGCAGCGTGATCCGCGTCGATGGCGGCCTGATCGCCAGCATCTGATCACCCTTCATCCCATCGCAAAGCAACGAGCGAGTACGACCCCATGTCCAACGACGCCAAGATCATCGAAATCCTGTCGCAGGTCACCACCGCGACCCTGACCACGATCCTGCTCAAGAAGGGCCTGCGCAATGTCTGGCTGCGCGGCACCAAGCCGCTGAAGCCGGGCCAGAAGCGTCTCGTCGGCCGCGCCTTCACCTTGCGCTTCGTGCCGGCGCGCGAGGACCTCGCCACGCCGGAATCCTGGTCCTCGCCGAGATCGACCCGCGCCGCCATCGAGGCGATGCCGGAAGGCTGCATCGCCGTCGTCGATGCGATGGGCGTGACCGATGCCGGCATCTTCGGCGACATCCTCTGCGCGCGCATGGCCAAGAAGGGCGTCGCCGCGCTGATCACGGACGGCGTGGTGCGCGACGTTGCCGGCGTGCTCGGAACCGGGCTGCCGGTCTGGTGCCAGGGGGCCGCGGCGCCGCCTTCCGTGGCTGGGCTGACCTTCGTGAACTGGCAGGAGCCGATCGCCTGCGGCGGCGTCGCCGTCTATCCGGATGATCTGATCGTGGTCGACGATGACGGCGCCGTGCTGATTCCGGCCGCGCTGGTCGACGCGGTGGTCGAGCTCGCCCCGGAGCAGGAGCGGCTCGAGGGCTGGATCATGAGCGAGGTCGAGAAGGGCGCAGCCCTGCCGGGCCTCTATCCGCCCAATGCCGAGAACAAGGCGCGCTACGAGGCGACCAAGAAGGGCTGAGCCCGGCATTGGGGGCTGCGATGGCGGCGGTCACGCCGCCATCGGCGACATGAGGGCGGGGGATAGAGATGGCGGCATTGCAGGGGCGCGTGACACTTCAGGCAAGGATCGCCGCCGGATTCCTGTTCGTTCTGGCGATGTCCGCCGTGCTGGGCTGGTTCGCCATCGCGTCGGCCCGCGATTCGCTGGCGCTGTTCCAGCGCTACCGCTCGGTCACCACCGCCGCGGCGGGGCTTGCCGCAGCGCAGGCCAGCTTCGGCGATGCGCGCCTTGCCGGCGAGGCGTTCGGCCTCTCGCTCGACCCGAGCAAGCTGGACGAAGCCGAAACGGCGGCGAAGGCCAGCCTCGCCAGCATCGCGGTGGCGAAGGCTGCGGCCGACATCGGCGGCGTCGCGGCCCTGGTCGGTACGCTGGATGAGGGGCTCGGCAGCTATATCGCGCAGATCGCGATCCTGAAGGGCGCCGGCCTCCAATCCGAAGCGGCCCAGGCGCTGCTCAAGATTGGCGAAGACAGCTCCGCCGCGATCAAGCACTCGGCCGCGGCGTTGGAGCAGCGCGCTGCCATCGTCGGGCCGGAGATGGAAAGCACCATGGCTGGCGCGGCCAGCCGCGCACTGATCCTCGTCTCCATCGTGATCCTCATCGGCTGCGCGGTTTCGTTCGGCATCGGCCGCTCGATCGCGCGGCCGGTGCGCCAGATCACCCAGGCGATGGGCGAGATCTCCGAGGGCCACCTCGACGCGGCGATCCCGGCGCAGCAGCGCAAGGACGAGATCGGCGAGATGGCGGCGGCGCTGTCGGTGTTCCGCGACAATCTCGTGCGCGTCCGCGCTCTCGAAACCCAGGAGCGCGCCGCCGCCGCCGAGAGATCGGCCCGCGCGGAATCGATGATCGCCATCGTCAACGATGTCGGCGCCGTCGTCGCCGCCGCCGCGGCCGGCGATTTCAGCGCCCGGCTGAGGATCGAGCATGCCGATGCCGAGATGCAGAAGCTCGTCAGCGGCATCAACGAGATCAACGCCGTCGTCGACCGCGTGGTGTCCGAATTCTCCGAGGCGCTGGCCGCCATCGCCAAGGGCGACCTGACGCGCTCTGTTGCGACCCGCCATCAGGGCCGTTTCGCCGAACTCGACCGCTCGGTCGACGACATGGTCGCACGCCTGTCGCAGGTGCTCTCCGGCATCCAGTCCTCGACCGCGCAGGTCTCTTCGGCCGCGCGCGACATCCATGCGGGAGCCGATGAGCTCTCGCGGCGCGCCGAGGAGCAGGCCGCTTCGCTCGAAGAGACCGCAGCGACCACCGAGGAGCTGGCGGCCTCCGTGAAGATCAGCGCGAATTTCGCCGCGACGGTCGCGCTCGCCGCCGGCGATGCCGCCAATGTCGCGGCCCAGGGCGGCACGATCGTGCGCGATGCGGTCCAGGCGATGGAGCGCATCGAGCAGGCCAGCGCGGAGATCGCCAAGATCAGCCGCGTGATCGACGACATCGCCTTCCAGACCAATCTCTTGGCGCTCAACGCCGCCGTGGAGGCGGCCCGCGCCGGCGATGCCGGCAAGGGTTTTGCCGTCGTCGCCTCGGAGGTCCGCACCCTGGCCCAGCGCTCCGGCACGGCCTCCCAGGATATCGGGCGCCTGATCGCGACGGCGACGCAGGAGGTCGGGCAGGGGGCGCAGCTGGTGCGCTCGGCCGGGACGACCTTCGAGCAGATCGTCGCGGCCTCGAAGCAGGTTGCCGACACCGTCTCCGAAATCTCGACCGCGTCGCACGAGCAGGCGCACGGCATCGAGGAGATGAATCAGGCGGTCACCCATCTGGACGGCATCACCCAGCAGAACGTCGCGCTCTCCGAGAAGAACGCGGCCGCCGCCGCCGTCCTGGCGGACGAGACGCGTCGCCTCGACACGCTGATCGCGACGTTCACGATCGGCAGCGGCTCTGCGGCGGTCATGCCGCCGCGCCTCGCCCTGGTCCGTTCCGCGACGCCCGGCGCTTAAAACAACAAAGGACTGCCTTCGATGAGCCTGCTTTCCTCCAAGCTGAAGGCCGTAAAGCCTTCGCCGACCATCGCCATCACCCGCACTGCGGCGGAGCTGCGCCGCCAGGGCAAGGACATCATCGGCCTGTCGCAGGGCGAGCCCGATTTCGACACGCCGGACCATATCAAGGCCGCCGCCAAGGCCGCGATCGACAAGGGCGCGACGAAGTACACCGATGTCGACGGCACGCCCGAGCTCAAGGCGGCCGTCGCTGCCAAGTTCAGGCGCGAGAACGGGCTGAACTACGACGCGTCGATGATCAGCGTCGGCACGGGCGGCAAGCAGGTGATCTACAATGCGTTGTGCGCGACGCTCGATGCCGGCGACGAGGTGGTCGTTCCCGCGCCCTATTGGGTGTCCTATCCGGATATGGTGCGGCTGGCAGGCGGGACGCCGGTCATCCCGCTGTGCCCCGAGGCTAGCGGCTTCAAGCTCACCCCCGCCATCCTGCGCGCAGCGCTGAGCCAGCGGACGAAATGGCTGATCCTGAACTCGCCAAGCAACCCGACCGGGGCGGGCTATTCTGCCGCCGAGCTGAAGGGACTGGCGGAGGTTCTCCTCGACTTTCCCGCCGTGCATGTCCTGACCGACGACATGTATGAGCACCTACGCTACGATGGCTGGCAGTTCGCCACCATCGCCGCTGTCGAGCCCCGCCTGTTTTCGCGCACGCTCACGGTCAATGGCGTCTCCAAATCCTATGCCATGACCGGCTGGCGCATCGGCTTCGCCGGAGGACCGTCAGAACTCATCAAGGCGATGGCGACGCTGCAATCGCAGAGTACGACCAATCCGAGCTCGGTCTCGCAGGCGGCGGCCGTGGCGGCTCTGACCGGGCCGCTCGATTTCCTGGCCGAACGCAACGCCGTCTTTCAGACACGCCGCGATCTCTGCCTGGAGGCCTTCTCACATATCGAGGGGCTGAGTTGCGCGACGCCGGAAGGCGCGTTCTACCTCTACCCGTCCTGCGCCGGGCTGATTGGCCGCAAGCGTCCCGATGGGCGGGTGATCGCCAACGACGCCGACTTCGTGGACTATCTGCTCTCAGACGCCAATGTCGCGGCCGTGCCCGGCGTCGCCTTCGGGCTGGAGCCCTATTTCAGGATTTCCTTCGCGACCGGGACGGACCGGCTGCACGCGGCCTGCGCGCGCATCGCGGCGGCCTGCGCTGCTCTGAAAGCTTAGCGGCATGAACGCGCCGGCCGCAGCTGCCGGCGACATGCGCACCGGCGTGGATATCCGGCTCAGCCTGCTCTCAGGGATGTGGCCTGACGGCGACGCTTAACGTTCGCTTTGACTGCTAAGCGTTGTTGCGGAGAAGGCTCCCTCGATCACGGGGATATTGAGAGGATCCAGGCAAAGATGCCGTAGAGCAAGGCATTGACCCGTCGGCCAGGGCGCGGCGCGGGTGCCGAACGGATCGATGAAGCTAAATCTGTCATCGCGTTGTACAGGGTCGCCGGGGCGACGCCGGAGGTGCAGGCGCCTGTCGCGTCGCCTCCACGTCTTCGCGGACTGGATCGAACACCTCTTAAGCTAGAGCTCGTGGCGGGACGTGCCCCGGCTGCTGCAGTGCATCAACCTCTGGGATGATAGGTTCATTGCCGATCTGGTGATTAGTCTCGGGTATCGGCTGCAGCTCGAAACGAACTTTCGCACCGTGACTGCCGCCTAAGAAAAAGGGGACAATCATGAAGATCAGCGTCAAATGGTTATTCGCAGCGATAATGGGGCTGTCGGCGGGGATAACGACGGCCCAGGCTGACGAGCTCAAGGTCGGCATCGAGTGCACGTCATTCCCGTTCAATTATCGCGATTCGACCGGGGCCTATGCCGGTTACGACGTCGACGTCGCCAACGAGATCGGCAAGCGCCTCGGCGACAAGATCGAGTTCGTCTGCCAGAAATGGGACGGCATGATCCCGGCGATCCTCGCCAACAAATTCGATCTCATCGTGGCCTCGATGGGCATCACCGAGGAGCGCCAGAAGAAGCTCGATTTTTCGCGCCCGTATCGCATCTCGGTCGGCCGCTTCGTCGCTCCGACGGGCGCCAAGCTCGCCTTGTTCAACCCGGACGGGTCGCTCAACCCGGAAGGCTTCAAGTCGATCAAGGTCGGCCTGCAGCGTTCGACCACCTATGACGACTGGCTGAAGGCCAAGATGCCGAGCGCCAACGTCATGCGCTACGACACCGTTGAAGCGCTGTTCCTCGACATCAAGGCCGGGCGCGTCGACACCATCATGACGAACCCGATGAAGGCGCATGACGCCTTCCTCAGCAAGCCGGACGGCGCAGGCTTCGGCTTCGTCGGGCCTGAAGTCTCCGACGACAAGCTGTTCGGCGCCGGTGCCGGCGTCGGCCTGCGCAAAGGCAACGAAGCGCTGCTCGCCAAGGTCGACAAGGCGATCGCCGCGATGACCGAGGACGGCACGCTGGATACGTTCAGCAAGAAGTACTTCCCGTTCCCGATCTATCCGCGCGACTGGAAGCCCGCCTCGACCAATTGAGACGATCCCCGCCACGGCAAGCTGGGCCTTTCGGCTCCCGGCCTGCTGTGGCGGCCGCTCGCCTGCCGAGCATCCCAAGCCCCCGCCACCCAAGAGGATCACCATGTTCGAGGAGCTCTGGCGCTGGAGCGGGGCCTTCATGCAAGGCACACTGGTCATCCTCCTCGTCTTCCTGGTCTCGCTCGTCCTGACCGTGATCTGGGGGTTGCTGGGGGCAAGCGCCAAGCTGTCGGGCAATCGCGCCGCGAAGGTCGCCGCCGATGCCTACACGGTGGTTTTCCGCGGCACGCCGGAATTCCTCTTGCTGTTGCTGATCTATTTCGGCTCGGCGGTGACCCTGACGGCGCTGGTAAAGCTCGTCTGGCCGCAGACCCGCTTTGTCGATCTCTCGCCCTTCTGGGCCGGTGCCTTCGCCATCAGCCTGATCGTCGGAGCGGCCGCCACCGAGACCTTCCGCGGCGCCTTTCTCGGCGTCGATCGCGGGCAAGTCGAGGCCGCGCAGGCGCTGGGTCTCAGACGCTTGCAGGTCTTCTTCCTGATCCGCCTGCCGCAGATGTGGCGCCTCGCCTTGCCGAGCTTCGGCAATCACATGAACTCGCTGGTCAAGGACACGGCCCTGATCTCGGTGATCGGTCTGCAGGAAATCATGTTCACCGCCGACATGGCCGCCTCGACCAACTCCATGCCCTTCGCCATGTATTTCGCGGTCGCGCTGATCTATCTCGGCTTCACGACGATCATCACCCTGGGTACCGGTCATCTTGAGCGCCGAGCCAACCATTTCATGACGGTCTCGCGATGAGCTTCGACATCGCGCTCATGCTGACGAGTTTCCCGCAGCTGCTGGCGGGGCTCGGAATGACCCTTCAGCTGCTCGGCATCTCGCTGGTCTCCGGCCTCGTGATCGCCATCGTCACGAGCTGGGCGCGAACCACCCGCTTTCTGCGCTGGCCGGCCGAGACTTATGTCTATTTCTTCCGCGGCACGCCGCTGCTGGTGCAGCTCTTCGTGATCTATTTCGGCTTGCCTCAGGCAGAGTTCGTGCGCAGCGGGCCGTGGTGGCCGTTCCTGCGCGAGCCGTTCTGGTGCATGTGCCTGGCGCTGTCGCTGAACAACGGCGCCTATGTCGCCGAGATCATCCGCGGCGGCATGCTGGGCATCGGCAAGGGGCTGAAGGAGGCGTCATGGGCGCTGGGCCTGAGCCGCTTCCACCATCTGCGCCTGGTCACGGTGCCGATCGTCACCCGCCTTTGCCTGCCGACCTATGGCAACGAGGTCGTCAGCCTGATGAAATCGACTGCGCTTGCCAGCACGGTCACGCTGCTCGATGTCACGGGTGTCGCCCGCTCTATCGTCGCCGAGACCTTCGCCCCCTACGAGATCTTCATCGCGGCCGCGCTGATCTATCTGGCCCTGACCTTCCTGATGCAGACGCTGGTCTCGCGCCTGGAGGCGCGGCTGGGTCGTTATGCGCAGCGGTGACCGTCTTTCGCCCAGCGAGATCGACCATGTCAGCCCAAGCCCACCCTGCCGACTTCCTGCCCTTCGCCCACCGCCTCGCCGATTGCAGCGGCGCGATCCTGCGACGTGTCGCGGGCGAGAACCGCGCTTTCGACACCAAGGGCGACGCCAGCCCAGTGACGGCGATCGATCGCGAGATCGAGACCGCTCTGCGCGCCGCGATCGCAGCGGAGTATCCTGAACACGGCATTCTCGGCGAGGAGTTCGCGCCCACGAATCTCGACAGCGAGTGGGTCTGGGTTCTGGATCCGATCGACGGAACCAAGCAATTCATCGCCGGAATTCCGCTCTACGGGACGCTGATCGCGCTCACGCGAAACGGCATGCCCGTGCTCGGCATCATCGACCATCCCATGACCGGCGAGCGCTGGAGCGCCGCCGACGGCAGTCCCGCGCTGCGCAACGGCGTGGTTGTGACGACCGCCAAGCGCAGCACCCTGTCAGGGAGCCTGCTGTTCACCTCCAGCCCCGAGCCCTATGACGACAGGGAGCGTCGCGGGGTGGCGGCCGTGCGATCGGGTGTCGCCTGGTGCGTCTATGGTGCGGGCTGCTATGGCTATGCCCGGCTCGCCAGCGGTGCGCTCCACATCGGCATCGAGGGCGGGCATGATCCGTTCGACTATTGCGCGCTCGTCCCGATCATCCGTGCGGCGGGCGGCGCGATCAGCGACTGGGAGGGCAGACCGCTCGGGCTGACCTCCGGCACGCGTTTCGTCGCCTGCGCGACCCCGACGCTGCACGAGGAGGTCCTGGCCACCATGGCGCGGGCGATGGTGGCCTGAACAGCGAGCCGGCGGCTCTCAGGCCGCGGCGACGAGGCCGGGCGCCGTCTCCCGGATGGCGGCCGAGATGGCCGCCAGGCCGCCGCGCAGTTCCTCTTCCAGCGGCCACAGGAAGCCGATCCGGAAATGGCTGCGCGGCATCTCGAACCAATGACCGGGCCCGACATAGGTGCCGTGCTTCTCCAGCAGAGTCTTGTAGAAGGCGTCGAAGTCGAAATCGGCGCCCACATTCATGCGCGGGAAGCAGACGACGCCGCCCTTGGGCTCGACCCACTCGATGAGCGGATCGTTCTTCGCCCAGTCCCGCATGATGTCGAGCCGGCGGTGCATGACCGGCGAAAGCGCGTCCAGGAAGGCGTCGCGCTTTTCCAGCATCGTGCGCGCGAGCCACTCGTCGACGACGCTGCCGCAGATGCCGATCTGCTCCTTGGCGGCGAGGAAGGTCTCGTAGAGCGCCGGATCGCGCGTGACGATCCAGCCGATGCGGATGCCCGGGATGCCGTACGCCTTGGACAGGGACGAAACGCTGATCACGCTCTTGCTCAGGCTGGCTGCGATCGGCAGCTGCTCGCCATAGGACAGGTCGCGATAGGTCTCATCGACGAGGAGGCGGCAGCCCTTCTCCTCGACGAGCGCGATCAGACGGCGAAGATCGGCTTCCGGCATCAGGGTGCCGGTCGGATTATGCGGGCAGGTGATGCTGACATAGCGTGTATTGGGCCGGATCGCGGCCGCGACGCGTGCGATGTCGAGTGCGAAGCCGTCCTCGAAGGACAGGTCGATATAGCTGATCTCGCAGCCGATCGCCTTGGGCGTCTCGATGTTCGTCGCGTAGTTCGGGCGCACAACGACGAGATGGTCCTCGCGCGACAGAAGCGTCGTGGCGATGATGAAAAGCGCGCCGGCCGCGCCGGCCGTGATGAGAATATCGTCAGGCGTCAGCCCCGCGCCCTGTCCCGCGACCAGCTCGCGCAGCCTCGCCTCGCCGCGATGTTCGCCGTAGAACAGCGTCAGGTCCGGGAAGGTGGCGCCGAGCTCGTGCAGGCTCTGGTCGCGGATCGAGCTTTCCGAAAGGTTGAAGCGGATCCGGTCGTAGCCGTACTCCTCCGGCGCTTCCTTCTCGATGACCATGCGTGCATATTTCATGTGCGTCATCCGCTGTGGTTGGCTTGCGTTCGTGCTTGCTTCTTAGTGACAGCGGCTCGATCTCGCCTATCCTCCCAGAGAGGGATAGCGTCGGCAGAGCGGATGGAGACGTATGCGGGATATGAACGACCGTGCGGCCCGGCTCGTAACGGCGATCGACCGAAGCGATTTTCCAGAAGCGCTGGTCAGCCATCTCGGCGAGCGTGTCGCATTCGATGCCGCGACGATCTTCGTGCACCGGCGCGAGCTCGCGCCGATCTACGTCTTCGATAACTTCGTGGGCGGCAAGGCCAAGCAGGGCATCCGCGAATATCTGCAGAAGACCTATGCGCTGAACCCATTCTTCCAGGCGCAACGGAACGGACTGGCCTCGGGCGTCTATCGCATTCGCGATCTCGCGCCCGATATATTCTTCCAAAGCGAGTTCTATAATGACTACCGGATCAAGGTCACGAGCAACGAAGAAATCGGCTATGTGACACGCGATTGGCCGGAAGGTCTGGCTGAGATCGACGTCGCCATCCGGCTCGGGCCAGACGAGACGGTCGAGTTCGCGCTATACCGCTACCGCAGCAACGGCGACTTCAGCGACGCGGACCTCATTGCGATCGAGGACGAGCTGGCCCTCTTGACCGCTTGCTTTGGCAGCTATTGGCGCCGCAATCGAGCCAGCGATGATCTCTCGGAACAGCGGACGAGCTCGGCCGGACCGGCCGCGTTCGGAGAAGGCAAGATCAGCGTGCGTGAGCGCCAAGTGCTGGAGTTCGTCCTTCGCGGATACTCATCGGAATCGATAGCCGCCCAACTCGGTATTTCGCTGGCGACAGTGAAGACGCACCGCAAGAATGCTTATGAAAAGCTGAACATCTCCACCCAGGCGCAGCTGTTCAGCCTCTACCTCAAGCATTTGGACGCCAACTATTCGATGGAACTGACACCGTCACGTTGACACCTGTGTCGCCCGTCGCGCCGCAGCGGCGCGAGCCGAGCGCCGACATGTCGGTTGATGCGATCCGCCTCATTCGGCATCCGGAAGGCTCCAATCCGCGATGAAGCGATCATGGCTCATCCCTCGACGGTGTCCACAGACGCGCCCGATCCTGACAGCTTTGGCGCGCCTGGCGCCTTAGCATCCGCTCTGGTCTGAAAGCGGGTGGCGCGCTCCCGCTGTCGCAGGCAAAATCGCTCATCTTCGGAGGAACATCATGGCGAACGCGGCGGGAGCGATCCATATCGGCATTGGCGGCTGGGTCTTCGAGCCCTGGCGCGGGGCTTTCTACCCGGACGGCCTGCCGCAGAAGCGCGAACTCGAATATGCCGCGAGCAAGCTGACTTCCATCGAGATCAACGGCACCTATTACGGCTCGCAGAAGCCGGAGAGCTTCGCCAAATGGCGCGAGGAGACGCCTGACGATTTCGTCTTCGCGCTCAAGGGCTCGCGCTTCTGCACGAACCGGCGCGTCCTGGCCGAGGCCGGGCCTTCGGTCGAGAAATTCCTGACCAGCGGGCTGACCGAGCTCAGGCACAAGCTCGGCCCGATCAACTGGCAGTTCATGCCGACGAAGAAGTTCGATCGCGAAGATTTCGAAGCCTTCCTCAAGCTGCTGCCCAAGGAACTGGACGGTATCAGGCTGCGTCATGCGGTCGAAGTGCGGCATGACAGCTTCCGGACGCCTGACTTCATCGCGCTGCTGCGCGAATACGGCGTCGCTGCGATCACCTCCGCCGATGCCGACTACACCCAGATCGCCGATGTGACCGCGCCCTTCGTCTATGCGCGGATCATGGGGACGAAGGAGGCCGAGCCGAAGGGCTATTCCGAAGCGGGTCTCGCGCGCTGGACCAAGGCCGCGCGGGTCTGGGCGGAAGGCGGCGTGCCGGAGGGGCTGGAATCCATTGGCCCACCGGCCAAGGTCGAGAAGCGCGACGTGTTTCTCTATGTCATCAGCGGCGACAAGGTGCGCAATCCGGCCGCCGCGATGGAGCTGATCGCGCGGACCATGGGCTGAGTTCTACTCTGCCGCTGCCGCCTGCGCCACTTCCTGGCAGACATCGACCCATTCGGCCTGCGTCAGCTCGGCCATGCGCTCAGGCGTGATGCGCAGTGCGCTATGGGTCGAGCCTGCTGCCGGCACGACGATGTCGAAGGCCTTGAGCGAGATGTCGCAATAGACCTTGAGCGGCGTGGCGAGCCCGAAGGGGCAGACGCCGCCGACAGGATGGCCGGTCAGCGCCTCGACCTCGTCCTGGCCGAGCATGCGCGGCTTGCCGCCGAGCGCGGCCTTGGCCTTGCGGTTGTCCAGCCGGGCATCGCCGCGGGTGACGACCAGCACCACTTCGTCGCCGATGCGCAGCGAGAGCGTCTTTGCGATCTGGCCTGGCTCGACGCCATGAGCGGCAGCGGCGAGCGGGACGGTGGCGCTGCTCTCAGCCGTCACGATGACGGCGATGTCGGGAGCGTGCTCGGCGAAGAAGGCGCGGACGGATTCGAGGCTCATCGGGCAATTCGCGAGGTCAGCCACAGGATCAGCAAGCTGGCGATGGCCGGCACGCCGAAGACGATGAGGAAGATCGGCGCTTCCTCCATCACGGTATAGCCTGCCCGAGCAACGCCGATCCAGAGATTGATCAGCGCGCCTGCGAACCAGAGCGGCAGGAACAGCTTCACCGCGAAGGGAATCGGCCTCCCCGCCGAGATCGAAAGGCGCGGCGCCAGGACGAGCAGGATGCCGAGCAGCGCGAAGCCGACGCCGATGACCTTGATGGTATGCATGGGTCAGGCTTCCTTCGGCCGCAGCGAGATCGCTTCCCAGGCCGCAACCAGGATCAGGATCGCGGTCGCGGCCAGGCTGAAGCCGAGCGGCGGCAGCACGGTCCAGGCCGGGGTGAGCACCGCGAGCAGGCCGAGGCCGACGAGATGGGAGAGGGGATACCAGCCGGCCGTGATCCGTTTGAACAGCAGATTCCCGAGCAGATAGAAGGCCGGGCCGGCGAGTACTGCGATGGCCGTTCTGCCGTCGGTATGGCCGGTGGGATGCGCGATCACCAGTTCGTCGCCGACGGCAACGAGAATGATGCCGGCGATCAGCAGGACGTGGAGATAGGTATAGGCAATCCGCGCGATCCGGCCGGGGTCTTCCGAATGGGCGATATGCTGGCTCGCCCGCTCGGCGCCGATATGGAAATAGACCCACCACATCGCGACCGTGCTCAGGAAGGCATTGAGGAAGGCGGTGAGATTGACGGCCGTCGGCGGCAGTTTTGCTGCGGTCGCGCCGGTCATGATCACGGATTCACCCAGCGCGATGATGATGAAGAGGGCGCAGCGCTCGGCGAGATGGCCGCCTTCGACATTCCAGTCGCTGGTCAGCGAGCGGCCGAGGCCGAGCACACGGAAGCCGACGGCAGGCCCGACATATTCGATGCCGAACGCGATCAGCCAGAGCCCGAAGCGCAACGGTCCCTCGCTCAGGCCGCCGGCGATCCAGAAGATGCCCGAGCAGACCAGCCAGATCGTGATGCGCTGGAAGTTGCGATAGTTCGCGGGTGAGGCGTCCCTGAGGCTCACCATCGTGAAGACCGAGCGGACGAGCTGGGCCGTGACATAGGCGCCGGCGAAGGCGAGGCCGGTCGCACCGAAGGCCTCCGGCAGCGCGCAGGACATCACCAGCCCGAGGAACATCAGGACGAAGAGCAGGATCCGGACCGGCGGGCGTTCGGGGTCGAGCCAGTTCGTCACCCAGCTCGTATAGATCCAGATCCACCAGACGGCACCGAGCAGGAAGGCGGCCTGGGCCAGCCCGAGCACGCTGAAATGCTCGAGCAGCGTGTGCGAGATCTGCGTAATCGCGAAGACGAAGACCAGGTCGAAGAAGAGCTCGACGTAGGAGACTCGTGCATGCTGGTGTTCGACGCGCTCCCTGAGCAGCGCGCCGGGCTTGGGATTTCGCGTCATCTCATGCCTCGCCCAACCGTCGATCCCAAGCGCGCCGTCATCCCGGACAAGCCGCTAAGCGGCGCCGATCCGGGATCCATGCCGGAGCGCTTCCGAGAGAGGGTCAGGCATGGATCCCGGGTCTGCGCTTCGCTTCGCCCGGGATGACAGCGCTGGATTCTGGAAGGCTCCGACCGGGGTAGCCTGTCCTGCGGCCTGCCCCGCCGTCAATGGCGGAAGTGGCGGTGCCCAGTGAAGACCATGGCGAGGCCGGCTTCGTCCGCAGCCTGGATGACAAGGTCGTCGCGCATCGAGCCACCGGGCTGGATCACCGCCGTGGCACCGGCTTCCGCCGCCGCGAGCAGGCCGTCGGCGAAGGGGAAGAAGGCGTCGGAGGCGACGACCGAACCCTTGGCAAGGCTCTCGGGCAGGCCGGCGGCTTTCGCTGCCTCGGCCGCCTTCCAGGCGGCGATGCGCGAGGAATCGACGCGGCTCATCTGGCCGGCGCCGATGCCGACCGTGGCGAGATCCTTCGCATAGACGATGGCGTTCGACTTGACGTGCTTGGCGACGCGGAAGGCGAAGCGCAGATCGGCGAGCTCGCGCTCGCTCGGCTGGCGCTTGGTCACGACCTTGAGCTCCATGTCATCGACGACGGCATTGTCGCGGGACTGGGCGAGGAAGCCGCCAGCGACGGTGCGCAGGGACAGGCCCGGCGCGCGCACATCCGGCAGGCCGCCGGTCAGCAGCAGGCGCAGGTTCTTCTTGGCGGCGATCAGGGCGATCGCCTCCTCGTCGGCATCCGGGGCGATGATGACCTCGGTGAAGACCTCGACGATCTTCTTCGCAGCCTCGGCGTCGAGCCTGCGGTTCAGCGCGACGATGCCGCCGAAGGCGGAGACGGGGTCGCAGCGCAAGGCGAGCTCATAGGCCTCGATCAGCGAGCCGCCAGCCGCGACGCCGCAGGGATTGGCGTGCTTGACGATGACGCAGGCGGCCGAAGCCGCGGGATCGAACTCGGCGACGCATTCGAAGGCGGCGTCGGTGTCGTTGATGTTGTTGTAGGAGAGCTGCTTGCCCTGGACCTGGCGTGCGGTCGAGACGCCCGGGCGGTTCTCCGGCGTGCGGTAGAAGGCCGCCCATTGATGCGGGTTCTCGCCATAGCGCATGGTCTCGGCGAGCGCGCCGCCGAGCGCGCGGAAGGCCGGGCCGGTGTCGCCCAGCTCATTGGCGAACCAGTTCGAGATCGCCGCGTCATAGGCCGCGGTGCGGGCATAGGCCTTCTGGGCGAGCTTGCGGCGCAAGGTCAGCGTGGTCGCGCCCTTCTGCGCCTCGAGATCGGCGAGGACGGAGGGGTAATCGGCCGCCTCGACCACGACGGCGACGTCGTGGTGGTTCTTGGCGGCGGCGCGGATCATCGCGGGCCCGCCGATATCGATGTTCTCGATGCAGTCGTCATAGGCCTTGCCAGCCGCGACCGTCGCCTCGAAGGGGTAGAGGTTCACGACGAGCAGGTCGATCGGCTGGATGCCGTGGCCGATCATTGAAGCCTGGTGCTCGGGATGCGAGCGGATGGCGAGCAGGCCGCCATGGACCTTGGGATGCAGCGTCTTGACCCGGCCGTCCATCATCTCGGGAAAGCCGGTGAGATCGGAAACGTCGCTGACGGGCAGCCCGGCCTCGGCGATGGCCTTGGCAGTGCCGCCGGTCGAGACCAGCGCGATGCCGAGCTTGTGGAGGGCGCGCGCGAAATCGATCAGGCCCGTCTTGTCGGAAACGGAAAGGAGCGCGCGTTCGACGCGGCGAAGCTCATTCGGCATCGGGATCAGGTCCGGCTGTAATGACAGGAGCAGGCAGTCGACTGTTTGGACAGACGCGCGCGAGCTATCATGCTGCGCCGCGAAAGGCAAAAAATGCCGTCCGGAACGTTACGCTTCGGGATCGTGATCGGGATCGATCAGGGTTCCCTGCCGCTCGGCCAGAGCCGCGGCGAGCGTCTGGCCGGCGCGGGGATTGGCGGCGCTGATGCGGCTGAGCCGCCAGGCGATCCGTGGCGTCGCGACAGCATCGAAGAGGACGACGAGCTGCTCGGTCTTGCGGCGGCCATCGGCGGCGGCGAGGAAGAGGCTTTCCTCGATCGCGATGGTCATGCCGCCGGCCTCGAAGCTCCAGACCTCGCCGGAAGCCAGCGCGAGCAGGGCGCCGGTGCCCTCGCGGACAAGGCTGGCGCGGACATGCGGATGCAGATGGAAGCGGGCGGCGGCGGGCAGGGCCGTCTGCGTGCCGGTCAGGGCCACCTCATCCTCGCCGCCCAGCGAGGCACCGTCGCGGGCGAGCAGCAGGCGGCGGGTATGGGTCGCGCCGATGCGGCGATAGCCGTCATGGCTGGCGACCCATTCCGGTCCATCCGCGCCGTCCTGCCGGGCGACGCGGACATCGGCCGGACCGGAGACGACCCGCATCTCGCCGAGCACCATACCGAAATTCGCGCTGGAGCGATCGTCGAGCACGAGGGTCGAATGGGCGGCGGTGCTGCGCGCCGCCAGCCGAAGCTCGAGCGGGCCAAAGCGGCTCGCGCCGCAATTGACGATGATGCGTTGCGCGCCGCTGGAGAATTCGAAGGCGAGGCAGCCGGCATGGGCCTCGGTGGAATAGCCACCGCGCGGCGGCGCCCCGGCATCGACGATCACGACGCTGCGCTCGGCGGAGAGCCGGCTGTAGCCGGAATAGGCGGCGTGCTCAGTCGGGCGCCCGCGCGCGTCGTCATAGGCGGCAAGCGTCGCCATCAGGTCCGGCGGGGTCGTGCCCATGCCGTTGAACAGGGCCAGCGCGCCGTCGCCGTGCCGGAACAGGCGCAGATGCGGCATCATCCGCTCGATCGCGGTCAGCAGGCCGCGCGGCGGCTCCAGCCCACGGGCGGCGAAGGTTTCCCGCAGCGGCAGGAGGTCGAGCAGGAAGTCGATCAGCAGGCGCGGATTGCGCGAGAGATGGCCGCCATCGGGCAGGATCTGGTCGTCGAGCTCGTCGGAGAGCAAGGTCTCCGCCCGCTTGCGGCGGGCATCCTGACCGTCCAGGCAGATGGCGGCGAGGGTGATGGCGATCAGCCCGTTGATCCGGTCGGCCCCCTCGACCGCGCCGGCGAGCGCGAGGCCGACCCGGTCGGTCAGCCGCGAGACATGGCGCAGGAAGCGCTCGTAGAAGGCGTGATCGGCGCCTTCCAGCAGGAGCGGCGAGTGGGAGAGCAGGGAAATCAGCCGGCGCGCGGCCACGGCGGGCCGGCGCGCGATATCGTTGCGGTCGCGGCGCCGGGCAATGAAATCCTCGACCAGGCTGCGGGCATTGGCGCGGGCGATGGCGGTGTCGGCGGCACGCATATGGCGCAGCCAGCCGAAGCCGTAGAGCGCCTCGGCCCAGGCCTCGGTCGGCGGCGCGATGTCGAAGGGCGATTCGCCGTGTGTGCGGACGGTGCGGCCGGCGAAGGCGTAGTAGCCCGCGTAGAAATCGCCGGCCGTGGTCGGGTCGGCCGTGCGCAGGTCGTGCGGGGCGAAGAGCAGGCGGGAGGAGGGCTTGCGACCGAAGGGCCAGAGCCTGCGCGTCGCGCCGACGAGCTGGCCACGGGTGCGCCGCGCCGCCCGTCCGATCGCGGCCTGGGCCAATCCCCGACGCTCAGACCAGGCGCTCAAATCCCCCGAAAGCTCCGTTCCCGGCGCAGCTCGAGGCCGCGCAGACCATGCCGGAAGAGGCGCGGCGTCCCCACCGCGCGAATCCCGCTTCCGTCATAGCCTGATCAGGCGACTTGCGTAAAATCCCGCCCATCCCGATAGGCGCGGCGTTTCCCCGGGCAAATGCTGCGGCAAGGTGCGGATATCGCCGTTCGTGTCGATGACGGCGCCCAAACCGCCGATTTCGGCAGGGCTCGCGCCGGCGCGACGAAACTGGGGATGACGCGTAAGGAAGGCCGAAATCTGCGCCTCGCCCTCCTCCGGCTCCAGCGAGCAGGTGCAGTAGACGAGCTGGCCGCCCGGTTTGGTCAGGGCGGCGGCGGCATCGAGCAGCTTGGCCTGCAGGGCGACGAGCCGGTCGCGATCCTCCTCCGACTTGGTCCAGGCGACGTCGGGATGGCGGCGGATCGTGCCGGTGGCGCTGCAGGGCGCGTCGAGCAGGACGGCATCGAAGGGGTCCGCCTGCCAGCTCGTCGCATCGGCCGTCACGATCTCGGCCGTGAGGCCGAGGCGCTCGAGATTGGCCTTGAGCCGGCGCAGGCGCGGCCCGGAGCGGTCGAGCGCCGTGACCTCGGCGCCGGCCGCCGCGATCTGGGCCGTCTTCCCGCCCGGCGCGGCGCAGAGATCGGCGATGCGCTCGCCCGGTGCCGGCGAGATCAGCTTCACCGGCAGAGCGGCAGCGGCGTCCTGCACCCACCAGGCGCCTTCCTGATATCCCGGCAAGGTCGCGATGGCCTGCCGCTCGCGCAGGCGGATCGAGCCTGTCGGCAGCAGGATGCCGCCGAGCTTCTCGGCCCAAACAGCCGGATCGGCCTTGGCGGTGACGTCGAGCGGCGGCTCCTCGCGATGGCTCAGCGCGATCGCGGTGGCGGCCTCCTCACCATAGGCGGCGCGCCAGCTCGCGGCGAGCCAATCCGGCGTGTCGCGGAAGGGGTTGGCCTCGGCATCGGCGAGGATCGCGTCGCGCTCGCGCACGACACGGCGCAGCAGCGCGTTGCCGAGCGCGGTGTAGCGGGCCGAGCGCGGATCCTCGTGCAGATGGCGGATGGCGAGGTCGACGGCGGCATGGTCGGGCACGTCGAGGAAGAGGATCTGGGCCGCGGCCGCGGCCAGGATCGGCTCGAACAGGCCGGAATGACGTGGGCTGCCGCGTTCCAGCCGCTCGTTGATGGCGTGCTGGATGGTGCCGAGCCGGCGGAAGGCGGTGACCGCGATGGCGCGGGCAAGCCCGGCATCGGCGGCGTCGAGCCCGGAATCCGGGACGAGGCGATCCAGCGTCTCGTCGAGTGCGACGCGGGCGCGCAGCACCTCGTCGATCACGGTCGCGGCGAGCCGGCGTGCCGGCAGGCCAGGCGCGTCGGATTCGGGAGCGGCCGCAGGCGGCTGCGGCCCGCGGCGGGGTGGGATGCGATCGGCCATGTCTCAGCCCCAGGGGCCGGGCTGGCGCGGCGCGGAACCCCAGGGGCTGCCGGAGGCCTGGCCGGTGAAGCTCGGCGCCGCCGGGGCGCGGCCGAGGCCCATGGCGCGGGCCTGCTCCATCAGCGCGGCGATGCGATTGCCGGTGTCGGGATGGGTCGAGAAGAGATTATCCATGCCGCCGCCGGTCAAGGGATTGATGATGAACATGTGCGCCGTAGCAGGCCTGGCCTCGGCTGTCTCGCTGGGAATGTGCTGGACGCCGGCCGCGATCTTGGCGAGCGCGTCGGCGAGCCAGATGGGATTGCCGGCGATTTGGCCGCCGAGGCGGTCCGCCTCATATTCGCGCGAGCGCGAGATCGCCATCTGGATCAGCGCCGCCGCCATCGGGGCGAGGATCGAGAGCAGGATCTGGACGATGACATTCGGGCGGTTGTCGCGCGAGCCGAAGAACATGCCGAAGGTGACGAGCGAGGAGATCGCACCGGCGAAGGTCGCGGTGATCGTCATGGTCAGCGTGTCGTGGTTCTTGATATGCGCGAGCTCATGCGCCATCACGCCGGCCAGTTCCTCATAGGTCAGCGTGCGCAGGATGCCGGTCGTCGCCGCGACGGCCGCATTCTCGGGGTTGCGGCCGGTGGCGAAGGCGTTGGGCTGGTCCTCCTGGATCAGATAGACCCGCGGCATCGGCATGTTGGCGCGGGCGGCGAGGTCGCGGACCATGCCATAGAGTTCGGGCGCGCTGCGCTCATCGACCTCCTGGGCATGATGGGCGGCGAGGGCCAGCCGGTCGGAATTCCAGTAACTGAAGAGATTGGTGCCGGCGGCGAAGATCAGCGCGATCAGCATGCCGCTGCTCCCGCCCAGCAGGTAGCCGACGCTGAGAAACAGCGCGGTCAAACCCGCCATCAGCATGCCGGTCCTGACGTAGTTCATCGTATTCCCTTCGCTTGCCGGTACAAAAAAAGGGCGGATTACCCTCGCGATTGCCGGTTTCCTGCCCTATGTGGTGGGCATCGGCCCGATCCTGCAAGTCCGGGCCAAGAGCATTTTCGAGCGAAGTGGACGCCGATTCGCGTGAAGAAAATGCGAAAAGGCAAAAACGTGGAGATGTTCCGCATGCCGGAAAAAGCCAGCGATGCCACGCCCGCACCTGCCGTGACGGAGAAGGTGCTCTCGCCGGCGGCCAAACGCGCTCTGGCCGAGGCCGAGGCACGCCGCGCGGCCATCGATGCCCATGCCGCAGAAGTCGCCGGCCAGCGCGAGGTCAACGGGCGCGGTGGGCTTGAGCCGGTGCGCTACGACGACTGGGAGGTGAAGGGCATCGCCAGCGATTTCTGAGAAGAAACCGTGAAAGGGAATGTCTGTCGTCTCAATCGGCGCGAAGCTGATAGACGGCGTTGCCGTTCAGGAATGCCGAACCCCGGTTCACCGAGCCGTCCCTCTGAAACATGACGTTCAGGTTTTCCATGAGGCAACTCGTGCCCGAGAAGCTCGCGGTGAGCACCGCGCATTCCCGCGCCGCCTGGCTGTAAAGTGTTTTTCTTGCCTTTTCGGTGGCCGCCAGGTCTCCGGTTTCGCCATCGATCTCAATGCGAAAGTTGACGTTGATTCGTGTGGGCTGCCCGCGTCCGACCGACTGAGCGGCAAGGGGTGAGCTGGGGGGCGGCGTTTGCGCCCAAACGTCGAGATTCTGCACGAGATAGCATGAGGCCGCTATGATGAGCGTGAGAAACAGTTTCGGCTTCATGGCACCTTCCTCTCGAACGCATCTCTTCTAGCAGCGCCGATACGAAAACCTCATGACTTCACGGCGTTATGGTTTATGTCGGGTCCGTTTGCAGGTGGCGGCGATTGCCAACTGCTTTCGGCTGCCAGAGGGAGGCAGCCAATAGGAGCCGATCATGACGAACGATGACAAGCGGCTCGCCGCCCTGCGCCGCCTTCTGGCGGAGGCGCATGACAAGCTCGGGCTGAAGCTCGGCTTCCGGCTTTGGGACGGCAGTTCGGTGCCCGCCTCCTGGCCTGCCGACGGGCTCGCCATCGCCATCGCCGATGCCGGCGTTCCGGCCGCCCTGATCCGCAAGCCCAAGCTCGACACGCTCCTCAACCTGCATGTCACCGACCGCATCTCGATCCGGAACGGCTCGATCTTCGATCTCGCGGCGGCCCGGCCTGACGGCAAGGTGGGCAGGCTCGCGCGCAACATCCCGAAGAGCGCGATCTTCGACGTGGTGCGCCGCTTCATCTTCGCGCCCGGCAAGGCGGCCGAAGCGATCGATCATCGCAAGGGCGACGAGATCGCGCGCGACGGGGCCCCGGCGACCAACAAGGCCAACATCGCCTATCACTACGACGTCTCGAATGATTTCTACCGGCTCTTCCTCGACGAGGAGATGGTCTACACCTGCGCCTACTTCACCGAGGACCATGGCGACCTCGCGCGGGCCCAGCGCGACAAGCTCGACATGATCTGCCGGAAGCTGCGCCTGAAGCCCGGCGACCGCTTCCTCGACATCGGCTGCGGTTGGGGCGCGCTGGTCTGCCATGCCGCGCGCTACTACGGCGTCGAGGCCCATGGCGTGACGCTGGCCGAGGAGCAGCTAGCCTTGGCGCGCGAGAAGGTCGAGAAGCTCGGGCTTCAGGGCAAGGTCACGCTTCATCTCAAGGACTTCACCCAGATGGAGGGGGAATTCGACAAGATCTCCTCGATCGGCATGTTCGAGCATGTCGGCATCCGCAATCACCCGTCCTATTTCCGGGCGGTGAACCGGCTGCTGCGGCCGCGCGGGCTCTATCTGCATCATTGCATCTCGCGCCGGGCCAAGAAGACTGAGAAGGCCTTCAACAAGATGCCGGCGGAGTATCGCGCGCTGGTGCGCTACATCTTCCCCGGCGGCGAGCTCGACCATCTCGGTATGTCGATCGCCAATCTCGAGCGCCATGGCTTCGAGGTCCATGATGTCGAGGGCTGGCGCGAACACTATCAGCGCACGACCCGGCTGTGGTGGGAGCGGCTCGACGCCAACAAGGAGAGGGCGGAGGCCGAGATCGGCCCGGAGCGGACGCGGATGTGGCTGCTCTATCTCGCCGGCTGCTCGCTCGCCTTCGAGCGCGGCGGCGCGCTGGTCAACCAGACGCTGGTCTCGAAGCGGCGCAAGGGACCGTCCGGCCTGCCGCTGACGCGCGCGGACCTCTATGGCGCCGGCCCGGAAAGCGGAGCCCGCTCCCCGGAACGATCCGATGCGGTGACAAGCGCATAGATCACCGCCACCGCGTCCGGCAGGGCGCGCCGCGATCTTTCGCGATGGATCCGACGGAGAACGGGCAAGCCTGCGCAAGGCCGGCACATCCCGCCGGCCGCATCGCTTGCCCTGGAGGAAGATCCCCGGCGATGCCGGGGACGGCGCCGGCCTATTTCTTGATGAAGAGGTCGAGCTTTCCGTGGTGCTCGGCCAGCAGGTAGTAGAAGGTCAGGCGGGATTTGGTCCGGTCTTCCTTCATCTGCTCGCAGACGGCCTTGATCGAGCCGTCGAGATCGCCGGATTTCAGCCCGAGCTTCTTCTTCAGGAAGTTCTCGCGAACGCGGTCGAGTTCGGCCGGGTCGGAGCAGGCGACATAGCGCGTGTCGGGCTTGCCCATGACCAGCGCATAGGATTTGGCCATCCCGGCGAAGGCGGCCTCGTTCAGCGGCTTCTTGGCAAACTTCTTCACGTCAGCGAGGTGATCCATACGGGTAGCCCCTTATCTGGCCCGGCTCTTGCTCGAGCGAGCTTCGTGTCGCAGGACGAAGCTAACGTGCTTTTTTGCCGCAGGCGAGGGAAATGGCGTCGGCCGATCTTTCGCCTTTCGGCCAGTTCACTGCGGCAAAGGCGTGCATCCGGCATATGGCAGTCCTGCCGGTGGCGGGCTTGAGCGGATGCCGCGGAAATGTTGCGATGCGGTATTGTCTGGAGTCGATCGATGAAACCCACTCTCCTCATGGTGCCGCGACTGCCGGCGGCGTTCATCGACCGACTCCGTGAAAGCTATACGCTGCTGGGTCCGATGGAGCATTCGACGCCGGAGGCGCTCCCGGAGGGGGCGGAGCAGGTCGAGGCGCTGCTCACCATCGGGACCCTGCGCACCGACGCCGCTCTCATGGCCGCCCTGCCGAAGCTCAGGCTGGTCTGTTGCTACGGCACCGGCATCGAGGGTGTCGACCGCGCGCATGCCAAGGCGCGCGGGATTGCGCTCGGCAATGCCGGAGACGCCAATGCCACCGGCGTGGCGGAATTCGCCATGGGGCTGCTGCTCGCCACGGCACGGCAGATTCCGCAGAGCGACCGTTACGTCCGGGCCGGGCGCTGGCAGGGCAATGCGGTCGAGCGCATGGCTCCGGTGCCGGGGCTGGCCGGGCGCAAGCTCGGCATCTACGGGCTGGGCGCGATCGGCAGCCGCATCGCGCGCCGCGCCGAGGGCTTCGAGATGGAGATCGGCTATCACAACCGCAGCCGGCGCGCCGACATGCCCTATCGCTACCATGACAGCCTGCTCGGCCTCGCCGATTGGGCGGATGTCCTCGTCGTCTCGGCCCGCGCCGGCGCCGAGAACCGGCATGCCGTGAACGCGGCGGTGCTGAAGGCGCTGGGGCCGCGCGGACATCTGGTCAACATCTCGCGCGGCATCGCGGTCGACGAGGACGCCTTGTGCGCGGCGCTGGAGACGGGCGTGATCGCAGGCGCGGGGCTCGATGTCTTCGAGAACGAGCCGCATGTCTCCGACAGGCTGAAGGCGCTCGACAATGTCGTGCTGACGCCGCATATCGCGGCCGCCTCGGAATCGGCGCAGGCGGCGCAGCAGGAAACCATGCTCGGCAATCTGCGGGCCTTCTTCGCCGGCAAGCCGCTGGTTTCGCCCGTCGCGCTCTGATCCAGAAACCGGGCCTGAGAGGCCCGGCACCCTCGGCGTGACCCCTCAGGGCAAGACGACGACCGGCGTGCCCATCTGCACGCGGGCATAGAGGTCGACCACATCGCCATTATGCATGCGGAAGCAGCCATAGGAGGCGGCGCTGCCGATCGTCGTCGGCATGTTGGTGCCGTGGATGGCATATTGGCCGCCGGGGCCGAGGCCGATGACGCGCGCGCCCATCGGGTTGCGCGGCGAGCCGCCGGGAATGACGTCCGGCAGGCGGGGGTTGTCGCGCTTCACCTCGGCGGGCGGGCTCCAGGCCGGATCGACCTGCAGCTCCTCGACATATTTGACGCCGCGCCATTGCTTGCCGGCCTTGCCGACCGCGATGGTGTAGCGGATGGCCTCGCCCGGGGCGACGACGTAGTAGAGCCGGCGCTCGCCGGTGCGGATCACGATGGTGCCGGGCTGATAGCGGGTTTCGCGCATCTCGACGACCTCGCGGGCCGCGGCGGGCGATGGCAGCCACAAGGCCGAAAGGGCGAGCCCCGCGACGGCGAAGCCCGCGGCCGCAACCTGTCTCGACATGGTCCGATCTCCGGTTGAACAGATCGGAAGCCATCGCGCCGCAGCCGTGAACCGGCGGTTGAGCAATATGGTGAAGGCGGGTCCCCGTGCGATTCACCATGAATCCGGGGTGAATCGGCGGAAATGCCAGCTCAGGCCGTCGGCCGGCCGCGATGCTGCTGCGGCAGCAGGAAGGGCAGGCCCGGCGCGGGGGCGCGGCTCAGCGAAAGATCGACGCGGAAGACCTGATGCAGCAGGGCGTCGTCGAGGGTCTGGGCCGGGGGGCCCTGCGCGATGATCCGGCCGCGATCCATCACGACGAGATGATCGGCATAGGTCACGGCGAGGTTGAGGTCGTGCAGCACGATCAGCACGGCGACGCCGCGTGCGGCGATGCTGCGGGCCATGTCGAGCAGTGCGAGCTGGTGGCAGAGGTCGAGGCTCGCGATCGGCTCGTCGAGGAAGAGCACCTGCCGCTCGGCGACGCTGCGCCCGGCTTCGAGCTGGCAGAGCACGCGGGCGAACTGCACGCGCTGCTGCTCGCCGCCGGAGAGGGTCTGGTAGCGCCGGCCCGCGAGGTCGAGCACGCCGGCGGCGGCGAGGGCTTCCGCGACGACCGCCTCGCGCCGCTGGCGCGTCAGCGCCCGGCCGATGCCGTCGACGCCGAGCTGCGCGACCTCGTAGACGCTGAAGGGGAAGGCGAGGCGGGCATGCTGCGCCATGACCGAGCGCTGGCAGGCCAGGCGCCAGGCCGGAACCGTCTCGAGCGGCTCGCCGGCGATCTCGATCCGTCCACCGGCCGGCTTGATCTCGCCGGTCAGGAGCTTGAGCAGGGTCGATTTTCCGGCGCCGTTCGGGCCGATCAGGATCGTGGTCGTGCCGCCGGCGAGCTCCAGGGAGGCCTCGGCGACGAGCCGACGGCCGCCCGCGAGGAAGCTGATCTCACGACCGGAGAGGATCGGTCCCGACTCAGACATCGATGAGGCTCGTGCGGCGCAGCAGCAGCCAGAGGAAGAAGGGCGCGCCGATCGTGGCAGTGACGATGCCGATCGGCAATTCGGCCGGCGCCACGATCAGGCGCGCGACGATGTCGGCGCCGACCAGCAGCATCGCGCCGCCCAGCGCCGAAAGCGGCAGAAGCAGGCGATGATCCGGGCCGACCGAGAGCCGGATCAGATGCGGCACCACGATGCCGACGAAGCCGATCAGCCCGGCCGAGGCGACGCTGGCGCCCACCGCGAGCGCGACGAGCAGGATCGCCAGTGCCTTGATGCGCTGGACGGGTATGCCGAGGTGATAGGCCTCGGCTTCGCCGAGCATCAGGCCGTTCAGCCCGCGCGCCAGCAGCGGCATCAGCAACAGCAGCGGCAGCACGATCGGTGCCACCGCCGAGAGCTTCGTCCAGCTCGCGCCGCCGAGGCTGCCGAGCGACCAGAAGGTCAGGTCGCGCAATTGCCGGTCGTCCGAGATGAAGGCGAGAAGGCCGGTCAGCGCGCCGGAGAGGGCGCCGAGCGCGACGCCGGCGAGCAGCATGGTGGCGACCGAGGTGCGCCCACCGCGCGTGGCGATGAGGTAGAGCGCGAGCGTCGCGCCAAGCCCGCCGCAGAAGGCGCCCAAAGGCAGGGCCGCGAAGGGCAGCTTCATCATCGTGCCGGCCATGAAACGGTCGCCGAGGACGATGGTCGCCGCCGCGGCGAGCGCCGCGCCGCTCGAGACGCCGACGAGGCCGGGATCGGCCAGGGGATTGCGGAACAGCCCCTGCATCAAGGCACCGGAAACCGCGAGGCCCGCGCCGACGAGCAGGCCGAGCAGCACGCGCGGCAGGCGGATGTTGAGGACCACGAGGACGTCGCGCCCGTCCAGAAGCGAGGTATCGCCGGTCAGTTTCGCCATGAGGATCTCGGCGACCCGGCCCGGCGGGATCGCGATGGCGCCCTGGCCGATCGCGACGATGGCGAGCAGCAGGCAGGCCAGCGCAAGCCCGATGACGGCGATGAGCCCGACGCGCCGCCGGCCGGCGGCGAGCGTTGCCAAAGCATTGGCGGCCATGGCCGGGACGGGCGCGGCGAGGGTCACGGGGCGGCGGCCGTCTTCAGCGGCGGGATGGCGGCTTCCGGATAGATCGCCGCCATGAGATCGCGCGCCGCCATCGGCGTGCGCGGTCCGAAGCCGAGCAGATAGAGGCCGTCCATATGGACCAGGCGCTTCGTCGCGGCGGCCGGCGTCTGCGCGAAGGCCGGCATGGCGAAGAGCTCTTCGGGGGTGGTGTTGTGGGCGCTGCTGTTGCGCATCATCAGGACCATGTCGGGCGCCGCGGCGGCGATGGCCTCCTCGGTCATCGGCTTGTAGCCTTCGATGGCGCTCGCGACGTTGAGGCCGCCGGCCAGCGCGATGATCGCGTCGGCCGAGCTATTGCGGCCGCCGACGAGGGCGCGCCCGTTCTGCAGCGAAAGCACGAAGAGAATACGCTTCTTCGTCGCCAGCTTGGCGCGCAGCCCGGCCAGCTCCTCGAAGCGCGCCGTCGTTTGCGCGGCGAGGCGCCGGGCCGGCTCGCCGGCGCCGACCGCCGCGCCGATCGCGTCGATCTTGGTGGCGACGCCTTCCGGCGTCAGGCCGTCGGCGATGCGGGCGATCCTCACGCCGGACTCGGTCAGCAGCGAGACGGCGTCGGGCGGGCCCGCTCCATCGATCAGCATGACCAGCGACGGCTTCAGCGAGAGCACGCCCTCGGCCGAGAGGGCACGGACATAGCCGATGTTCGGCTTGTCCTTCAGCGCCTCCGGCGGGAACTGGCTGGTCGAATCGACGCCGACGATGCGCTCCTGCAGGCCGAGCGCATAGAGCACCTCGGTGATCACGCCGCCGGCGACGACGATCTTGTCGGGGTTTTGCGCCAGGGCCGGCATCGTCCAGCCCGCCGGCCAGAGGCCGCTCGCCAGGAGCGCGAGGCCGATGGCGGCCGCGAGGCGGCGGCTCGGCTGCCGGGAGCGTGCGGAAACCGTTGGGGCCTGTGTGCCGGACATGGATGCGACTCCTCCTGGAATGCCCAGGCTCTTCGCTGCCGCCGTCGATCAACTGTCGATGCCGCAGTTTAAAATCGTTCCAGTCAAGTAAGTGCTAGTTTTTAGTAATTCAAAACAAGCATTGGCCTCGACTGTTATTGACGCAGATATTCGGCTTTACTAGAAGCGGTCAAGGGCAACGCGCCAAGCGGTGTCGGTTTCGCCCGCGGCATCGTGCTGCGCGGCTGGATCACGACATCGCGAGGACATTCGCGCCGGCGCCCCGTGTTCGGCCGGTCACGGCCCTTTCAGTGCAGGATCATCCGATGTTCATCGCCATGAATCGCTTCAAGGTCGTCAAGGGCGAGGAGGCCGCCTTCGAGACGGTCTGGTCCTCGCGCAAGAGCCGGCTCGACGAAATGCCGGGCTTCCTCGCCTTCCATCTGCTGAAGGGGCCGGAGAAAGAGGACCACACCCTCTATTCCTCGCACACGACATGGGCCGCGAAGGAGGATTTCGTCGCCTGGACGAAGTCGGAGCAATTCCGCGAGTCGCATCGCAACGCCGGTCAGCCCCGCGAGAAGCCGGTCTTCCTCGGCCATCCCGAGTTCGAAGGGTTCGAGACCGTGCTGAGCGAGATCAATCCGCATCAGCCCCGCCAGGCGGCCGAGTGAGGTTCGCGCGATGACGACGGCGGAGGTCGCGAGCCGCGACCCGATCGAACATGCCCGGGCTTTGCTCGCGGCAAAGCCCGACGGGCTGATCGAGGCGATCGCGCGCGAGGCGGGTGTCTCGACCCGCACGGCGCTGGAGCTGCTGCCGGCCGGGCAGCGGCTGTTCGTGGCGCCCGAGCGCTTCGAGGCGCTGTGGCAGGAGCTGGCGAGCTGGGGAACGGTGCTGTTCCTGATGCACACGCCCGACATCGTGCTGGAGGTCGAGGGCGCGCTGCCGGTCGGCAGCTTCGGCCATGGCTACTACAATATCCATGGCGACAGCCCGATCGGCGGACATATCAAGGCCGAGAATTGCCGCGCGATCTATCTCGTCGACCGCGCGACCGCGCAGGGCCGGCGGGCCTGCTCGGTCCAGTTCTTCAATGCGGCGGGCGAGGTGATGTTCAAGATCTTCGTGCGACGAGATGCCAGTCGCGCTTTGCTGCCGGATCAGCTAAACCGGTTCGAGGCCCTGAAGGCGAGCTTCGTCTGAGCTGCGGCAGGGGCAGGATGCGTTTCCTGCATCATGCCCCGCGCGGGCGAGCGGCCTGCACCGACGCTCAGCGATGAAAGCTGTTTACAAGTTGTTAACCATACTGGCGCAGCGTTGCCACCTGAAAGCCGTGATCTCCTAATGCCGGCGGACCGGGTCCATCAGGACGGGCGCACCGACGACAGCGAGGACGGCTTGCCCGATGTTCCAACCCTGGATGTCGATATGGCCGCGCATGTCGTCATGGAACGGGCGACCTTTCCCCCGAGCCGGCCTTCGCTGGCCGCCGGACGCCGCTTCGTGGCGGAGCGCGCGCCGATCCTGCGCTCCAGCTTCGGTTCGGCCATCCTGCTCGGCCTGCGCTTCGTCCAGGCCCGACTGATCTCGGTCTGGGGGCTGATCGTCGCGGCGGCGCTGTGCCCGCCGAGCGTCTTCGCGGCTTTCGCCGTCTTTTCCGCTGCCGCGAATTTCGTCTCGACCGCCTCGCTGCTGCGGCTCGAGGCCGTGTTCTTCCGGAGCAACGATACGGCCCGGCTGGGCCTGGCCTTTCGCCTTGCCGCTGCGGTCGGCACCGCATTCCTCGGTCTGACGGCGCTCGTGCTGATCGGTCTCGCGCTGACGGGCTGGGTGGCGCCGGCCGTCGCCTTTTTCTTCTTCGTCTCGCTGGCCGCGCGCTCTGTCCTGCGCCTGATCTGGGCGGAGGCGACCGCGGAAGGGGATTTCCGTGCCATCGGCAACAGCAATGTGGTGCAGGCGGTTGTCCAGCCGGTGATCATGCTGGTGCTGATCGGCCTCTTCGGGCCGAAGGCGCTGGCGCTTTTCATGGCGGATGCCGGCGGTCATGTCCTGGCGACCCTCTATCTGCTGCGCCGCCGCCATGCGGCGCTGCGGCCGCTGGTCCAGCCACGATTGTGGAACAGCGGCAGCCTGATCGCGGCGGCCTGGCGCTGGCGCGATGCGCCGCGGGCGCTGCTGCCCTCCGCCCTGCTGGCCTATGGCTTCAGCATCGCGCCGATCCTGGCGCTGCCCTACGCCTCCAATGCGCTGCTGGCGGCCCATGTCGCGCTCGCGATGCGGCTGCTCGAGATGCCGAGCCAGATGTTCGGCACCGTCTCCACCCCGCTCGTGCTCAACGGGCTGCGCAGCTATGTCGGCAAGCGCAGGCGCTTCTGGATCAGGCTGATGACGCTCGGCCTGATCGCTGCGGCGGGCGCACTGTTCGCCGCCGTCGGCCTTGGCGCCCATGTCGCCGACAGCTTCATCGAGGGAACGAAATGGGCCGGTGTCGGTGCGGTGATCGCCATCATGAGCCTGTTCTACGGCGGGATCACACTGGTCGGGCCTTTGCAGGAGGTCGCGACCCTGTCACGCCAACTCGCCTGGCAAGTCCTGATCAACGCCGTCTCGCTCCTGGCCCTGATCGGCGTGATGCGCTGGTACGGCGCTCTGACGCCGGCACTGCTCTATGCCGTCGGCGCGGTCTCGATCGCTCGGACGCTGGCCTATGTCGTCTTCATCTGGCGGCATCTTGGCGAAGCCGAGGACAGTGCGCGCTGGGATTTCGCAGTTTCGGGCGCGAAGTCGTGAGGATGTGATCCTCGCAGCGGCGTTTCGGCCGATGACCTAGGCTTTTTGGCATCGACCCGAAGACCGCACTCCACTTTTCGGGTCGATGACCTATTCCCGGCGGATCAGCCGGTCCGCGATCAGCGAAGACAGAAGACCGGGCTTGAAGTCCCGTTCGAGGCGCTCGGGGTCGTAGATCGTCGCGGCCCAGTCGAGGAAGGCGATGCCCTTGGCCTCGCCCTCGCGGCGATAGGCCTCGAAGAAGGCGTCGAGGATGCCGGTCTTCGCAAAGCGGAAATGGCCGTAGCGCAGCGAGAGCTGGCGCATCGCCTCGTCGAGCGGGCGGCCTTCATGGATCAGCAGATAGAGCGCCGAGAAGAACCCCGCCCGGTCGGCGCCGGATTTGCAGTGGACCAGCGCCGGCTCTTCGAGGCTCGCGAAGAAGGCCTCGGCGCCGAGGATCGTCTCCCGGTCGGGCGCGCCGCGTGAGCGCAGCACGAAATCGACGAGCGCGATGCCGTGACGCTCGCAGGCTTCCTTCTGGAGCGGCCAGGAGCCGTGCTCGCGCCCGCCGCGCAGGTTGACGATGGTCTTCACGCCCTTGCGGGCGAAGGCCGCGATCTGGCCGGGCGCAGGCTGGGCCGAACGCCAGAGACGCGGCGTCACGCGATGGGCGTTGAGATAGGCGAGGCGGAAGACGCCGTGGTCGACCAGCAGCATGTTGGCCCAGGCGCGCAGGCGCGCGGCCCGGCCTTCGATCGGCCGGTCCCAGCGGGCGATGCGGGCCATGCGGCGGGCATAGCGCTCTTCGTCGGGGCGCAGGCGGCTCAGCACGGCCTGGTCTCGGGGCTGTTCATGACGGGCCGGATAGCAGTGACGGCAACCATGCGCAAATCGTCTGATGGCTTGTCCTGCCGGAAGGGGTTGGACTTTTTGCCGCGAACTTGCATAAGGCCCGGCGAAATATCCAAGCGACAGGTTCCCTCATGCGCATCGACGCCATCTCCATCGGCAAGAACCCGCCTGACGAAGTGAATGTCCTGATCGAGGTGGCGATCGGGGGCGAGCCGATCAAGTACGAGATGGACAAGGAGGCCGGCACGCTCTTCGTCGACCGCTTCCTCTATACGCCGATGCGCTATCCCGGCAATTACGGCTTCATCCCGCACACGCTGTCGGAGGATGGCGACCCTTGCGACGTGCTGGTCGCCAATACCCGCCCGCTGGTGCCGGGCTCCTACATCGCGGTCAGGCCGATCGGCGTGATGCTGATGGAAGACGAGGGCGGCGGCGACGAGAAGATCATCGCCGTTCCCGTACCGAAGCTGACCAAGCGCTACGAGAACGTCCACGACTACACCGATTTGCCGAAGATCACCCTCGACCAGATCCAGCACTTCTTCGAGCACTACAAGGATCTGGAGCCCGGGAAATGGGTGAAGCTCAAGGGCTGGGGCGACGCCGCCATGGCCAAGAAGCTGATCGTCGAGGCGATCGAGCGGGCCAAGGCCGCGAAGGGCTGAGCGGGCCGCCCGACCATCCGAGCGCGACCTTCCTTCTCCCCTTGCGGGAGAAGGTGGCCCGCAGGTCTTTGGAAGTCAGTGTCCGGCTCGCGTTCACGTCGCGCGACCCCTCACCCTAACCCTCTCCCGCAAGGGGAGAGGGGACTTACGCCGCGATCGCCTCCGCCAGCGCCACGGTGCGGCGGGCCATCTCGGCATGCAGCAATTCGACCATGCGGCCGTCGAGCTGGATCGCGCCCTTGCCGGCGTTCTCCGGCAGGTCGAAGGCGGCGATGATGGCCCGTGCCCGGGCGAGCTCCGCCTCGTCCGGCGCGAAGACCGTATTCGCCGGCCCGACCTGCGAGGGGTGGATCAGGGTCTTGCCGTCGAAGCCGAGATCGCGCGCCTGCTCGCATTCGGCGCGGAAGCCGGCCTCGTCCTTGATGTCGTTGTAGACGCCGTCGAGGATGTCGATGCCATGGGCGCGGGCGGCCAGCAGCGCGCTCGTCAGCCAGGGCAGCATCGTCGCCCGGCCCGGCACGAAGCGGGCGCGGGTCTCCTTGGCGAGATCGTTCGTGCCCATGACGAAGCAGGCGAGCCGCGTGGCAGGGTCGCGCGCGGCCCGTGCGATGCGCTCGACGTCGAGGATCGCGAGCGGGGTCTCGATCATCGCCCAGACCGCGATGGCGGAATCGGCCCGAAGACCACCGAGCCGGCTGGCGATCTCGTGCAGTTCATCCGGCGCCGAGACCTTCGGGACCAGGATCGCCTGCGGCCCGGCCTCCGCTGCGGCAGCCAGGTCGTCCGCGAACCAGGGCGTGCCGGCGCCGTTGACGCGGATCACCAGCTCGCGCCGGCCATAGCCGCCCGCCTTCACGGCGGCGCAGACTTGCTCGCGCGCCGTTGCCTTGGCATCGGGGGCGACAGCATCCTCCAGGTCGAGGATCAGGACGTCGGCCGCGATCTCACGCGCCTTTTCCAGCGCGCGGGCGTTCGAGCCCGGCATATAAAGGGCGCTGCGGCGGGGGCGGATCGCGGTCATCGTCTCTCCTGACACGGCCGGCTTGTGCTGCGCCGCACAGTAGACGAACGCGGATGCGATGCCAGCGCTGCGAAAGGCGGAGGGAACGGGCATGGCATGGCTGGCCGGTGTGGATGGCTGCAAGGCGGGTTGGATCGCGGCCATCGCTTCCGCCGAAGGGCCGGAGGCCCCGATCATCCGTGTGGTGCCGCGCTTCGCCGATCTGTTCGCCGGCGAGATCGGGCCCGATATCGTTGCGGTCGACATGCCGATCGGTCTGCCGGATCAGGTGACGGGTTCCGGGCGCGGACCGGAGCAGGCGGTGCGGGCGCTGCTGGGCGACAGGCAGTCCTCGGTTTTTTCGATTCCGGCGCGCCGGGCTGTCGAAGCGTCCGATTATCGAGAGGCTTGCGCGTTGGCGCTCGCGGCGTCCGATCCGCCCCGCAAGGTCTCGAAGCAGGGCTTTCACCTCTTCCCGAAGATCCGCGAGATCGATGCCTTGCTGCGCGCGGAGGTGGAATGGCGCGAGCGCGTCTTCGAGGTCCATCCCGAGCTCGCCTTCCGAATGATGAAGGGCGTGCCGCTCGCCCATCCGAAGAAGGTCAAGGGGGTCATCAATCCCCCCGGCATGGCCGAGCGACGGGGACTGCTCCGGGACGCCGGCATCGCGCCCGAGGCGCTCTCGGCGCGGCCTCCGCGCGGCGCGGCGGCGGACGATCTCCTCGATGCGCTGGCGGCGCTGGTCGTCGCCCGGCACATTGCCGCCGGGCGCGGAAAGCCCTTTCCCGATCCGCCGGGGCGCGATAGCCACGGGCTTCCCATCGCGATCTGGACATTCTCGTCCCGGGCGCCGTCATCACAGGATCGAGCCATGAGCGAACGCCCCGTCACCCGTCCGATGATCGAGGAAGCGGCGGCACGCATCGCCGACCATGCCCGGATCACGCCTGTCATGCGGCTGGGCAGTGGCGCTCTCGGCTCGGCCGCGGATCTCTCGCTCAAGCTCGAATGCCTGCAGCATGCCGGCTCGTTCAAGACGCGCGGCGCCTTCAACAACCTGCTCTCGCTGGCGGTGCCGGCTGCGGGCGTCTCGGCGGCCTCGGGCGGCAATCACGGCGCGGCGGTGGCCTATGCCGCGATGAAGCGCGGGGTGAAGGCGACGATCTTCGTGCCCGAGATCTCGCCCGCGGCCAAGATCGAGGCGATCAAGCGCTTCGGTGCCGAGGTTGTGGTCGGCGGCGCGCAATATGACGATGCCCAGGCGGCCTGCGACCGCTTCGTCGCGGAAACCGGCGCGCTGAAGATCCATCCCTTCGCGGCGAAGGAGACCGTCACCGGCCAGGGCACGCTCGGCCGTGAATGGGATCTGCAGGAACCCGATCTCGACACCGTTCTCGTCGCGGTCGGCGGTGGCGGACTGATCTCGGGCATTGCGAGCTGGTTTGCCGGCAGCAAGGTCAGGGTCGTCGGCGTCGAACCGGAAGGCTCGCGCGCCTTGCAGGCGGCGCTGGAGGCGAAGGGGCCGGCCGAGGTCAAGGTCGCCTCCGTCGCCGCCGATTCGCTCGGCGCGCGCAATGTCGGCCAGCTCGTCTACGATGTCTGCAAGGACACGGTCGACCATGTCGCGCTGGTGGCTGACGCAGCGATCACGGCGGCGCAGGCGGCGCTGTGGCGGGATTTTCGTCTCGCGGTGGAGCCCGGCGGCGCGGCGGCCTTCGGCGCGCTGATCAGCGGCGCCTACAAGCCCGCCAAGGGCGAGCGGCTCGGCGTGCTCGTCTGCGGCGCGAATGTCGATCTGGCGAAGCTCGCGACGATCGCGGGGTGATCGAAGGGCGTCATTCTCGGGTGCCGCGCAGCGGCGACCCGAGAATCTCGCGACGCGTGGGGGCTTCTCCTTCACGAGATGCCCGGGTCAAGCCCGAGCATGACGCTCGACCTGTCTTCAGGGCTGGACGCAGAGCTTCGTTGCAACGCAAACTCGCCTCCCATCAGGAGGCAACGCATGACCGGCGCGACGATCAAGACCAGTTCCGGCCGCTTTTTCGAGGATTTCCACCTCGGGGACGTCATCGTCCATGCGACGCCGCGCACGGTCACGGCGGGCGACGTCGCGCTTTACACGGCGCTCTACGGCCCGCGCTTCGCCGTGCAATCCTCCGAGGCCTTCGCCCGCGCCATCGGCTATCCGGCGGCGCCGGTCGACGATCTGCTCGTCTTCCACATCGTCTTCGGCAAGACGGTGCCGGATATCTCGCTGAATGCCGTCGCCAATCTCGGCTATGCCGACGGGCGCTTCCTCAAGCCCGTCTTCGTCGGCGACACGCTTTCGACGACCTCCGAGGTCATCGGGCTGAAGCAGGCCTCGGCCGGCGATGCCGGCATCGTCTATGTCCGCTCCATCGGCCGCAACCAGCATGGCGACATCGTGCTGAGCTATGCGCGCTGGGTGCTGGTGCGCAAGCGCCAGCCGGGCACGCCCGCCCATGCCGAGCAGGTGCCGGAGCTGGCCAAGGCCGTCCTGCCGGACGTGTTGGGCGAGGGCTGTCCGCCGCTCGATCTCGCCGGCCATGACGATGCGCTGGCCGGTTCGCGCTTCCGCTGGGGCGATTATGCGGTGGGCGAGAAGATCGACCATGTCGACGGCATGACCGTCGAGGAGGCCGAGCATCAGCTCGCCACTCGGCTCTACCAGAACACGGCGCGGGTGCATTTCGACGCCCATGCCGCGCAGGGCAGCCGCTTCGGCAAGAGGCTGATCTATGGCGGCCATGTCATCAGCCTCGCCCGCGCCCTCTCGTTCAACGGGCTCGGCAACGCCTTTCACATCGCCGCGATCAATGGTGGGCGCCATGTCGCGCCGCTGTTCGCGGGGGATACCGTCTATGCCTGGAGCGAGGTTCTGGCATGCGCGGAGCTGCCGGGGCGCAGCGATGTCGGCGCGCTCAGGCTCCGGCTCGTCGCCACCAAGAATCTGCCGTGCGCGGCCCATCCGCTCAAGGAAGGCGAGCAATATGCGCCCGGCGTGATCCTCGATTTCGACTATTGGGCGCTGCTGCCGCGGTAAGCTTTCGATAAGAAAATGACGAATTTCAGAATCTGTAACTTTGCTTCGCGCCTGCCGCATTGCAGCGTCGTGCCGGTTTCGTTACAGAGCGGGTCACTCTAGAATGATCCCAAATGGGTCCGTTCCTTCCGACGGGCCGCTTGATCGGAGAATGATATTGGCCGAGGTCAAGCCCGCGGCTCGTCCGCTTTCGCCCCACCTGCAGATCTATCGCTGGTCCTGGACGATGGCGATGTCCGTCGCCCATCGCGTCACCGGCACGGGGCTCTATCTCGGCACGGTGCTGATCGCCGCCTGGCTGGTCGCCGCTGCGTCGGGGCCCGCCGCCTTCGATACGGCCCAGGCGATAGCCGGCTCCTTCCTCGGCCGGCTCGTCCTCTTCCTCTACAGCTTCTCGCTGATCCACCACATGGTCGGGGGCTTGAGGCATTTCGTCTGGGACATGGGCAAGGGCTATGAGCCCGAAACCCGGATGAACATGGCGAAGTTCTCGCTCGTCGCCTCGGTGAGCTTGACGGTCCTGGTCTGGATCGTCGCCCTGGTCCTGCGCTGAGGAGCCCGCTCATGCTGTCCAATTCCTCGATGCGCACCCCGCTCGGCCGTGTTCGCGGCCTCGGCTCCGCCAAGTCCGGCACCGGCCATTTCTGGCTGCAGCGTGTCACCGCCGTCTCGAACCTGATCCTGACGATCATCTTCATCGGCATCGTCATCGCGCTGGTCGGCCGGCCCTATCCGGCGGCGATCGCGCTGCTGTCGAACCCTCTCGTCGCGATCCTGATGCTGCTCTTCACCCTCTCGGCCTGCATCCATATGCGGCTCGGCATGCAGGTCATCATCGAGGATTACGTCCATAACGAGGGGACCAAGATCCTCGCCGTCATGGCCAACACCTTCTTCGCCATCGCGATCGGCGCGGCAAGCGTCTACGCGGTGCTGAAGCTGTCTTTTGGAGGCTGATCCGATGGCGATCACAAAATCCCGCCCGGTCCCGGCCTATACCGGCACCGCCTATCCGATCACGGACCACACCTTCGACGTCGTCGTCGTCGGCGCCGGCGGCGCCGGCCTTCGCGCCACGGTCGGCTGCTCGCAGGCCGGCCTGCGCACCGCCTGCATCACCAAGGTCTTCCCGACCCGCTCGCACACCGTCGCGGCCCAGGGCGGCGTCGCCGCCTCGCTCGGCAATATGGGCAAGGACACCTGGCAGTGGCATATGTACGACACCGTGAAGGGGTCGGACTGGCTCGGCGACCAGGACGCGATTGAATATCTCGTGCGCAACGCGCCGGCCGCCGTCTACGAGCTCGAACATTGGGGCGTGCCCTTCTCGCGCACCGAGGATGGCCGCATCTACCAGCGCCCCTTCGGCGGCATGACCACCGAATTCGGCGAGGGCCCGCCGGCCCAGCGCACCTGCGCCGCGGCCGACCGCACCGGCCACGCCATGCTGCACACGCTCTATGGCCAGGCGCTGCGCTACAACACCGAGTTCTTCATCGAATATTTCGCCATCGACCTGATCATGGACGAGGACGGCCATTGCCGTGGCGTGATCGCGCTCAAGCTCGATGACGGCACGCTGCACCGCTTCCGCGCCCAGCAGACCATCCTGGCGACCGGCGGCTATGGCCGCGCCTATTTCTCCGCGACCTCGGCCCATACCTGCACCGGCGACGGTGGCGGCATGGTGCTGCGCGCCGGCCTGCCGCTGCAGGACATGGAGTTCGTGCAGTTCCACCCGACCGGCATCTACGGCTCGGGCTGCCTGATCACCGAGGGCGCGCGTGGCGAAGGCGGTTATCTCACCAACTCGGAGGGCGAGCGCTTCATGGAGCGCTATGCCCCCTCGGCCAAGGACCTCGCCTCGCGCGACGTCGTCTCACGCTCGATGACGATGGAGATCCGGGCCGGGCGCGGCGTGGGCAAGACCAAGGACCACATCTACCTGCATCTCGACCATCTCGACCCGAAGATCCTGCATGAGCGCCTGCCCGGCATCTCCGAGAGCGCCAAGATCTTCGCCGGCGTCGACGTGACGCGCGAGCCGATCCCGGTTCTGCCGACGGTGCACTACAACATGGGCGGCATCCCGACGAACTTCCACGGCGAGGTGCTGACCAAGGTCGGGGGCGATCCGGATACCGTCGTTCCCGGCCTGATGGCGCTCGGCGAGGCGGCCTGCGTCTCGGTGCATGGCGCCAACCGCCTCGGCTCGAACTCGCTGATCGACCTCGTTGTCTTCGGCCGCGCGGCCGGTCTGCGCTGCGCCGAGACGGTCACGGCCGGCGAGAAGCAGCCGGAATTGCCGAAGGGCTCCTCCGACCTCGCGCTCACCCGCCTCGACAAGTACCGCAATGCTGCCGGCGGCACGCCGACCGCGGTGCTGCGCGACAAGATGCAGCGGACGATGCAGGACAACTGCGCCGTCTACCGCACCGGCGAGACGCTGGAAGAGGGCCACAAGCTCATCCACGAGGTCTGGGGCGGCATCGCCGATGTTGGCACGAAGGACCGCTCGCTGATCTGGAACTCGGACCTGATCGAGACGCTGGAATTCGACAACCTGATCACCCAGGCGGTCGTGACCATGGACTCGGCGCTGAACCGGCCGGAAAGCCGCGGCGCCCATGCCCGCGAGGACTATCCGAACCGCGACGACAAGGACTGGATGAAGCACACCCTGTCCTGGATCGACGACGAGAAGCGGACCGTCACGCTCGACGACCGCCCGGTGCACACCTACACGATGTCCAACGACATCGAGTACATCAAGCCCAAGGCACGGGTGTACTGAGGACGATCTGATGGCTGAATTCAATCTTCCGAAGAACTCCCGCCTGACTGAAGGCAAGGCCTGGCCGAAGCCGGCCGGCGCCAAGAACGTCACCGAGTTCAAGATCTATCGCTGGAACCCGGACGACACCGCCAATCCGCGCACCGACACCTATTATGTCGACCGCGACGATTGCGGGCCGATGGTTCTGGACGCGCTGATCTGGATCAAGAACAAGGTCGACCCGACCCTGACCTTCCGCCGCTCCTGCCGCGAGGGCATCTGCGGTTCCTGCGCCATGAACATGGACGGCAAGAACGGGCTCGCCTGCACCACCGGCATCGACGAGTGCGGTGGCACCGGCAAGAATGCGGGCCGGGTCGCGATCTACCCGCTGCCGCATATGCCGGTGGTCAAGGACCTCGTGCCCGACCTGACGCGCTTCTACGCTCAGCACGCCTCGATCGAGCCCTGGCTGAAGACGACGACGCCGGCTCCCGAGAAGGAGTGGCGCCAGGCCAAGGACGACCGCGAGAAGCTCGACGGGCTCTACGAGTGCATCCTGTGCGCCTGCTGCTCGACCTCGTGCCCGAGCTATTGGTGGAACGGCGACCGCTATCTCGGCCCGGCCGCGCTGCTGCAGGCCTATCGCTGGCTGATCGACTCGCGCGACGAGGCGACCGGCGAACGGCTCGACAATCTGGAAGATCCCTTCCGGCTCTATCGCTGCCACACCATCATGAACTGCGCGAATGCCTGCCCGAAGGGCCTGAACCCGGCCAAGGCGATCGCCGAGGTCAAGAAGATGATGGTGGCGCGCCAGGTCTGAGCCGGCGCGATCGGCTGCGCTTCCGGTGCTTCGATCAACGCCAGCCTCTGGGCTGGCGTTTTTCGTTGGTGTTGTCCGCGTGTCGCTAGTGGAAAGCGCGGGGTACCCTTCTCTCATCCGGGAGAGGGGTTCCCAGCGCCCATTTCGATGGGTCTCTAAAGCCGACCTCAGCCGATATACCGTCCCGGCCGGAACGGCTTAGGATCGGCCGGCGGCGCCTCGCCGCAGACCATCGCCGCGATCATCTCGCCGGTAATCGGGCCAGTCGAGAAGCCGATATGCTGGTTGCCGAAGGCGAGCCAGAGGCCGGGATTACCAGGCGCCTCGCCAATCATCGGCAGTGAATCCGGCAAGGTCGGCCGCGCCCCGCGCCAGGTTTCGCCGGCAACGGCGCCGAGCGGAAAGGCCTCGCGCGCAGCCTCCGTCACGCTGTCGATCTGGCGATGCGCGTCGGGCGCGTCGCGGAAGGACAGGTCGACGCCGCTGGTCACGCGATAGCCCTGCTCCATCGGCGCCATGAAATAAGCGGCGTCGACATCGTAGATCGGCCGCGACAAGGTCGCGCGGGCTTCGGGCTTCAGGTGGCGGTGATAGCCGCGCTCGACATCGAGCCTGGGGTCGAGGCCGAGCGGTTTCAGCAGATCGCCGCTCCAGGGGCCGAGCGCCACTACGGCGATCCCGGCCTCGAAGGTGCCCTTGTCGGTTGCGGCGCGCCAGCCGGCGTCTTGACGGGTGAGCGCCTTCACCTCGGCCTGCACGATCTGCCCGCCGCGGCCGGCGAAGAGCGCGGCATAGGCGGCGGTGACGGCGCCGGGGGAATCGACCGAGGCGTTGGAGGGGATGAGCAGGCCGGCTCGAAAGATCGGGTTCAGATGCGGCTCGACGGCGGAGATGCCCTGCCGGTCGAGGAGCCGCGAGGCGATGCCGTGGCGCTTGAGGAAATGATGCTCGGCCTGCGCGGCGGCATGGCCGGCTTCGCTGCGCCAGAGCTTGAGCGTGCCGTTCTCGCGCAGGCGATGCGCCACGCCGGCCTCGGTCATCAGGGCGCGGTGGCGCTCGACCGTGCTGGCGGTGATGGAATCGAGCGCGGCGATGCGGGCGGCCGCCTGGGAGGGGCGGCCTTCCCAGAGGAAGCGCAGCAGCCAGCCCGGCCGCGTCAGGGCGCGGCGCCAGCTCAGATTGAGCGCCGGGTGGCCGTTACCGAGATAGCTGGCCAGCTTGCCGTAGAGCGAGGGGTTGTTGAGTGGTGCGATCGAGGAGCGGGCGAGCACCCCGGCGTTGCCATAGGAGGTTTCGCGTCCCGGCTCCTTGCGATCGATGAGTGTCACGGTGAAGCCGCGCTTCTGCAAGGCGAGCGCGCAGGAGACGCCGACCATGCCGGCGCCGAGGACGAGAGCTGTACGAGTCACGCGGTTGCCGTTCCGGCTTCCGCCGGCTCCTTCAGCCAATGGTCGAGGAAGGCGTCGAGCCAGAGGCGGATCGCCGGGTCGTGCTGGAACCAGCCAGGCACATGGGTGTGGCCGAGCTGCGCGCCCGGCATCAGGGTGCGCTCATAGCCGCGCACCGACCAGCGATACATCATCGCGGGCGTGACCTCGGGGTGGAACTGGATGCCGTAGACGCGCGAGGCGGCGCGGATCGCCTGGGTCGGGAAATCGCCGCCGGTGGCGAGGCATTCGGCGCCGCGCGGGCAGTCGAAGCCGTCGCGGTGCCATTGATAGACGGTGCCGGGCCAGACGAAGCCGGCCGTCTCGGCATGGGCCTTTCCAGCCTCGGTGATGGAGAGCGGGTAATAGCCGACCTCGGCGCGACCTTCACCATGGGTGTAGACCTCAGCACCCATCTGCTTGGCCAGCATCTGCGCGCCGAGGCAGATGCCGAGGAAAGGTGCGTCCTCCTTCAGGCAGGTGCCGATCCAGTCGATCTCCGCCTTGACGAAATCCTCGGGATCATTGGCCCCCATCGGGCCGCCGAAGATCACTGCCCCGGCATGGTCGCGCATGGTCGCGGGCAGCGAATCGCCGAAGCGCGGCTTGCGGATGTCGAGCGCATGGCCACGCGCCTGCAGCAGCCGGCCGACGCGGCCGGGCGTGGAATGCTCCTGATGCAGCACGATCAGCACCGGCCTGGGAGCCGAGGGCGGGCGCCGGGTCGCGGCAGGCGGGCGGGTGCGTCCGGCCAGACGAGGAGGAAAGGCGTGGTCGTTCATCACCGACTTCAGGCTCGCTGGCGCGCGGCCGGGATTGAGAGGGACGCGTGAAACCATGACGGATCACCGCAGGATGAAGTTCCAGACGGAACGAAGCAAGCAAATTTTGAGCCGCATGTTGCGTGCCGATTCCGGACGCACGCCACGCTTTGCAGGGAAAGCCGGCTCGCCTGTGGCGGGGAGGCTCTCCTTGACGCGGCCACAATTGGCTGCGATGGGAATGAACGTTCATTCTCATTATCGCGCGGTCCATGTCGCAGCATCTCGCCACAGCCTTGCCCGAAAGCCCGCTTTCGGAGCGCCATATCCGCATCCTCGACGCCGCCGAAGGGGTCTTCGCGCGCAGCGGATTCCATGTGGCCACGATGCAGGACGTGGCGGCGGAAGCCGGCATGAGCCCGGGCAATCTCTACCGCTACTTCAATTCCAAGGACGCGATCATCGCCGGCATGGCCGAGCGCGACCGCAGCACGATCGCCGCGGATTTCGCCGGGCTTTGCCCGAGCAAGGGGTCGCTGCTCGACCAGCTCGAGGAGATCGGGCGCAAGCATCTCGTCCGCCAGCCGCGCGAAAAGGCGGTGATCGCGCTTCAGATCTGGGCCGAGGCCGCGCGTAACGAGCAGATGGCCAGCATGTGCGCTGACATCGAGGGATCCCTGATGGAGGGGCTCATCGCCGCGATCTCCGAGGCGAAGCGCAACGGCGAATTGCCGGCGACCCTCGACGAGCAGAGCTTCCTGCTGGCGATCTCGATGATGGCAGACGGCTTTTTCTGTCGCCGCGGTATCGAGCCCCATTTCGATGCCGAGGCCGGCGCCGACGTTCTGTTCAGAAGCATGCGCACGCTCGCCCGCACCATGCTCCTCCCCGAAATCGAGACGCAGCCGTGATGCGACGCGCGCTCTCCCATCCGCACTTGCCGCGCCTCCGCCGCGCCGCCGCAACAGGGTCGTTCCCGATGAGCCTTCTCTCCCCCGCACTGCGCCTGATGCTTCCGGCGATGCTGCTTGCGGCGACTGCCGCCGTGCCGGCACGCGCACAGGCGCCCGCGGCCAGCTCCCAGGCGTCGGCGGCCCATCCTCAGGCGCCGGCAACCGGTCCATCCGTCACCGTCACCCATGCCAAGACCACCGAGATCGTCCAGAGCGTCCTCGTCTCGGGGTCGATGATCGCGCGCGACGAGGTTCTGGTCTCGCCTGAGGTCGACGGGCTGTCGATCATCGCCATTCTCGCCGAGGAAGGCGACAAGGTCGTCAAGGGGCAGGTGCTGGCGCGGCTGGACCGCACGATGCTCGATGTGCAGAAGACGCAGAACGACGCGCAGATCGCCCGCGCCGAAGCTGCGATCGCCCAGGCCAACGCCCAGATCGCCGAGGCCGACGCCAATCTGGTGCAGGCCAACAACGCCTTCGATCGCACCAAGGCGCTGCGCGACAGCGGCAATGCCAGCGCCGAGACCTTCGACCAGCGCTCCGCCGCGGCGCGCTCGGCTCAGGCTCGGGCCAGTTCCGCTCGCGAGGCGCTCGCCATCGCCACCGCCGATCGCGCTTTGGCGCGGGCGCAGGGCAACGACATCGCCGTCCGTCTGGCGCGGACCGAGATCAAGGCGCCGCAGGCCGGCATGATCAGCCGCCGCACCGCCAAGCTCGGCGCGACGGCGAGCATGCTGCCGAGTTCGGAACCGCTGTTCCGGATCATCGCGAACGGCGCCGTCGAGCTGGAGGCGCAGGTCGCCGAGGTCGATATCCCGGCGCTGACGCTGGGCCAGCCGGTCGCGGTCACGCCGGCCGGCGCCAAGGAAGCGCTCAAGGGCACGATCCGCCTGATCTCTCCGGAGGTCGACAAGACCTCGCGGCTCGGCCGTGTGCGCGTCGCGCTCGACGGCAACCCGCCGGTCGCGATCGGCTCCTTTGCGCGTGGGGTCATCGAGACCGGCCGCAAGCAGGCGGTCACGCTGCCGCTTTCGGCGATCACCTATACGCGCAGCGGCCCGACGGTGCAGACGGTGAAGGAGGGCAAGATCGTGACCAGGAAGGTGACGCTCGGCCTCTCCGGGGACGGGCGCGCCGAGATCGCGACCGGGCTCGCCGCGGGCGAGACCGTGGTGGCGCGCGCCGGCACCTTCGTGCGGGACGGCGATCTCATCACGCCCGTCGCGACCAACTGACGGGGCGGGCGATGAACGTCAATTTCTCCGCCTGGTCGATCCGGAAGCCCGTCCCGGCGATCCTGCTCTTCGTCGTGCTCTGCGTGCTCGGGCTGCTCTCCTTCTCGAAGCTGCCGGTGACGCGCTTCCCGAACATCGACGTGCCGCTCGTCTCGGTGACCGTGACGCAGTCGGGCGCCGCGCCGGCCGAGCTCGAAAGCCAGGTCAGCAAGCGCGTCGAGGATTCCGTCGCCAACATCACCGGGGTCAAGCACGTCACCTCGACGCTGACCGACGGCCAGTCGCTGACGCTGATCGAGTTCCGGCTCGAGACCAACACCGACCGCGCCGTCAACGACGTCAAGGACGCCATCGCCAAGATCCGGGCCGACCTGCCGCGCACCATCGACGAGCCGATCATCCAGCGCATCGATGTCGAGGGCCAGTCTATCCTGACCTATGGCGCGGCCTCCGCCGGCATGACGCTGGAGCAGCTCTCCTGGCATGTCGACGATGTCGTCGCGCGCGAACTGCAAGGGCTGAAAGGCGTCGGCCGGGTCGAGCGCTATGGCGGCGTCGATCGCGAGATCCGGATCTCGCTCGATCCCGACCGTTTGCTGGCGCTCGGCATCACCGCCGGCGAGGTCAACCGTCAGGTGCGGGCGACCAATGTCGACCTGGCCGGCGGGCGCGGCGAGGTCGGCGGTCAGGAGCAGGCGATCCGTACACTCGCCGGCGCTAGGACCGTCTCCGATCTGGCCGAGACCAAGATCATGCTGACCGGGGGCCGCGAGGTCCGGCTGAAGGATCTCGGCCGCGTCGAGGATTCGAATTCGGAGCCGCGCGCCTTCGGCCGGCTCAACAAGAACCCCGTCGTCACCTTCGCGGTGTTCCGCTCGAAAGGCTCGAGCGAATTGTCGGTGAAGGACGTCGTGCAGCAGCGCATCGAGGCCCTCAACAAGCGCTATCCGAACATCCAGATCTCGCCGATCGACGATGCCGTCGCCTATACCCACGGCAACTACAAGGCGGCGATGGAGACGCTGCTGGAGGGCGCGGCGCTCGCCGTCATCGTCGTCTTCCTGTTCCTGCGCAACTGGCGGGCGACGCTGATCACGGCCATCGCCCTGCCGCTTTCGGCCATCCCGACCTTCTGGGCGATGGAGATGATGGGCTTCTCGCTCAACCTCGTCAGCCTGCTCGGCATCACGCTGGTCACCGGCATCCTCGTCGACGACGCCATCGTCGAGATCGAGAACATCGTCCGGCACATGAAGATGGGCAAATCGCCCTATCGCGCCGCGATGGAGGCGGCCGACGAGATCGGGCTCGCCGTCATCGCGATCACGCTGACCATCGTCGCGATCTTCGCGCCGGTCTCCTTCATGGGGGGCGTCGCCGGGCAGTATTTCCGCCAGTTCGGCCTCACCGTCGCCGTCGCGGTGCTGTTCTCGCTTCTGGTCGCGCGCCTGATCACGCCGATGATGGCCGCCTATCTGATGCGGCCGGTGAAACATGCCGATCCGAAGGATGGCTGGATCATGGGCGGCTATGTCGGGCTGCTGAAAACCACGCTGAAGAAGCGGCGCATCCCGTTCTTCCCGCGCCTCGACGGCTCGGGCAGGTGGCGGACCCTGCCGTTCAACACCGCCTATGCGACGCTGCTGGTCGGCTTCCTCTTCCTGTTCGGCTCGATCCAGGCGACGCAGCTCCTGCCGACCGGCTTCATCCCGGACGAGGACACCTCGCGCGTCGTGGCTAGCGTCGAATTGCCGCCCGGCGCGACGCTGGAGGACACCCGCGTCACCACCGACAAGCTCGTCGATGCGCTGAAGACCATTCCCGAGGTGCGTGACGTCTTCGTGCTCGGCGGGGCGTCGCCGACCGGCCAGCGCGAGGTGCGCCGTGCCGCCGTCTTCGTCCTGCTCAAGCCGAAGGCCGAGCGCGACATCAAGCAGAAGGAGCTCAAGGTCACCATCGCCGAGAAGCTCGCCAGCGTGCCGGATGTGCGCGCCTGGTATGTCAACGAGCGCGGCGAGCGCGAGATGGCCTTCTCGATCCTGTCGAAGGATGGCGACGCGCTCGACGCGGCGGTGGCCAAGATCGAGGCGCGGATGCGCCAGGTGCCGGGCTATCTCAACGTCGCGACCGCGGGCTCGCTGAGCCGGCCGGAGCTGCGCGTCACGCCGAAGCTGGAGGAGGCCGCCAATCTCGGTGTCACGGCGGAAGCGATCTCGGAGGCCGTGCGCGTCGCGACCATCGGCGATGTCGGCGCCAATCTCGCCAAGTTCAACGCCGGCGACCGGCAGATCCCGATCCGCGTCCAGCTCGACGAAGCCGCACGCACCGACATCCGCAACATCGCGGCCTTGCGCGTGACCAATACCAACGGCGTCTCGATCCCGCTCACGGCCGTCGCCGATGTCGGCTTCGGCGAGGGGCCGAGCTCGATCGACCGCTATGACCGCGTGCGCCGGGCACAGATCGGCGCCGACCTCAAGCGCGGCTTCGAGCTCGGCACCGCGCAGGACCGGTTCCACGACATCGTCGAGGAGGTCGGCCTGCCGCCCGGCGTCTGGATCGCCGCGACCGGCGATGCCGAGATCCAGGGTGAGGTCGTGCAGGGCTTCATCACCGCGATGACGACCGGCCTGATGCTGGTTCTGGCGGTGCTGATTCTGCTCTTCGGCTCGGTCTTCCAGCCGATCACGATCCTGCTCTCGCTGCCGCTCTCCTTCGGTGGCGTGGTGATCGCGCTGCTGGCGACGGGCAATGCCGTCTCGATGCCGGTCTATATCGGCCTGCTCATGCTGATGGGCATCGTCACCAAGAACGCGATCATGCTGGTCGATTTCGCGGTGGAGGAGGTTGGCCGGGGCAAGGACCGGATGACGGCGCTGCTCGAAGCCGGCCGCAAGCGGGCCCGCCCGATCCTGATGACCACCATCGCCATGGCGGCGGGCATGCTGCCCTCGGCCTATGGCGTCGGCGATGGCGGCGAGTTCCGCGCGCCGATGGCGATCGCGGTGATCGGCGGCCTGATCGTCTCGACGGTGCTCTCGCTGATCTTCGTGCCGTCCTTCTACGCGGTGATGGACGATCTCTCGCATCTGACCGGGCGCCTGTTCGGCCGCTTCTTCAGCAAGGCGGAGGACGAAAGCGCCTGGGAGCCGATCCACGACGAGCATGCGACGCCGGGCGAGGCGACGGCGGAAGCGATGTCGAAGCCGGCCCCGCCACGCATGGCGGCGGAGTGAGGCGTCAGGGCTGCGGCTGGCTTGAATAAGTGCGTAGATTATTCGCTAAGTGACCTGGGATCCGGGACTGTCACAGGCGCGAACTGCGATGGTCGGTAGACGGATTCAGCCGATTCTGCTAAGTAAACGAAATCGCCGAGGCAGCTCACGCCGCCTCGGCCGATCGAGCCAAAGTTGATGTGATCAGAGCTTCAGCCCTCATCACTCTCTCCTGACGGCTTGCCACATGGGGTACTCCTAACACGGCTGCGGCCGCTGTTGCGGTAGGCTTTCATGAGCCGACGGGCAAAGGTCTGGCAGGACACCCGTCAGCGGCGATCTTGAAAGGGCTCAGCCGAATTTGGCTGGGCCCTTTTCTTACCCAACTATTCCTTTGTCCTCCTCTGGAGAGGATGTGAGGCGGTAGACACCGCGCTCAGACTTTACCAAAACGCTTTTCTCTATGAGGCGCGTTAGAGCGTTGTAAAACGCTCCGCTAGTGGTTCCGACTTTGCTCGCATCATACCCCGCTGCGATCAGCGCCGCACGAATCTCGTTTGGATTTCGCGACTTGCCGTCCTGCATGAGCGACGCGATGGCCTCGCGAACAGTTAAGGCACGGTCTTCTTCATGCATCTCCGGGATGTGTGGGCGACCGAGGAGGATCTCCGCAGCCTTTAGTTTCTGCTCGAGATCATCGCGCTCAGACTGAAGCCGCGCAATTTCTGCTGTCAGCGTACGCGCTCGCAGCCTCCATCCCGTTAACTGATCATCCAGAGCCGCTTTCCAAGCATCCATAGAATCGGCGCCCCCTATCTGTTCTTCTCTACAGCACGATTCGATCCTCCCTGCAACAGGAGGGAGGGAGGGTGTCGAGGGTCGAGTGTGTTTCAGCGCTGTTGTCAACAGCGCTGAAGAATTAGCGGGCATCACCCTGTCAGAGCTTGCCGCCGCGCCAGCGCGTCCCGATAGGCCTGCGTCAGCTCGGCGAGCACGGATTGCTCGGGCTTGGGAGCGTCGAGATGCAGGTGCCGGAGCTCCTGCATGAAGCGCTCCCACAGCGCCGGGCCGCCTTCGCTGAGCAGCTCCGCACGGATCGACAATTCCTCGGTGACCGGCAGGAAGCGCCGGCCCCATTCGCCCATCGCGGCGAAGACCGGGACGAGCGCGATGCCCATCTCGGTCAGGCTGTAGATCGCCTTCTGCTTGTGCGTGGCGTCGTCGCGGCGCGAGAGCAGCCCGCGCTCGACCAGCCGCTTCAGCCGGTCGGCGAGGATGTTCGAGGCGATGCCTTCGTCCGATTTCGCCAGCATCTCGCGAAAATGCCGGCGGTTGCCGAACATGATGTCGCGCAGGACGATCAGGCTCCAGCGATCGCCCAGGATTTCCAGCGTCAGATTGATCGGACAGCCCGAACGGCCGGTCTCGCGCATGCTCGTCTCCAAAACCAGTTGCAATATAGGAGCGGTTTCGCTACACAGCAACTGATTGCAAATTGAAACTGGTTTTGACCGAACCTATCGGGAGGATGCCATGGCCAAGGTGATCGTCTGGAATCTGGTGACGCTGGAGGGGTTCTTCGAAGGCAAGGAGAAGTGGGATCTCGGCTTCCATGGTGACGCCTGGGGCGAGGAGCTCTCCGCGCTCAGCAGCGAATTCGGGCGCAAGGCGGGGCTGCTCGTCTTCGGCCGCGTCACCTATGAGGGCATGAAGGCCTATTGGACTTCGGCCGAGGAGGAGGGCGAGACCAAGGGTTTCATGAACGCCCTGCCGAAGCTCGTCGCCTCACGCAGCCTGACCGGCTCCGACTGGAACAACACCACGGTCACGGCCGATATCGTCGGGGAGATCACGCGCCGAAAAGCGGAAGCCGGCAAGGATGTCTATGTCTTCGGCAGCGCCGTACTGACGGAGGCGCTGCTGGCGGCAGGGCTCGTCGACGAGATCATGATCGCGGTCGCGCCGGTCACGATCGGGCAGGGCACGCCCTTGTTCAAGCCGAACGCGGAAAAGCGCCATTATGCGCTGATCGCGGCCCGTCCGCTCAAGAACGGCACCGTGATCCTGCACTATGGCGTCAAGCCGGCGGTCTGAGCGCGGAGTTCAACCGCGCCGCACCATCAGCACGGCGGCGAGAATGGCGACGCCGCCGAAGGCCTGCACCGGGGTCGGCTGCTCGCCGAAGATCGCCCAGGCGGCGAGCACCGCGACCAGCGCCGGCCAGACCATGACGAGCGAGGCCGCGCTGGCGCCATAGCTGCCGAGCGAGAGCGTGATCAGCCCCTGGCCGAGCGCATGCGAGACGAGGCCGAGCCCGATCACCGCGAGCCAGCCCTGCAGGCTCATCGGGATGATCTGCTCGTGCAAGACCAGCGCCGCCACGAAGCAGAAGCCGGCGCAGACGAGGCTGGAGATCAGGCTGACCAGCCCGGCATCGGCGCGGCCGCGCGCACGGCCGATGGCGAGGATATAGGCGGCGTAGGACATCGCCGCACCGACGGCCAGCGAATCGCCGAGGAGATTGCCGGTGGCGGCGGGGTTGCCGGTGAATTTCGGCAGCACGAGCAGCAGCGCGCCGGCGATCGCCAGCATCAGCGCGCCGAGGATGCGGCGCGACGGCTTGTCGCCGAGGATCAGCCAGCCGCCGAGCACGACGCCAACCGGCGCGAGATTGCCGAGCAGCGAGGCGTTGGCGATAGTCGTGAAGCCGAGCGAGGCATTGTAGAGCACGACATCGACGCCGAAGGTCAGGCCGGCCAGCGCGATCGGCACGAAAGCGCCGCGACCGAGCGAGGATCCGCCCGCAGGCCGGCGCCGCTCGAAGGCGGTCCAGGCCATCAGCACGGGCATGGCGAAGATCATCCGCCAGAAGCCGGCAGCGGCCGGGCCGACATCGCTGAGGCGGACGAAAATGCCGGAAAAGCCGATGAAGGTCGCGCCCGCGAGCAGGGCGGCGAACATGGCGAGCGCGGGGGAGGCGGGGCGGACGGAAATCGCGGGGGCGGACATCGAAACTGCTTCTGTGCCGGCGGCCTGGCCCGGAAGGCTTCCTTCGCCTTCCCGCATCGGCCGGTCCACCGGTTCTGCGCTGCTATAGGATGCTTTTTCGCATCGGAAAAACGGATTATACTGATTTAACCATTCTTAAAATCGATGGATGATCGGCGTCTCACGGAGGCACATGATGAACGGCCATTTCGACCTCGCCGCGCTCGGCATGCTGGTCGCCGTCGCGGAAACCGGCGGCTTCACCGCTGCCAGCGCGCGGCTCGGGCGCACGCAATCGGCGATCTCGGTGCGCATCCAGGATCTGGAGAGCCAGCTCGGCCACAAGCTGCTGGAGCGCTCGCGCCGCGGCGTCACGCCGACCGATGCGGGCGAGCGGCTGATCGCCCATGCAAGGCGCCTGCTGGCGGTCGAGCGCGAGGCGCTGGCCGATCTGGGCGGGGAGACGCCGACAGGGCGGCTGCGCATCGGCGTTCCCGACGACTACATGGACGCCTATCTGAGGCCGCTGATCGCGCGCTTCGCGGTGGAGCATCCCAAGGTCGAGCTCGAGGTCCGCTGCGATATCTCGAAGCGGATCGAGCCGGCGCTCAAGGCCGGTGAACTCGATCTCGCCGTGGTGACGCAGGATCCGCAGCGGCCGCTCGGCGAGATGCTCAGGCGCGAGCCGCTGATCTGGGTCGCGGCGCGCGGCCATCGGCCCGAATTGCAGGAGACGCTGCCGCTCGCCCTGTTCTCGGAAGGCTGCCGGGCGCGACCGCGCATCCTCGCGGCCCTGAACAGCGCGGGGCGGGCGTATCGGCTGGTCTTCTCCTGCTCGCATACCTCGGGCGTGCTGTCGGCGGTCGAAGGCGGTTTCTGCGTCACGGCGATGACGGAAAGCGCGGTGCCGCCCTCGCTGCGCCGTCTGGGGCCTGCCGAGGACCTGCCGCCGCTGTTCGAGCTCACTGTCGGGCTGATCATGGCGCCGCATCCCGGGCTGGCGGCCCAGCGCTTCGCCGATGCGCTGCGCGAGGAAATGAGCGCTTTCAGGCTCGCGGCGTGATGCGACGCATTGCCCTAGCGCCCCCGGATCACTACTGAGAAGCCATGAAATTCCTCGACCAGGCCAAGATCTATGTGAAGGCGGGTGACGGCGGCGCCGGCTGCGTCTCCTTCCGTCGCGAAAAATTCATCGAGTTCGGCGGGCCCAATGGCGGCGATGGCGGGCGCGGCGGCGATATCGTCGTCGAATGCGTGCAGGGGCTGAACACGCTGATCGACTACCGCTACCGGCAGCATTTCAAGGCCAGGACCGGCGAGCACGGCATGGGTAAGGACCGCCACGGCGCCAATTCGCCGGCGATCGTGCTGAAGGTGCCGCCGGGTACGGAAATCCTCGAGGAGGATGGCGAGACGCCGATCGCCGATCTGACCGAGCCGGGCCAGCGCTTCGTGCTGTGCAAGGGCGGCAATGGCGGCTTCGGCAACGCCTATTTCAAGACCTCGAGCAACCAGGCGCCACGCCATGCCAATCCTGGCCTGCCGGGCGAGGAGCGCTGGATCTGGTTGAGGCTGAAGCTGATCGCCGATGCGGGCCTGGTCGGCCTGCCGAATGCCGGCAAATCGACCTTCCTCGCCGCGGTGACGGCGGCCAAGCCCAAGATCGCGGATTATCCCTTCACCACGCTGCATCCCGGCCTCGGCGTCGTGCGCGTCCATGACCAGGAGATGGTGCTGGCCGATATTCCCGGCCTGATCGAGGGCGCGCATGAGGGCCATGGTCTCGGCGACCGCTTCCTCGGCCATATCGAGCGCTGCCGCGTGCTGCTGCATCTGGTCGAGGGCACGAGCGAGCACGCCGGCAAGGCCTACAAGGTCGTGCGCGAGGAGCTGGAGGCCTATGGCGAGGGGCTGGCGGACAAGCCCGAGATCGTCGCCCTCTCCAAGGTCGACGCGCTGTCGCCGGAGCTGCTGAAGGAACAGGTGGCGCGCTTGAAGCGGGCGGCCAAGCGCATGCCGATCATCCTGTCCTCGGCCTCGGGCGAAGGTGTCGACGCGGCCCTGCGGGCGCTTTTCGCGGTGATCGAGGAGGCGCGCCGCGAGGAAGAGCGCGAGAGCGCTCCGGTGGAAGAGACCGGCTGGCGGCCCTGACGCTGCCAGGTTCCGTTCGGAACCTCTCCGTCATCCCGGACAAGCCGCGCCAGCGACGCCGATACGGGATCCATCGAAAGGCGCTGCGCTTGATGATGGATCCCGGGGCAAGCCTGGGACGACGGTGCGTTTCCGAGGCCGTCTCCCGAACGCTTGATGGTCGCGCGCGGCCTCGCCGAAGGGCCCGACCGGCCCAGCCCAGCTTTCATCGGGCGGCGGCACAGCCTCGCATCAGCTCGAACCGGCTGAGGATGTGACCCGGGCGGCCGCGCTCAGCCAGCAGTCCCGGAAGATCAGGTCAGGGCGCCGCGCGCCGCAACCGGCCAGACCGCCTCGACATGGGCATCGGGCCCGTGCAGGCCGCGCACGCAGACATACCAGTCGTGCAGGTTCACGGTCGGGTCGCAATGGCCGGGAATCAGCAGGACGCGGTCGCCGCGATGCGGCAACGCGACGGGATCGCCGGTCAGGACGCCATGCTCGTCGGAAGGCTTGGTGTAGATCGCGCCCTCGCGCTGGAACGGCACCGGCATGCCGGAATCGACCGAGGCGGTCTTGTGCCCGGCATCGACGATGGCGCGGTCCGGCACCGGCTTGCTCATCACGCCGGCGAGGATGAAGAGCGCGTGCTCGAAGCTACGGAAGGGCGAGCCGTCGGCCTGGCGGTTGCGGGCATAATCGGCGTCCATGAAGATGTAGGAGCCGCATTGCAATTCGTTCCAGATGCCCGACTGCGCCTCGAGCTCATAGGTGCCGGTGCCGGCGCCGCTGATGACCGGGCACTCCAAACCGGCCTGGGCGAGACGCTCGGCGGTGTTGCGCGCCGCGAGCCCGGCGCGCTCGATGGCCTCGCTGCGCTCGTCGATGGAGCGCATGTGCTGGGCGGCGCCGTGATAGGCCTGCAAGCCGGCGAAGCGCAGCGTGTTCGAGCGCGCGATGGCCTCGGCCAGCCGGACGGCGCCTTCTCCCGGCGCGACGCCGCAGCGGCGCCCGCCGACATCGATCTCGACCATGACGTCGAGCACTACGTCATGGCGCGCGGCAGCCGCAGCCGCCTCGCGCACACCGTCGGCGTGATCGACGCAAAGGCCGATCTTGGCGCTGCGCGCGAGGATGGCGAGGCGGTCCAGCTTGGCGGGGCTCGCGATCTCGTTGGTCACCAGCACGTCACCGACGCCGCCGGCGACGAGGATTTCCGCCTCCGAAACCTTCTGGCAGCATTGCCCCACGGCGCCATGGGCGATCTGGCGCAGCGCGATCTCCGGGCTCTTATGGGTCTTGGCGTGAGGCCGCAGACGAATGCCGTGAGCCTCGCTGAAGGCGGCCATGGCGACGAGATTGCGCTCGAAGGCATCGAGGTCGAGCAGCAGCGCAGGCGTATCGATCTCGGCAAAGCTCTGGCCCGGCTGCGCCGGCGGGGTCGAAGGCATGGAGTCTCCTGAATCGTTCGGGCCATGGGATGACAGCTTCGTGTCCGGAGCAAGACCCGATTGCCACATTGCCCGTCCCATCCACGCCAGTGGCGCTTGCCGGCCCGGCATGGTAGGGCGCGGCCCATGAAGATCGGCCGCGTCACCGACGACACCCTCGCGCTCTTCGCCCGCGTCTGGCGCGAGCAGATCAGCCGCTACCTGCCGCAGATGGCGATGATCCTGGCGCTGGTCGTGGTCATCGCGGCGACGACGAGCTTCTATCCGCTGCTGATCAAGGCGGCCTTCGATGCCTTCGCCGATCCGCTGGCCGCCGAATCGACCGGGTTCGTGCGGCGCATGGAGCGACTGGTCTCCAAGTCGATCAACTACGATATCGGCGTGATCAACGCCGTCGCGACCGTGGTGGTCATCGTGACCGCCATCAAGGGCTTCTCGCTGCTCGCTCAGACGGTGATGACGAATACCGTGGTCAGCCGGATCGAGGCCGACATGCAGACGGAGCTTTACGGCCATCTGATCGATGCCGATCTCGCGCAGCTTCAGAAGGAGAACCCGGCCTCGCTGACGCAGCGCTTCACCACCGATTTCACCTTCGTCAAGGAAGCGCTGACGCGCATCGTCAACATCGCCATCCGCGATGTGGTGACGGCGATCGCGCTGATCGGCGCGCTGTTCTGGATCGACTGGCAGATGACGCTGGTCGTGCTGCTGATCGCGCCCGTGATCGCCCATCCGATCGGCCGGATCGGCAAGAAGCTCCGGCGCATGGCCAATTCCCAGCAGGAGCAGACGGGCATCATGGCGAGCCTCGTCACCGAAAGCCTGCAGGGCGCGCGCGTCGCCAAGACCGATTCGCTCGAGCCCTATCTGAAGCAGCGGGCGGCCAGCGCCTTCGAGACGATCCGGGCGCTCAAGATGAAGGCCGCCAATGCGCGCGGCCGGCTCGATCCGCTGCTGGAGGTCGGGGGCGGCATGGCGGTCGCGGGCGTGCTCGCCGCGATCGGCGTGCGCATCACCTCGGGCTCGTCCACCGTGGGCGATTTCACCGGTTATGTCTCGGCGCTGCTGCTTGCGGCCCAGCCGATGCGCTCGCTCGGCAATCTCAACGCCATCGTGCAGGAGGCCGGCGCCTCGCTGAAGCGCTATTACGCGCTGCTCGACGAGAAACCCCAGATCCTCGACCGGCCGGGCGCGAAGCCGCTGGCGGTCTCCTCCGGCGGCATCGCCTTCCGGCATCTGCGCTTTCGCTATCGCGAGGATCAGCGCGCGCTGGAAGGAATCGACCTCGTGGCGCAGGGCGGCAAGACCACGGCGCTGGTCGGGCGTTCGGGCTCCGGCAAGTCGACGCTGCTCGCGCTGGTGCCGCGCCTCTACGATCCGACCGGGGGGCGTATCGAGATCGACGGGCAGGATCTGCGCGATGTGAGCTTGAAGAGCCTGCGCCACCAGATCGGCGTCGTCAGCCAGGATGTCGTGCTCTTCGACGATACGGTGCGGGCCAATATCGCCTTCGGACGGCCGGGCGCGAGCGAGGCCGAGATCGTCGCGGCGGCGCAGGCTGCGGCGGCGCATGACTTCATCACGGCGATGCCGGGCGGCTACGACGCCTCCGTCGGCGAGCGCGGCCACAAGCTTTCCGGTGGCGAGCGCCAGCGCATCGCGATTGCCCGCGCGATCCTGAAGGACGCGCCGATCCTCCTGCTCGACGAGGCGACGAGCGCGCTCGACACCGAATCGGAGCGCCTCGTCCAGCAGGCGCTGGCGCGGCTGATGAAGGGGCGCACGACCCTGGTCATCGCGCATCGGCTCTCGACCATCCGCGAGGCCGACCTGATCGTGGTGATGGACGAGGGCAGGATCGTCGAGACCGGCAGCCATGACGCTTTGCTGGCGCGCGACGGCGCCTATGCCCGGCTGCACCGGATGCAGTTCGTCGAGGGCTAAGGCTAAAACCTGCTGATGATACGCGGAACCACGGGGTCATCGTGGGTCAAGCCCGGGATGACGGCGTTTGTCCGTGACAATGCTGCCCTACCGGCAGAAATCGGCGCAGCCGGCTTCCCAGAATGCTTTGCCGGATTCAAGCGGCGGGATCGAGGGCCGCGGCTTGCGGCCGGGCAGGTCGTCGGGGAGAGGCTTCACCAGCTCCCACCAGCCATGGGCGCATTGCGAGCGGAAGGCCATCTGGTCGGAGATCGAGGTACCCTCCTTCTCCAGCACGATGTCGAGCGCGGCGCAGGTCTCGCGCAGCCGCTCGTCATGGGCGTCGCTCGGGTCGTTGGCGTAATCGTGGAAGGCCTCGGTGAAGGCTTCCATCTCTCGGGCGATGTGCGGCCAGTCGCTGCGAGCGAGGTTCCAGGCGTCCATCCACTCGCGCACCACGGTTTCGACGGCTTCCGCTTTCGGTTTGTGCTTCACCTTGCGGGCGGTGGTCAGCATGTGGCGCATCAGTTCGGCGCGGGCATGGGCATGGCGCGCCCGGAGCGCGGTTTCCTGCATCCGCGCGATGGCGTCCGCCGCCTCCTGCTGCAACGCTTCGACGAAATGCGGCATGGAGCGATCCTTCAGGGCAGGGTGGCGAGGCGTTCGATCATCCGCTCGAACAGCTCATGGGCCTTCACGGCCGAGACGACATGGGCGTTGGGCGCGCGCTTGAGCCGGCCGTTCCAGTCGATGGTGGTGCGGCCGCGCAAGGGGCCGTCGCCGGTCTCGACCGCGACGAAACAGTCGCGACCTTCGAAGAGTTCCGACCAGAGCAGGAAGGCGATGACGCAGGGGTCGTGCATCGGGTGGCCGTCGCTGCCGAGTCCGCCGGGGCGCGGGCGGGTCAGCATGCCCGAGACGGCTTTGCCGGCGGCGTTGCCGCACGCGCCGATGCGGGCGATCTGGTCGTGGCTGGCGATGGCCTGCAAGGTGACGCCGAGGCCGAACATCACGATCGGCCGGCCGCAACCGAAGACGATTGCCGCCGCATGCGGATCGACATGAACGTTGAATTCGGCGGCAGGCGTGATGTTGCCGAGGCCGATCGCGCCGCCCATCAGCACGATGCGCCTGACCTTGGGCAGGATGTCCGGCGCGAGCCGAAAGGCCAGCGCCAGATTGGTCAGCGGCCCGAGCGGGCAAAGCGTGACGCCATCTTCGGGAGCCGCGCGGCAGAGATCGATGATCGCCTGGACGGCATGGCCCGGCGCGGCCTCGCTGGCAGGGGCGGGAAGGTCTGCTCCCGCCAAGCCGTCCGGGCCGCAGACGAATTCGGCGGTTTCGAGCGGGAAGACGAGCGGTCCCTCGGCGCCGCGATAGACCGGGATGTCGCCGCGCTGGCCGAGGTCGCGGATGCGCAGCGCGTTCGTGGTGGTCTGCGCCACCGGGACATTGCCGGCGACGGTGGTGATCGCCTTGAGGTCGATTTCGCCCGGGCTGGCGAAAGCGAGCAGCAGGGCAACGGCGTCGTCCTGCCCCGGATCGGTGTCGATGATGATCGCTTCGGGCATTTTGTCAGGCCGCCTTGGCGTTGCCGGACATGATCATATGGGCGATATCGTCGGCGGTGAGGTCGCCGAGCGGCCGGTCCACATATTTGCGGCCTGCGCCCATGATGACGACGCGGTCGGCCAGCGCCACCACGTCGCGCATGTTGTGGCTGATCAGGATGACGGTGCGCCCGTCGGCCTTGAGCTTGCGGATGAGGTCGAGGACGAGGGCGCTTTCCTTGACGCCGAGCGCCGCCGTCGGCTCGTCCATGATGATGATCTCGGCGTTCCAGCGCAGCGCGCGCGAGATCGCCACCGCCTGGCGCTGGCCGCCGGAGAGACGCTCCACGGGCCTCGTCATGTCGGTGACGGCGGCCGAGAGCTGCGACAGATAGCGGCGCGATTCCGCGATCATCCTCTTCTTGTCGAGCACGCGCAGGAAGGGCAGCAGCACGGGCTTCGTCAGCTCCGAGCCCATGAAGACGTTCTGGGCGATGGAGAGGCGCGGGGCCAGCGCGAGATCCTGGTAGATCGTTGCGACGCCATGGCTAAGCGCGTCGTGCGGCGAGCCGAAGACGACAGGCTTTCCACGCATGCTGATGGTGCCGCTGCTCGCCTCCTCGGCGCCGGAGATCACCTTGATCAGGCTCGACTTGCCGGCGCCGTTGTCGCCGCAGAGCGCCACGACCTCGCCGGGGAAGATGTCGAGATCGACCTCGCGCACGGCAACGACGGCGCCGTAGCTCTTGCCGATGCCGCGCAGGGAGAGGAGGGGGGTGGGTTCGGTCATGGCGTTTAACCAGCTTGCTATGCACCAGCGGCCGGGTGCGGCCTGCCCCCTCTCCCCTTGCGGGAGAGGGTTGGGGTGAGGGGTCGCGCGACGCTGCTCGCTAGCGACTTAATGCGGTGCGCCCCCTCATCCGTCTCGGCTTCGCCGAGCCACTTTCTCCCGCAGGGGGAGAAGGAATAGAGCATCACTTCTTCAGGAACTGCTGGACGTTGTTCTTGTCGACGAGCACGGCGTCCATGAAGAGATAGGGGCCGCTGGCGACGGTCTCCTTCGGCCTCTTCTCGACGACGATGGTCTGGATTGCGTCGACCGCCTTCTTGCCCATCTCCTCGAAAGGCACGGCGACGGTCGCCATGAAGGTCGAGCTGGGGTCGGCGATGCGCTCATAGCTCTCCTGGCCGCCATCGACCGAGACGAGCGGGATCTGGCCCTTCTTGATCCCCTGGGCCTGCAGCAGGTCGTCGATGATGTAGGCCTGCCCGTCGAAGGAGGCCCAGATGCCGTTGACCTTGCCCTGGTTCTGCAGGAGCAGCGCCTGCATGCCGGAGCGGACATCGTCGCGCCAGCTCTGGGTGCGGCCCATCGAGAATTTGCCGAGCTCCTTCACCGCCTGGTTCTCGGAGAGCACGGCGTCGAGGATCTTGCCGCGGATGCGCGAGGCAACGTTGAGGTCGAAGCGCGAGGTCAGGATGTTGCCCTGATAACCGAGCTGGCCGAGCAGGTAGAGCGCGGCATCGGCGCCGATCTTGTACTCGTTCGACTGGATGTCGAAGAGCGCATGCGGGCTCGACCCCGATTGCACGGTGATGACCGGGATGCCGGCATCCTTGGCCGCCTTGAACTGGGCGTCGGCCTCGACCGGCTTGCCCATGGCGATGATGATGGCGTCGACCTTCTTGGCGATCAGCGCGTCGAACTGCTCGGCGTGCTTGGGCAGCGCGCCCTCCGAATTCAGCAGCGTGACGTTCCAGCCCTTGGCCTTGGCGGCTGCAGCCGCCGCGTTGGCGACGCGGGCATGCGTCTCCGACGAGAACTGGAAGCCGATGACGCCGAGCTCGAAGGCGCCAGCGGATTGGCCGAGCGCCAGGAGCGCGGCCGCCGCGACCAGCATTTTGCGCAAACCGAACATGTGAACTCCCCTCTTTCTGTTTCTTTGAGCGCAGATTCTGAATGTCAGACCTTGAACGCCACCTTCCGGATCGCGCTGGCCGAGAAGGCGACGGAGCCGATCATGATCGCGCCGAGCATGATGTCCTGAACGTAATAGGCGGCGCCGAGCAGCACCAAGCCATTGCCGAGCACCTTGAGCACGAGCGCCGCGAAGACCGTGCCCGGCACGTTGGGCTTGCCGGGCTCGAACATGGTCATGCCGAGCAGCACGGCGGCGATGGCATAGAGCAGGTAGTCGCCCGCCATGTTCGGCGCGGCCGAGGACAGGTTGGCGGCGAGCAGCACCGCCATGATGCCGGCGAAGACGCCGGCGAGCAGGAGGCCGATGCGCTTCATCCGCGCGGTCGCGATGCCGGCGAGCCGCGCTGCCTCGTCCGCCTCGCCGGTCGCGACCATATGGGCGCCGGTGCGGGTCCATTTGACCAGCCCCCAGGCGAAGAGCGTGGCGCCCGCCAGCCAGAGCACGAGATTGGGAATGCCGAAGCTGGTGCCGCGCGCCAGCCCAGTGAACTGGATCGGCCAGCGGCCGGTGAAGGCGACGCCCTGCGTGATCATGAAGGCGCAGCCCCGCGCGATGGCGCCGGTGCTCAGCGTCATGATCAGGGAGGGGATGCGCAGCCGCGTCACCCCGAAGCCATTGAGCGTGCCGAAGACCACGCCGACTGCCAGCGCCGTCGCCACCGCTGCGGCCGGAGGATACTGGAGCTTGATCAGCCAGCCGCAGACCACCGCGGCAAGGCTCGCGACCTCGGCGACGGAGAGATCGAGCTCAGCCACGATGAAGGCAAGCGTGAAACCCAGCGCCAGGATGGCGAGGAAGCTCGTATCCTTCAGCACGTTGATGATATTGGTCGCCGTAGCGAAATTCGGCGCGAAGATCAGGAAGAACAGGATCAGCGCCAGCCCGGCGAGCGCCGTGCCGTAGCGGCCGATCAATTCGCGCAGGTGGACGCCGCCCATCCGGTTCAGGCTCCCTTCGCGATGGTCGAGATCGGCGACAGGATCTCGATGCCGCCGGTGATCGGGATGAGCGCGCCGGTGACGAAGGCGGCGCCGTCCGAAAGCAGGAAAGCGATCACGTTGGCGACATCCTCGGGCCGTCCCAGTCTTCCCAGCGGCGTCCGCTGCGCCGCGCCCTCGACCAGCGCGTTGAACTGCTGAGCGAATCCGTTGCGCACCATTGGCGTATCGATGATGCCCGGCGCAACCGCATTCACGCGGATTCCATGCGGCCCGAGCTGCTGGGCCATGCCGTAGGTGAGGGTCGCGACGCCGCCCTTGGCCGAGCCATAGGCGAGATTGGCGCCGCCATTGCTGTGGGCGATCGAGGAGATGTGGACGATCGAACCGCCCTCGCCCTGATCGATCATCTGGCGGGCGGCGGCTTTCGAGATGCGGAAGACGGCCGAAAGGTTGATGTCGACGAGCCTGTCCCACTCGTCATCCTCCATCTCGACCAGCGGCACGGGGCGCGAGGCGCCGGCGCCGGTCACGAGATGGTCGAGCCGGCCGAAGCGCGTGGCGGCGAGATCGATCGCCGCCTGCGCGAAGTCGCGCTCGCGGACATCGCCGGCCAGCGTTTGCGCTTCGCCGCCTGCGGCCGTGATGTCGGCGGAGAGCACATCGAGCCCGGCCTGATCGAGCCCGCAGAGCAGGAGGCGGTGGCCGGCAGCCGCGAGCGTCGTGGCGAGGACCGAGCCGATGCCGCCGGAGGCGCCGGTGATGAGCGTGACGGGCTTGGTCGTGGTGGGCCTGGTCATCTCAGGCCGCCTTGCGGGCTTCATAGGCGCGCACCAGGGCGTGGGCGCGCTTCGGGTCGACCGGATTCAGGGTCTGGCGGTCTTTCTTGATCGAGGTGCCGATGATGAAGATGTCGGCGACCTCCGAGAGCCGGGCGATATTCTCCTCGGCGACGCCGGTACCGACCGCGACGGGGGTATCCGGGACCTGCTTCGCAACCCGCTCGATCACCGAGATGTCCGCCTCCTTGCCGGCGGCCGGGCCGCCGACGCAGACGACATCCGCGAGCCCGATGAAGACCGCGCCCGAGGCATGCTGCTCGACGGGGCGCGTGTCGAGATTGATCGAGAAGCCGGGCGTGACGTTGCAGATGATGCGGATGTTCTCCGCGCCGAGATTGGCGCGCAGGCGCAAGGCGCGGGCGCCGTCCGGCGTCATCATGCCGATATCGCCGGCGAGCAGCCCGGTCAGGAAGGCGCGCACGAAGCGCCCGCCCGTGGCATGGGCGACGGCGATGGAGGCGGGCGGGTCGATCAGCATGTTGACGCCGTGCGGCAGCTTCGTCTGCGCCTGGCATTCGGCGATCACCTCGGTCATCGCCGCGACGACCTCGACCGGCATGTTGGCCTCATAGGGCATGTCGGATTCATTGGTGTAGAGCAAAGCGTGGAAGCCGGCCTCCTCCAGGATCCGGGCCTCTTCCTTCGCCTGCTTGACGATCTTCCGCATGCCGCCGCTGCGGTCGTAGAGCGGCGTGCCGGGCAGGGCGAGCGTATGGACGCAGCCGACCAGCAGATGGTCGCGGCCATATTCGGTCTGGACGAGGGTCTTCATGGCGTCGGGTCCTTACGGAGACGATGGCGTGGCATGGATGCCGGGCAGGCTGCCGGCGCTGCGCGAGAGCCCGGCGAGATCGGCCGAGATCGGCGCGAGCGCGACCTCGGCCCGGCGGAAGACGGCAAACAGGGCGTCATAGGCTTCGCGACGAGCCGGATCAGGTTCGTAGCGCCGGGCGGGGGTGACGAGCGCCTCCTGCGCCGCCGCGAGCGAGGGGAAGCGGCCGAGCCCCGTCCAGGCGATGATGGCGGCGCCGAGCAGGCCGGGTTCCTTCGCGGCACCGACCACGACCGGGCGATTGCAGAGATCGGCCTTGATCTGCGCCCAGACCGGGTTGGAAGCGGCACCGCCGCCGAATCGGATCTCGCCGACCGGGGCGCCGAGCGCGGCCTCGGCCCGTTCCAGCACGATGCGGTTGAGGCAGGCGACACCTTCCAGAACGGCAAAAGCGAGATCTGTCGCGCCATGCTGGCGGCCAAGTCCGAGGAAGGCGCCGCGCAAGGCCGGGTTCCAATAAGGCACGCGCTCGCCCTGGAGATAGGGCAGGAAGACCAATGGCTGCGGATGGCGCCGCCCGGCGAGCAGCTTGCCGATGCCGTCGCCGACATCCGCGAAGCCGCGCTCCGTGCCGCCGAGCAGGGACACTAGCCAGGCGGCGGTGTCGGCGCCGTTCTGGCTGGGACCGCCGAGCTGCCAGAGTCCGCGCCAGTCGACCGTCAGCAGGCCCTCAGTGGCAGCGGCCTGCTCGCCGACGACGCCGAGGACTTCGGTGGTGCCGGAGATGTTGTAGGCGAAGCCGGGCCGCATCGCGCCCAGCCCGGTCACGGCGACCCAGGTATCGCTGGACGAGCAGAAGACCGGCACACCCGCCAATCGCCCGAGCGCGCCGGGCAGACCCGGCTGGACCGGCCCAAGCACCTCGCAAGGTTCCAGTGCCGGTGGAATGATCGAAGGCTTCAGGCCGAGGGCCGAGAGCGCGTCGCCATCTCCCGCCACCTCGGTGCAGGCCATCAGCCGCGCCATCGAGACGGGGTCGCCCGCCTGCCGGCCGGTGAGGCGGAAATTCAGCCAGTCCTTCGGCTCCAGCACGCTGGCCAGCGCCCGGAAGCTCGCTTCCTCCTCCTCGGCCAGCCAGGCGAGGCGCGCCAGCGGATGGAAGGCATTGATGCGTTCGGCTTCGGGATGGGCGCCAAGCCGGTCGCGCAGGCGGGCGGCGGCCGCTTCCGAACGGGTGTCCTTCCAGGTGATCGCCGGCCTGAGCTGGCGCCCGTCGCGGCCGAGAAAGACCTGCGTGCGGGTGACGCCGCAGATGGCGATGCCTTCGATCGCGCCGAACAGTTCGGGCTCGGCCTCCGCGAGCTTGGCGGCCGCTTCACAAAGAATCGTCCACCAGGCTTCGGCATCGACTTCAGACCAGCCCATGCGGTCGATCAGCGTCGGGCCGATGATGACGCTTTCGGCGCGTGTGCGCCCTTGCGCGTCGACAAGCGCGGCGCGGAAGCTGGTGCCGCCGAGATCGCAGGCGAGGACCACGCTCATGGAGTGACGCTCCCGACCTGCCGGCGGATGGTGAAGCGGTAGATGTCGCCGCGGATCAGGTTGTCGCTGACCTCGATCACGCCGCCGACCGCGTCGCGGGCGATGCGCTGCGAGCGGAAGATCGCGGTGCCCGAGGGGATGCCGAGATGGCCGGCGTCTTCGGACTCGGCCGCGAGCGGTTCCAGCGTCTCCTCGACGGTCGCGACATGGATGCCGCGGCATTCGGCGAGGTAGCGGTAGAGCGAGGCATCCATCAACTCATCCGGTCTCACCGAGCCGAGCACGCCGGCGCCGAGGCGCGAGCGTTGCAGCACGGCCGGCTGGTCGTCGAGGCTACGCAGGCGCAGCAGGTCGACGATACCGTCGCGGGCGATGTCGGCGCCGAACAAGGTGAACTCGGCCGGCGTCGCCGCGCGGGTGGCGAGAGCGAGCACCCGCGTCTTCGGCACGCGGCCGGCCATCCGGGCCTCGCTATGGAAGTCGACGATGCTGCCGAGATGTTTTGTGATGTGGCGCGGCCGGTAGAAGGTGCCCTTGCCCTGCCGGCGTTCGATCAGCCCCTGGTCCTGCAACTGCTTCAGTGCGGCACGGATCGTGGTGCGGCTCGCGCCGTAGCGTTCGCAAAGCTCGTGCTCGGAGGGGATTGCCCGAGAAACGTCGCCCCCGGCCGCAAGGCCGAGTTCGAGACTATGGGCGATCTCCTGATAACGGATCATGCGGCATTCCCGGCGGGATGCCGTATAGGAAGATACAAATCAGATACAAGTCAAGCGGTGCGGCGCGCCGCCTGCAAGATTTCGTCGACGAGCCGCTGCGAGGCCAAGGCCTCCTCGCCGGAGACGGCGGGATCGCGGCCTTGTTCGATCGCGTCGAGGAAGTCGGCGATGACGGCGCGGTGGGCGTCGTGCGGGAAATCCATGATGTTGGCGCCGCTGCCGGTCGAGCCCTCGGCCTCGACCACCTCCTCGCGCCCGTCGAGGAAGGCGAGGCGAAGCCGTCCGCCGATCAGAGAGGCGAAGCCCTTCGTGCCGGTGATCTCGATGCGCTCAGGATAGCCTGGATAGGCGGCGGTGGTGGTGACGAGGGTCGCGGGGGCGCCGTTGCCGGTTTCGAGCAGAGCGGAGACGTAGTCTTCCGTTTCCATGCGATGGATGGCGGTGGTGCGCGCCTGCGCCGCCACGACCTTGGAGACGCCGACGAGGGAGCGGAACAGATCGAGCGAATGGATCGCCTGGGTCAGCAGCACGCCGCCGCCGTCGCGGGCCAGCGTGCCGCGGCCCGGCTCGTCGTAATAGCTCTGCGGACGCCACCAGGGCACGGTCAGGAACGCGGCCTCGATGCTGCCGAGTTCGCCGGAATCGAGCGCAGCCTTGAGGCGCAGGCTCGCCGGCCGGAAGCGATGCTGCAGCGTGACGCCGAAGGTTTTCCCGGTGCGGCGGGCGGTGTCGACGAGGCGCTGGCCGCGCTCGCTGGTCAGCTCCAGAGGCTTTTCGACCAGAACATGTTTGCCGGCTTCAAGGCAGAGGGCGGAGACGTCGAGATGGCTCGAGGGCGGCGTGAGCACGATGGCGGCGTCGACGGTGGGGTCCGCCAGCACGGCATCGAGATCGGTCGTGGTCGGAAACGGAAATTGTTGCGCATAGGCCTTGGCACGGTCCGGCGTGCGGCTGACCGCCCAGCGCACTTCGGCACGGCCGGCCAGATCGACGAGGCTCTTCGAGTGCGGCAGGGAGGCGGGCCCGAGCCCGATCACGGCGATGCCGAGCTTGCGTGTCATGGCGTTTCCTCAGGATCGCGCTTCAGGCCGCACCGGCAGCCGGGCCGCCTTCGCCTGCGCCTCCAGGGCGAGGCGGCAGACGGTGAAGGTGTGGCGCTGGCTCACGGCCGTCTCGCTGCGGGCGCCGATATCCACGATCAGGTCGCGAAAATAGGTCAGCGGCTCGCGCGAGGCATCGATATGGCGGGTGCCGGCCTTGTCGACGAGGAAGACATGGTCGGTGCCCGGCCGGCCGGCGATGTCGACATATTTGCGCAATTCGATGGTGCCCTCGGTGCCGAGGATGGTGAGGCGCCCGTCGCCCCAAGTGGGCAGGCCGTCAGCGGTGAACCAGTCGACGCGGATATAGCCGCCGGCCTTGTCGCTGCGCAGCAGGATCTCGCCGAAATCCTCGAAATCGGGGACGTCCGGCCCACCGAAATGGCCGATGCCGGAGGCGACGATTGCCGCATCGTCCGAGCCGGTGAAGTGCAGGAACTGGTCGATCTGATGCGAGGCGATATCGGTCAGGATGCCGCCATAATGGCGCTTGTCGAAGAACCAGCCCGGCCGGATCGCCCGGTTGAAGCGATGCGGCCCGAGGCCGAGCGTCTGGACGACGCGGCCGATCGCGCCGTCGGCAATCAGTTTGCCGGCTATAATCGTTGCGGGAACGATGAAGCGCTCGGAGAAGCAGACCGAGAAGATGCGCCCGGTCTCCGCTGCCGCCTGCTCGACCGCGGCGAGCTGGTCGAAATCGGTGACGCCGGGCTTGTCGACCATGACGTCCTTGCCCGCCCGCATCGCGCGGATGGCGATGGCGGCGCGCTCAGCAGGGATGGCGGCGCAGAGGATGAGATCGATCGCGGGATCGTCGATCAGCCGGTCCGCGCTCACCTCTGGCAGGGTCGGGAAGCGCTCGCGGAAACCGTCGAGCACCCGCTCGTCACTGGTCGCGGGATCGAAGCCGACGCAGGTCGCGCCGGCTGCGAGGAGACCACCGACCATATGGTAGATATGGCGGTGGTCGAGGCCGATGGCGGCGAAGCGCATGCCGGATAGCTCCTATTGCGGCGCCCCGTGGCCGACGCCGACCTCCTGGTCCCAGCGGCGGAAGGCGGCGACGAGGCGCTCCGGCGTCAGCGGCGGCCGGGTCGGCAGGGTCTCGATCAGCTTGTCGTATTCGGGGCGGCCGAATTCGGCGAGCACGTCGCGGCTCTCCTGCGGCGCCTGCGCCAGGGTGACGCCCTTCACCGCCGGGCCGGGATAGAAATAGCCCTTGTCGAAGGTGAAGGCCTGCGCCTCCGGCTTCAGCATGTAGGACATCAGCGCGAGCAGGGCCGGCATCTTCTCGGCCGCAGTGCCCTTCGGGATGCACATGAACTGCGTGTCGGGAATCCAATGGGTCTTGTCGAGAACGAAGACCTTGGCCTCCTTCGGCACGATGCCGAGCGCGCGCGGGTTGATGTCCCAGCCCAGCGTCGAGACGATGACGTCGCGGGTGCCTTCGCCGAGCTCCTTCATCGTCGCGGCGGTGCCGCCGGGGTAATAGTCGATGCCGGTGCCGAGCTCCTTGAGATAGGCCCAGCTCTTGTCCCAGCCCTTCATCGGGTCGCTCGGGTCGGAATCGCCGAGGATGTAGGGCAGGCCCTGCAGCCAGGTCCAGCCGGGGCCGGAATTGACGGGGCGGGCATAGGTGAAGCGCTTCGGGTTCTGCTTCACATAGGCGAGGAGGTCCTCGGCCGTCTTCGGCACGGTCTTGAGCCGGTCCGGCGCATATTCGAAGAGCGGGCCGGAGGGCGAGTAGACCACGGCGACGCCCTCGTTCTGGCCGAAGTTGCGCTGCATCATCAGCGCCTGCTCGTGATAGATCTCCTCGGCCTTGGGCAGGCTCGCGGCATGCGATTTCCAGACATCGACCCAGAGCCCCTGCTGGATGCCGTCCGACATGGCGCCGGGGCCGGTCAGCACGAGGTCGATATCGACGCGGTTGGCCGCCTGCTGCGCCTTGAGCTTACCCGGCAGCTCCGGCGAGGGCGCGCGCGAGAAGTTCAGCCGCGAGATCAGCTTCGGATTTTCCTTGCCGAAGCGTTCGATGGCCGCCTGGGTCAGCTGGAGATTGCCGGCGACATCGATGATGTTGAGCGCGACGGGGCCGGATGCGGCTTGCGCGAAGGCGCCTCCAGCCTTGAGCGCGGCGAGGCCGGCCGCGCCGGCCATGACGGTGCGTCGTGTCGGATGTGTCATGTTCTCTCCCTGGCTTCGCGGCTCTCTTCTGACGTCATGAGCGACGCCGCGGAGCCCTTACGCTGGGATACTAGTGCACTACTTTCGGTGCCAACAAGCGCATTCCTGCGCATGGCCGGCATCCATTTGTCGAAACCGGAGCGTGCTTCAGGACGAATTCAGCAGCAGCGCTTCGGCGGCCCGGCTCAGAAGCGGGGCAGCAGCGCCGTGGATCTCATAGAGCTGGCTGGCATCGACGCTGACGAGGTCCGGCACGGCGAAGCCGTCCATGGTCCCCTCGGCCCGGAACAGCGCATTGAAATGCGCCCAAAGTTGCGGATTGCTGGCGAAGGGACCGCTGACCGCGATGCGGGCCGGAAACAATAATCGGCAGGCATTGGCCAGCGCCCGCGCCAAGGTCCGGCAGGCCGTGTCGATCTCCGGCAAGGCGAGGAGGTCGAGCCGGGCGAACTGGCGGGACAGGCGCTTCTCGTCCTCGTCGAGCGCCGGCCAATGCCGGCGCAAGGCCGGGAGCAGTGCCCAGAGCGCGGCGCCGGTCTCGAGGCAGCCGGTATTGCCGCAGCCGCAGGGCCGGTCCCCCAGCGCGGCCAGCCGCCAATGGCCGAGCTCGCCGAAGGAGCCGGCCGGGGCGAAGGGCCTGCCGTCTTCGGCATAGGCGAGGCCGATGCCCCAGCCCCAATGCAGCAGGAGCGTGCCGCCGGCGAACTGCTCGGGATCGCGGGCGGCACGGGCGCGCAGCTCGGCATCGAGATTGCGGCAGATCTCGACCGGCCCGGCGATGGGCGCAAGGACCGCTTCGACATCGAGCCCGCGCATCCGCGGCCAGCGCGAGGCCAAAAGCCATTGGCCGCGGCGCAGGTCGATCAGGCCGGAGAGTGAGACCGCCGTGCCGGCATGGCTCATGCCGGGCGGCATCGCCTCCAGCAGGGTCCGCGCCAGCGCGGCCATGGCTTCGGCGATGGTCTCGTTGCTGGCCTCCGCCTCGATCGGCATGGGGCGCTCGGTGACCAGATGCCCGCTGAGATCGACCAGCGCGCCGAACAGGGATTGGCTGGAGACATGGATGACGGAGGCGCCGATCCGTCGATTATGGGCCAGCAGGATGGCGGAGGGGCGGCCGCGGCCCGTGGCTTCGCCGGTCGTTTCGATGACGAGGCGGCGCGCCACCAGATCCCCGACCACGCGCGAGGTGCTGGTCGAGCGCAGGTCGAGCAGGCGGCTGAGGTCGCCGCGCGAATGGGCCTGGCCGGCGAGGATCAAGCCATAGGCACGAGCGCAGTCGCGCTGATGCGCCAGTCCGAAGCGTGTTTCGTCGAGCGCGATCAGACTCATGGCAGCTTCGGGAACGAGCGCCGTATTTCAGAACGGTTGCGTTCAAAATTAATCATTGCGTTCCGGAGCGGCCTTGGTGAAGCTCAGTGCCAGAATATCGGAAATTTTAGCTCGCAAAAGGTTCAAAAATCGATGATCGAGATGCATGTCGCCTCCGACAAGGATCTTCTCGGCCGGCAGGCGGCGGCGCTGGGCGCACAAGCGATCCGCGAGACGATCGCACGTGACGGGGAAGCCTCGATCGTCGTCGCGACCGGCGCGAGCCAGTTCGAGATGCTGTCGCATCTGGTCAAGGCCGAGGGCATCGACTGGTCGAAGGTCACCGCCTTCCATCTCGACGAATATGTCGGCCTGCCCGAGACGCATCCGGCGAGCTTCCGGCGCTATCTGCGCCTGCGCTTCATGGCGCCGCTGAACGATGCGCCGCGCTTCGTTCCCGTCGATGGCGAGGGGGATCCGCAGGCGAATGCGAAGGCGCTGAGCGGCCTGATCGCCGGCCGGCGCATCTGCGTCTGCTTCGCCGGCATTGGCGAGAACTGCCACCTCGCCTTCAACGATCCGCCGGCCGATTTCGAGACGGAAGAGCCCTATATCGTTGTGGAGCTGGACGAGGCCTGCCGGCGCCAGCAATTCGGCGAGGGCTGGTTCCCGAGCTTCGAGGCGGTGCCGCAGCAGGCGATCTCGATGAGCATCCGCCAGATCCTGAAGAGCGAATTGATCGTGCTCTCGGTTTCCGACACCCGCAAGGCCGAGGCCACGAAGGCGGCGCTGGAAGGGCCGGTCAGCAATCTCAGCCCCGCCTCGATCCTGCAGACGCATCCGCGCACCGTGCTCTTCATCGATCCGGCCGCCGCCGCGCTGCTGACCCGGAAGGGCTGAGGGATGCGCACGCCCGGCCTTGTCGATCTCCAGGTCAACGGCTTCGCCGGGGTCGACTTCAATTCCGGGACGATCACGGCCGCCGAGCTCGACCGGGCGCTGGAGGCGATGCTGGCGACCGGCGTCACCACTTGCCTGCCAACGATCATCACCGCGCATCCCCACGAGCTGGAAGCGCGCTTCGCGGCGCTCGACAAGGCGGTCGCTGAGAGCCGCCTCGGGCCGCTGATGTGCCCCGGCTATCATCTGGAGGGGCCGTTCCTCAATCCGACCGGCGGCTATGCCGGCTGCCATCCGCCTGAGGCGATGACGGCGGCGGATGCCGGCCTGATCGCGAAGCTGGAGCAAGGCCTCGCGCGGCCGATCCTGATGGTGACGCTGGCTCCCGAGGTCGCGGGCGGAATCGCGCTCGTGGCTGCGTTGGCTGGCATGGGCAAGGTCGTCGCCATCGGCCATGCGGCGGTGGATTTCGAGATCGTGGCGGCGGCGGCCGATGCCGGCGCGACGCTCTCGACCCATCTCGGCAACGGCCTGCCGCAGCAGATGCACAAGCTGGTCAACCCGCTCTTCGCGCAGCTCGCGGAGGACCGGCTGATGGCGGGCTTCATCGCCGACGGCATCCATATCCATCCGAAGGCGCTGAAGAGCCTGATCCGGGCCAAGGGGCTCGAACGCTCGATCCTGGTCACCGACGCGGTCGTGGCGGCCGGCGCCGAGCCGGGGCGCTACAGCTTCGCCGGCATGCCGGTCGATCTGGCGGCTGACGGCTCGGTGCGCCAGCCCGGCGGCGTTTCGCTCGCAGGTTCGGCGCTCAAGCTCGACGACGCCGTGCGCAACGTCGTCGCCTGGGGCATCGCGACGCCGGAGGAGGCGGTGGCGATGGCCTCGACCCATGCGCTCGCCGCGATCGCGGGAGCCTTGGAGAAGGCCGGCATCGCCTTGCCGGAGAGCGAGATCGCATGGTCGCCGGAATTGCGGGTGCGCAGCGTCCGGGTCGGCGACATCACGCGCGAATTTGCTGCACCCGCAGCGGCCTGAAGACGTCACCATCAAACAAAAGGGGAGAACCATGACGGAATTCTCGAAGGGTATCGATCGCCGCGCCGTCCTCGGAGGGCTCGGGGCGCTGGCGACCGGAGCGAGCGGCGCCTTCGCCGCTTCGCCGCCGCTGCCTTCCGCGCCGGTCGCGATCAACATCATCGATGTCGGCGGGGCGCTGGCGCTGATGCAGCAGGCTTTCGACGATTATCGCAGCGCCAACCCCAAGCTGGTCTCGCGCATCACCTATGTGAAGGCGCCGGCGCCGGAGCTTGCGAGCAAGATCAAGGCGCAGCAGGATGCCGGCCGCTCCGATCTCGACCTCGTGCTGACCGGTTCGGACGGCCTCGCGGCCGGGCTCGAGCAGAATCTCTGGCTCAAGATCTTCCCGGATTTCGCCGACAAGTTCCCCGGTCTCGAGGAGAACTACGAGCCGGCGGCGCTCAACCTGCACAAGGCGCAAGGTGCGGGCTTCGGCGTGGTGATGAACTATTACCCGTCCGGCCCGCTGCTCGAATACATGCCCGACCGCGTCAAACAGGTGCCGACCACGGCGGAGGAGCTGCTGGCCTGGGCCAAGGCCCATCCCAACAAGTTCATGTATGCGCGCCCGACCAATTCGGGACCCGGCCGCACCTTCATGATGGGCCTGCCCTATCTGCTGGGGGACAAGGACCCGCAGGATCCGGTCGGCGGCTGGGACAAGACCTGGGCCTATCTGCAGGAACTCGGCCAGCACATCGAGTATTACCCGGCCGGCACCGGCGCGACGATGAAGGAGTTCGGCGACGGCTCGCGTGACATCATCATCTCGACGACGGGCTGGGACATCAACCCGCGCGCGCTCGGCATCGTGCCGAAGGAAGCCAAGATCCAGACGCTGAAGGGCTTCCATTGGGTCTCGGACGCCTTCTTCATGTGCGTGCCGAAGGGGGTGCCGAACGATCGCCTCGCCGTCGTGCTCGACATCATGGCGCATGTGCTGCAGCCGAAGATGCAGGCCTATTCCTATGACGAGGGCTATCTCTATCCGGGCCCGGCGGTGAAGAACGTGCCGCTCTCGCTGGCGCCGAAGCGCAGCCAGGAGGTCATCGCGGAATTCGGCCGGCCGGAATATGCCGAGCTCATCGCCAACAATCCGATCGAGCTGCCGCTGAAGCCCGACAAGATGGTCGTCGCCTTCCGCAAATGGGACGAACTCGTCGGCGCCAAGCAGCGCAAGGGCTGAGTTCTTCCCTGCACGTCATTCTCGGGCGTCGCGTCAGCGCCGACCCGAGAATCTCCGGACAAGAAGGTGGGGGAGCCTCCTCCGGCACGAGACGCTCGGGGCAAGCCCGAGCATGACGGCCTGCTTTCAAGCCGAGGCGGGAGCCTCGCCCTCGCCCAATCGCCAGAACAGCCTGACGCCGCCGTCGCCGGTGCCTTCGAGGCCGGGCACGGCCGAGAGCAGCTTCTTGGTATAGTCGTGCTGCGGGTTGTCGAAGATGTCGTCGCGGGGACCTTCCTCGACGATGCGGCCCTCATGCATGACGATGACACGGTCGGCGACCTGCTCGACCACGCCGAGATCGTGGCTGATGAACAGGCAGGAGAAGCCGTGCTTCTTCTGCAGGTCGTCGAAGAGTTCCAGCACCTGCGCGCGCACGGTCACGTCGAGCGCCGAGACCGGCTCGTCGGCGATGACGAAGCTCGGCCGCCGCACGATGGCACGGGCGATGGCGACGCGCTGGCGTTGGCCGCCGGAAAGCTCGTGCGGATAGCGATCGGCGAAGCCGTCCTTCAACCCGACCTCGGCCAGCACCTCGGCGACGCGGGCCTTCTTCTGCGTGCCGCTCATCGCCTCGACCAGCCGTAGCGGTTCGCCGACGAGCTGGCCGATGGTCATGCGCGGGTCGAGCGACGAATAGGGGTCCTGGAAGACCATCTGACAGTTGAGCCGGTAGTCCCAATAGGCGGTGTCGCTCTTCGCGATCGGCTTGCCGTTGAACAGGATCTCGCCGCCCGAGGGCTTGACCAACCCGGCGATCGACTGGCCGAGCGTCGTCTTGCCCGAGCCGGAGCCGCCAACCACCGCGACGACCTCGCCCGGCTGCACGTCGATGCTGATGCCGTGCAGGGCGCGCTTGGGCGCGCTCTTGCGGAAGAAGCCCTGCCGGCCGGGATAGTCGACGATGAGGTCGCGCACGGCGACGATCGGGGTCTGATCCTGCGGCAGGAAGCGGGCCGGCAGGCGCTGCGGCATCGCCGCCAGCAGCTTGCGGGTGTAGGGGTGCTGCGGCCGGGCGAGGATGTCCTCGGCCGAGCCCTGCTCGACGACGTCGCCCTGGCACATCACGACGATGCGGCTGCAATAGCGCGCGACCATGCCGAGATCATGCGAGATCAGCAGCACGGCGGTGTCGTTGGCCTGGGTCAGGTCGACCATCAGCTCCATCACGTCGCGCTGGACCACGGCGTCGAGCGCGGTGGTCGGCTCATCGGCGAGGAGCAGAGCCGGCTTGAGCAGCATCACGGAGGCCAGCATGATGCGCTGGCGCATGCCGCCCGAGAACTGATGCGGGTAGGAGTCGAGCGCCCCTTCCGGATCGCGCAGGCCGACGCGCCGGAGCATGTCGAGGATCAGCGCCTTGCGCCCGGCGGCATCGAGCTTGCGATGCAGCTCAAGCCCCTCGTCGAGCTGGCGGCCGATCAGCATGGAGGGGTTGAGCGAGGTCATCGGCTCCTGAAAGACCATGCCGACGCGGGAGCCGCGCATGGCGCGCAGATCCTTGCCCGACATCGCCATCACATCCTGGCCCTCGAAGCGGATGGCGCCGCCGGTCAGGCGCACGGCCGGCGGGATGAAGCCCATCACGGCGCGGGCCGCGAGCGTCTTGCCCGAGCCGGATTCGCCGACGATGCCGACGATCTCGCCCGGGAAGACCTGGAAGGAGACGTCGTTGACGACGCTGCGGCCGCTGGCGCCGATCTTCAGCGTCAGGCCAGCTACGTCGAGAAGAGGTGCAGCGGCCTTGTTCGACGCGTTTTCTTCACGCGAACCGGCGCCCACTTCGCTTGAAAACGCTTTGGTGGTCATCGCGAGCCCCTCATCCGTGGGTCGAGCTTGTCGCGCAGCGCGTCGCCGAGCAGGTTGATGCCGAGCAGGGTCAGCGAGATGCACAGGCCCGGGAAGATGCCGAGCCAGGCGGCCTGGTCGATATAGGGCCGGGAACCGGCGAGCATGTTGCCCCAGGTCGGGGCCGGCGGCGGCACGCCGAGACCGAGGAAGGAGAGCGCGCTCTCAGCCAGCAGCACATAGCCGAACATCGAGGTCGCCAGCACGGTCAGCGGCGCGATGCAGTTCGGCAGGATGTGGCGGAGCATGGTGAAGCCCTCGCCATTGCCCATGACGCGGGAGGCTGCGATGAATTCGCGCTCGCGCAGCGAGAGCACCGTGCCGCGTACGACGCGCGCCACCGAGGGCGTATAGGCGATGCCCAGCGCGACGATGATGCCGTATTTGTTGGCGCCGAGCACGGCAAGCAAGCCGAGCGCCAGCAGGATGCCGGGGAAGGCGAGCAGTGCGTCGTTGAAGGCCATGATGACGCGGTCGGTCCAGCCGCGCATATAGCCGGAGAACAGGCCGATCGTGGTGCCCATCACGACGGCGAGCGTCACGGTCAGGATGCTGATCCACACGCTCGTCGCAGCACCCGCCATCAGGCGCGAGAGCACGTCGCGGCCGAACTCGTCGGTGCCGAGCCAGTGCAGCGCATTGGGCGCCACGAGCTTCTCGCGGAAGGAGAGCTTGAGCGGGTCGTAGGGCGTCCAGAGCGCGCCGGTGCCGGCGGCGGCGAGCAGGATCGCGATCAGCGTGCCGCCGACGAGCGCATTGGGGGCGGGGAGCTTCAGGCGGCGCTCGCCGCTCATCGTGCTGCTGCGGGTCATTGTGCCGTCGCCGCTCATTGCGCAGTCACCCTTGGATCGAAGACCGGGTAGCAGAGGTCGATGACGAGGTTCACCAGCACATAGGTGAAGGCGACGAAGAGCATGCAGCCCTGGATGACCGGGTAGTCGCGCGCGAAGATCGCATCGACGAGCAGGCGGCCCAATCCGGGGATGGTGAAGACGGTCTCGACGACCGCGATGCCGCCGAGCAGGTTGCCGAGCACGAGGCCGATCAGCGTCCAGGTCGGGCCGAAGGCGTTCTTGAAGGCGTGGCGCCAGAGCACGGCGCTCTCGCTCAGGCCCTTGGCGCGGGCATGGGTGATGTAGTCGAGCCGGAGCACCTCCAGCGTCGAGGCGCGCGCCATGCGCAGGATGACGCCCATCTCGTGCAGGAACAGCGTCAGGATCGGCATGATCAGGTAGAGCAGGCCGGCCTTGGCGTTCTCGGCGATCGAGACATAGCCGACGACCGGCAGCCAGCCGAGCTTGAGGCCGAAGAAGAGCAGGAGCAGCAGGCCGAGCCAGAAGGTCGGGATCGAGAGCAGCAGCGTGGCGGCGCTGACGAGGCCGATATCGAGGGACGAATCCTGCTTCCAGGCGGCGATCACGCCGGCCGGAACGGCAAACAGGCTCGCCAGCAGCACGGCAACGAGCACGATCTGCGCGCTGACCGCGAAACGCTGCAGGATCAGCGGCAGCACCGCCTGCTGCGACGAGATCGACTGGCCGAAATCGCCGTGCAGGACATGGCCGAACCAGATGCCGAACTGCACCGGCAGGCTCTGGTCGAGGCCGAGCCGGCCGCGCAGATCGGCGAGGCTCGCCGGCGTCGCCAGATCGCCCAGCATCAACTGGGCCGGATCACCCGGAATCAGCCGGATCAGGACGAAGACCGACACCGCCACGATCAGCAGCGTCGGCAACGCCATCCCTATCCGCGTCAGCGCAAAGCGAAACATGCAAGCCTCCCAAGCTCGACGATCCCGGAAGCCGCCTACTTGGCGACGCTGACTTCCCAGAGCCGCAGCTGCGACGCCCAGGGCGTCACGCCGGTCACGCGCTTGGAATGGGCGATGATGTCGAGATCGTTATGGGTGAAGATCGTCGGCACCTGCTCGATGAAGCGCTTGTGCAATTCGTCGAAGAGCTTCTGGCGCTCGGCCGGATCGGTCACCACCATCGACTTGTCGATCAGGGCGAGCGCTTCGGGATCCTCCCAGACTTTGCGCGGCTGCTTGTCCTTCGGGCCGGAGATCTGCTCGAAGCCGAGCGCGGGGTCGAAGCGGCTCGAATAGGAGAAGGCCTGCATCTGGTAGTTGCCCTTGTTGTAGCGGTCGAGCTGCGTCGCCCACTCAAGGACCTCGATCTCGGCGTTGATGCCGACCGCCTGCATCATCGCCTGGGCGATGACCGCGGTGTTGAAGCTCGGCACCGAGGAGCGCTTGTTGGCGAGGATGGTGATCTTCTCGCCCTTGTAGCCGGCCTTCTGGAGCAGGGCCTTGGCCGCGGCGGGATCGTATTTGAAGCCCTGCTTCTCGGCCTCGCCATAGTATTTCGAGGTCATGTAGACCGGCGAGTTGTTGGGCTTGCCGAGGCCGTTGCTGACATTGGCGACGAGCTCGGGGAAGTCGATCGCGGCGGCGATCGCCTGGCGCAGGGCCTGGTTCTTCATCAGCGGGTCGCGCGTCTGGATGATCAGGCTGTGGCGGACCGGGTTGGGGGCGATCGCCAGCGTAACATTGGGGGCGTTCTTCAGGTCGGGCACGTCCGATTCCGGCATCAGCGCCATGTCGAGCGAGCCTGCGAGCAGGCCGGCTTTCACCGTCGCCGCATCAGGGATGACCAGGAAGCGCGCTTCCTTCACCAGCGGGCGCTTGGAGCCGATATAGCCATCGCGCTTGTCGCCCTTCGGCGAGACGTACTGGTCGAAGGCGAGGAGCTGGACCGACTGACCGCGCTTCCATTCGCCGAGCATGAAGGGGCCGGTGCCGACCGGCTTGTCCCAGCTCCCGTCGGCCTTGACGGAATCCTTGTGGATCACGGCCGTGCCGCCGCAATCCTGGCGGGCGAGCGTGTCGAGGAAGAGCCCGTTCGGCTTGTCGATCTCCATGACGAAGGTGTCGGCATCCGGGGCCGTGGCCGAGACGACCTTGAGGCCGCTGCGCCCGTCGAGATCGGAGAGGCAGCGCCAGTCGGTCTTCGGGTCCATGTAGCGGTTCCAGCTCCACAGCACGTCGGCCGAGGTCATGGTCGCGCCGTTATGGAACTTCACGCCCTTGCGCAGGCGGAAGGTATAGGTCTTGCCGTCGGGCGAGATCTCGACCTTTTCCGCCAGCAGCGGGCCGACCGAGCCGTCCTCGGCATAGCCGACGAGGCCCTCGACCATGTGCATCTCGACGGCGTCGGTGTTGCCGTCCCGGTTCACGCCGGGATTGGTCGAGCGGATGTCGGCATTGAGCACGGCGGTGAGCGTTTGCGCGTTGAGCGCGCCCGCCGACAGGGCGAGCGCAAAGGCGGAAGCGAACAGACGGTTCATGGTCATTCCCCTGTTGTCGTTGCTGTCGTGATCGACATGCTTATCGGTTTAGCCGTCAGGCGGCCTTGCGGGCGCTGCGGAGCTTCTTGAGCTCGCCGGCGAAGAAATCCTCGACGGTCGGCACGACCTTCTGGCCGTCATGCGGCGTGTTCGGCACGAGGTCGAAGCGGGCAGCGATGCCGTTTTCCGCGAAGTTGTCGCGCAAGCTTGCCAGCCGCTCGGGCCGCGTCGCGCCGGCATGGTTGGCGTCCGGCATCCAGTTGCGGCCGCCGGGCTTGTGGGTGATCTCCCAGGTCTCGAGATCGGCGGCGCCGACGATCATCTGAACCGCGACCTTCCGCATGGCGGGGATGTCGAGCTCCTGGCCGAAGAGTTCGGCGAAGTTGCGCGTGCCGACCCACCAGTCGCGGCTGGGATCGAGCAGGGTCACCGAGCCGGGCGCGCCGATCGAGACGCCCCAGAGCCTGTGCGGCTGGAGCATCAGGAAGCGATGGGCGAAATGGCCGCCGCCGGAATAGCCGAACAGGCCGAAGCGCTCGAAGGCGAGACGATAGCGCTCGCAGACCTCGTCGACGATGGCGAGCAGGACGTGGTCGTAACGGAGATTGCCTTCGCGCATGTATTTGAAGCCGTCGCGATAGCCGTCGCCCATCACGCCGATCGGGAAGAGCGGTGCCAGGATGATGCAGTTGTTCCAGCGGGCGAAGGCCGAGAAGGCGTCGCGATAGCCGGTGAAGCCGCGGCCGGTGCCGTGCATCGCGACGATCAGCTCCGGCTTCTCGCCGGTCTTTCCGAGATTCGGCGGCACATAGAGGCAGTAGGGGAAGCGCGGATCGTGCTTCGCCGAATAGATCGAGGTCGGCCCGTATTCGTAGAGCGCCTTGCCGCGCGCGGCTGCCTCGTCTTCCGGCTTGCCGGTCTGTTCTGCCACGGCGCTCACGGGCCTGCTCCTCTGGTGAAATTATTGGCGCCAATTATGTTGCATGTTATGGTCCGTTCCGCAACCAACTTCTGCCGCGCCGGACAATTCCTGCTAGAGCATTGATTTGCCCCATTTTGTTTACGCCAACCGGTGTCGATTTCGCTCGAGAATGCTTTAGAGAGCCTGCCATGACGTCCGAGCGGAAACGCAAAAACACCGGCACCCGACGGGCCGACCTCGCCAATGCGATCGCGGAGGCCATCCGCCTGCGGATGTATCGACCGGGCGAATGGCTGCGCCAGATCGATTTGGAGGAACGTTTCGAGGCGACGCGCTTCGACGTGCGCGGCGCCCTCGACGAGCTCGCCGTGCGCAAGACGATCGAGCATGTCCCGAACCGGGGCTACCGCGTCGCCGAGATCGACATGAAGACCTATCAGGAGATCGTCGCGATCCGGGTCATGCTCGAGACGGCGGCGGCGGAAAGAGCGGTCGCGCGCATCGACGAAGCCGGGATCGCGCGGCTCGACGAACTGGCGGCGCAGTTCTCGGCGGCCGTATTGACCGGCAGCCGCACCGAGCAGAGCGAGATCAACCACGCCTTCCATCAACTGATGTACTCCTTCTGCGGAAATGCCGTGTTGCAGGAGACGATCTGGGCCTTGCGCGATCGCGGGCGCGGCTCACGGATCACGGTGTGGAGCTCGCATGAATCTCTGCTGCGCAGCGACCGCGAGCACTATGCGATGATGGAGGCCCTGAAGGCGCGCGACGCCGGCCGCCTTGCCGCCCTGGTCGCGACGCATGTCGCCAAGGGGGCTACGCTGGTGCCGCCACTGGCTGTGCCGGTGTGAGCCGCAGCGTTTCCGCGCCGGGAAGCCCCCACCTCACCTGGCGAGGCTGACCTCCCAGAGCCGGGGCTTGGAGGCGACCCAGGGTGCGAAACCCTGCAGGCGCTTCGAGACCACGGCGGTGTCGACCTGATTGTAGAGAAAGATCAGCGGCGCATCGGCCAGCATCATTGTGTGGAGCTGGTCGAAGATCTTCTTCCGCTCGGCCTGGTCATTGATCAGCGTCGCCTTCTCGATCAGCGCATCGGCCTCGCGGCTGTCCCAGACCTTCGAGGGCAGGTTGTCCTTGGGGCCGGAGAACTGGTTGTAGCTCTGGGCGGGATCGATCCGGGCCGAGTAGCTGAAGGACATCATCTGGTAGTTGCCCTTCGAGAAGCGGTCGAGCTGCGTCGCCCATTCCAGGATCTCGATTTCGGCCTTGATGCCGGCCGCTTCCAGCATCGCCTGCGTCATGATCGCGACGGGGTAGCTCGGCACGGTCGCGCGCTTGTTGGCGATCAGCTTGATCGTCTCGCCCTTGTAGCTGGCTTCCGTGAGCAGCTTCTTCGTCCGGGCGGGGTCGTGCGCGTAACGCTTCTTCTGGACCTCGTCGTAATAGGGCGAGGTGATGTAGACGGCCGAGTTGTTGGTCTTGCCCAGCCCGTTCGAGACGGCGCCGACGATCTCGTCGAGATCGAGCGCGGAGGCGATCGCCTGGCGCATCTTCACATTCGACAGCAGCGGGTCGCGGGTCTGGAGCAGGATCGTGTGCTTGGTGGCGCTCGGCGCGGTCAGGACCTGCAGGCCGGTCTTCTGCATCTCCGGCACATCCTGGTCCGGAACGTCGGCGACATCGAGCGCGCCCGAGATCATGCCGGCCTTGACGGTCGCGCCATCGGCGATGGCGAGGAACTTCACCTCCGGCACGAGCGGCCGCTTGGAGCCGACATAGCCGTCGCGCTTGTCGCCGGGTGGCGAGACATAATCGTCGAAGCGCTTCAGCAGGACGAACTCGCCGCGGCGCCAGTCGGCAAGCTGGAACGGGCCGGTGCCGATCGGCTTGTCCCAGCTTCCGTCGGGCTTCACGGAATCCTTGTGCAGGATCGCGACCATCGCGCAATCGGTGCGGGCCATGGTGTCGAGGAAGAGCGCGCTCGGCTTTTCCAGCTTCATCACGAAGGTCGCGGCATCAGGAGCGGTCGCTTCCGTGACCTTGAGCCCGATCCTGCCGTCGAATTCCGGCTTGCAGCGCCAGTCGGTCTTCGGGTCCATGTAGCGGTTCCAGCTCCACAGCACGTCGGCGGAGGTCATCTCCGCGCCGTTGTGGAACTTCACGCCCTTGCGGAGGTGGAAGGTGTAGGTCAGGCCGTCCTGGGAGACGTCGATGGTCTCGGCCAGCAGCGGCGCAACCGCGCCGTTCTCGCGATAGCCGACGAGGCCCTCGACCATATGCAGCACGACGGCGTCGGTGTTGTCGTCGCGGTTGACGCCCGGATTGGTCGAGCGGATGTCGGCATTGAGCGCGACATTGACGGTCTGCGCCTGTGCCGCGCCGCCAATCAGCGCGAGCGCCAATGCCGAAGCCGAAATGCGGATCATTCCCGTTCCCCTTGTTGTCGTGTCGTCCGGCAGGCCCTGAACGGGCATGCCTTTGCGCGAAAGCCCGGAGGCGGAGGGTCCGTTATTCGCCGACCGTGACTTCCCAGGCGCGGGGCAGCGAGCTCACCGTCGAGACATAGCCCTGGGTCTTGGCGCTCATCGCGCCGCCGACGATGCCGTTATAGAGCATCACCATCGGCACCTCCGCGAGGAAGCGCCGGTGCAGCGTGTCGAAGATCGCCTGGCGCCCGGCGCGGTCGTTCACGACCATCGACTTGTCGAGCAGGGCCTGCACCTCGGGATTGTCCCAGAGCTTGCGCGGCTGCTTGTCCTTCGGCCCGGTCATCGATTCATAGCTCAGCGCCGGGTCCATGCGGCCCGAATAGGGGAAGGCCTGCATCTGGTAGTTGCCCTTGGTGTAGCGGTCGAGCTGCGTCGCCCATTCCAGCACCTCGATCTCGACATTGAGGCCGACCGCCTTCAGCATCTGCTGCGCGACCACGGCGGCGTCGAAGCTTTCGGGGTAGCGCTTGTTGGCGAGCATCACGATCTTCTCGCCCTTGTAGCCGGCCTCGGCGAGAAGCTTCCTGGCGGCGGCCGGATCGTATGCCCAGCCCTCCTTCTGCGCGGCGCCGTAATAGGCGGAGAGCATCGGGATGATCGAATTGTTCGGCGTGCCGAGGCCGTCGGTGATGGTCGCGACCAGTTCCTTGACGTCGATCGCGGCGGCAATGGCCTGGCGCAGCTTGACGTTCTGCAACAGCGGGTCGCGCGTCTGGATGATCAGCCCGACGAGGCTCATGCTGGTGATGACGGAGGTCTTGACCTTGTCGTTCTTCTTCAACTCCGCGATGTCGGAGTTGGCGATGTCGGGGACAACGTCGATGTCGCCGCGCAGCAGGGCAGCCTTGGCGGTGGCGTTGTCGGGGATGACGACGAAGCGGACCTCGTCGACCAGCGGCTTCTTGGCGCCGGTCATCCCGTCGATCGTGCCGGGCAGCGAGGCGTAATCGGCGAAGCGATCGAGCTTGATGTATTCGCCGCGCTTCCACTCCGCGAATTTGAACGGGCCGGTGCCGATCGGCTTGTCGAAGGAGCCATCGGCCTTGAGCGAATCCTTGTGGAGGATGCCGGTCATGGCGCAGTCGGTGCGGGCGAGCGAGGAGAGGAAAAGCGCGCTCGGCTTGTCGAGCTGGAACACCACGGTCTTGTCGTCGGGCGCCGTGACCGTCTCGACCTTGACCAGGCCGCGGCCGTCGAATTCCGAGAGGCAGCGCCAGTCGGTCTTCGGATCCATGTAGCGGTTCCAGCTCCACAGCACGTCGGCTGCGGTGAGCGGCGCGCCGTTATGGAACTTCACGCCCTGGCGCAGCGTGAAGGTGTAGCTCCTGCCGTCCGGCGAGATCTCGACCTTCTCGGCCAGCAGCGGCTTGGGCAGCGCATCCTCGCCATAGGCGACGAGGCCCTCGACCATCTGCAGCACGACGCCGTCGGTGTTGGCATCGCGGTTGACGCCGGGATTGATCGAGCGGATGTCGGCGCGAAGCTGGATCCTGAGCGTGCTGGCCTCGGCGATCTGCACGCCGCCGCACAGGAGCGCGGCAGCAAGGGCAGTGGCGGTGGCGGTTCGGCGCATCATGTTCCCCTGTTTTTATGCGGTTGTGACGCGGTATCGGAGCGCTCCCTCGCCTCTCCCGAGCGGGGAGCGCTCCGTCTTTCCTGACGCATTGTCGGCACGTGAAGCGGCGTCCGCTTCGCTCGAAAACGCTGCGTGGCCGGGCTATTCGGCCGCTTCGGCGAGCAGGACCGGATCCTCGGTCAGGCTGTAGCGGGTGAAGACGCGGTTCTGGGCGGGCAGCGGCGCGACCTCCATGATCCCCTTGGCCGGCTGCATGATCACCATCGCGACGGTGGCCGAGAGGTTGCCCTGCTCGTTCGGGCGGGCCGGACGGCAGACCGAATAGGGCGTCAGGAAATCGTCGAAGAGGGCCTGCTTGAGATCGTCGACCGTCAGCTTGCGGCCGGCCTCATTCAGCAGCTTCTTGACCCGCCAGTCGCGGTAGAAGCTCTCCGGCACGCGCGGGATGCTGGTGTTCTTGACCTTGGTCAGCGCGATCTGGCCGACCCAGTGATTGGCATGCACGATCATGCCGTCTTCCGGGTAGATCGGGAAGGCTTCGTCCGGGGCGCATTCGAAATCGATGCCGAAGCCCTTGACGGTCGAGAGCATCATGTTGTTGGAGCAGGCCTTCGGCGTCGCCGCCACGGCCTTGATCGCGAAGGCGAGATGCTCCTGCTCCAGCACCTTGCGGCGGATCAGGGCGAGCGGCACGCCGGTCTGGCTGAAGTCGCGGTCGCATTCGAGATAGTTGGCGGTGATCGAGACGCCGGCCGCGTTCATGCCGCAGCGGGCGAGGCCGCCGGCCTCGACGAAGGTGAGGAAGTCCGGGCCGTCGTCGCGGCGCACGCGCAGCACGATCGCGGTCTCCGCGCATTCGGCGCGCCAGTCCCAGTTCTGGCCGTGGATGACTTCGCCGTTGGCGCTGCGCTCGGGCAGGATGATCGCGCCGGTGCAGCCATCGTCGAGCTCTTCCGTGGCCTCGACTGGCTTGTTCTTGACCATCCGCGCCTTGGCGATCACCTCGGTGCGGGCATTGACCATGATGATGTCTTCCAGCGCGACGCCGGCGCCGTCGGCGATGCCGCGCATCTCCTCGATGTAATGCGCGCCGAAAGCCTCGATCTCGCGGGCGAACTCGCCGATCAGGGCCGATTTGGCCTTGGCGTCGTAGCCGAGATCGCCGAGCTGGCCGCCATAGAGCTCGATCGAGCGCTTCACGCGGCTCGGCACGGCCGCGCCATGCTGGCGGCCGCGCTCATAGGGCGAGCCGGAGACATCGACGAAGGGGCAGGGCTGGACCATGGCGTGGGGCCTTTCGGATATGCTGGCCTGGGGTTATGCTGTATTGTATTTCATCACGAACTAAAACAATCAAGGCCTTCGATGACGACGCCGACGCGGCTGCAGCAGGAGATCGCCGAGCGCATCCTGCAGATGATGCGGGATGACGGCCTCGGCGCCGGCGCCCGGCTGAACGAGAACGGCACGGCGCAGCGGCTCGGCGTCTCGCGCACCCCGGTCCGGGCCGCGCTCGACCATCTCGCGCGTCAGGGCGTGGTGCGGCGGCTCGCCAACAAGGGGATCGAGGTCGTCGCGCTGCCGGATGCGACGGCGAGCGTTCTGCCGCCTGAGCTGATCGACCTCGCCATGGTCCGGCTGGCGCATGAGCGCGAGAACGGGCTCCTGCCGGACGAGGTTTCGGAACTGGAGGTGATGCGGCGCTACGAGCTCGGCCGGCCGGAGGCGCAGAAGCTGCTCGCCCGCCTCGCCGATCTCGACATGGTCGAGCGCAAGCCGGGCTATGGCTGGCGCTTCCTGCATGAGCCGCGCGATCGGCGCCTGCGCGACGAGAGCTATCGCTTCCGGATGGTGATCGAGCCGATGTGCATGCTCGAACCGGACTTCCGGCTCGAAGCAGGCTGGATCGCGGAGATGCGGGCGCGCCATCTCGAATACCTGCGAAGCCCGTGGCGCGAATCGTCCAGCATCGCCTTCTACGAAATGAATGCCGCTTTCCATGAAGACTTGGCCGCGGCGACGGGCAATCGCTATTTCCATTCGGCCGTGCGGCGCCAGAACCAGCTCAGACGCCTCTCGAACTACGATTGGGGCCTTGGCTTCGAGCGCGTGCAGGTGAATTGCACCGAGCATCTCGCCATGCTCGACCATCTGGAGGCCGGTGAGAACGAGGTCGCCTCGGCCCTGATGCGCAGCCATCTGCTGCGGGCGAGCAAGCTCCGGCTTGGCCCGAGATCGGCCGATTGACGGCCCTTCCTCCGATCTCCGAATGACCGCCCCGACGCAGGGACAGTCTTGACCCGGCGGCGATTTGCGCGAGCAATGGCGGTTTGCGAACTCCGACAGGTTGACTGCCATGACCGTTCATCAACGCCCCGCCGCCATCGACCCCGCCAAGCTCGACAAGCTGGCCGAGGTCGCCATCCGCGTGGGCTTGAACCTGCAACCCGGTCAGGATCTGTTCCTGACGGCGCCTGTCGCCGCGCTGCCGCTTGTCAGGCGGATCGCCGAGCATGCCTACAAGGCCGGCGCCGGCATCGTGACGCCGCTGCTCTCCGACGAGGAGGTCACCCTGGCGCGCTATCGCTCCGCGCCGGATGCGAGCTTCGACAAGGCGCCGGGCTGGCTTTATGAGGGCGTCGCCAAGGCCTTCACGCAGAATACGGCCCGGCTGGCCATCGTCGGCGACAACCCGATGCTGCTCGCCAACGAGGACCCTGCCAAGGTCGGCCGTGCCAGCAAGGCGAATGCGCTGGCCTACCAGCCGGCATTGGAGAAGATCGCCGGCTTCGACATCAACTGGAACATCATCGCCTTTCCGAGCGTGGCCTGGGCGAAGCAGGTTTTCCCGGAGGATGCCGAGGAGGTCGCGGTCGGCAGGCTGGCGGAGGCGATCTTCGCGGCGTCGCGCATCAACGAGACCGATCCGGTGGCAGCCTGGAAGGCGCATAACGCGGCGTTGCGCAGCCGCCGCGACTGGCTGAACGGCCAGCGCTTCGCCGCGCTGCATTTCACCGGACCGGGTACCGATCTCACTGTCGGGCTCGCCGATGGCCATGACTGGCAGGGCGGCGCCTCGCCGGCTCGCAACGGCATCGTCTGCAACCCGAACATCCCGACCGAGGAGGTCTTCACCACCCCGCATGCGCGCCGGGTGGAGGGGCATGTGTCGAGCACCAAGCCGCTCTCCTATCAGGGCTCGCTGATCGACGGCATCCAGGTTCGCTTCGAGGGCGGGCGGATCGTCGAGGCCAAGGCTTCGCGCGGCGAGGCGGTGCTGAACAAGGTGCTCGACACCGATGAGGGCGCGCGCCGGCTCGGCGAAGTCGCGCTGGTGCCGCATTCCTCGCCGATCTCGAAGAGCGGCGTCCTGTTCTACAACACGCTCTTCGACGAGAACGCCTCCTGCCACATCGCGCTCGGCCAGTGCTATTCGAAGTGCTTCGTCGACGGCGCCACGCTCACGCCCGAGCAGATCGCGGCGCAGGGCGGCAACAAGAGCCTGATCCATATCGACTGGATGATCGGCTCGGGCGAGGTCGATATCGACGGCGTCCACGCCGACGGGCGGCGCGTGCCGGTGTTCCGCAAGGGCGAGTGGGCCTGAGCCGGCAGGGGCGTCATGCTCGGGCTTGACCCGAGCATCTCAGGACCAGAAGGTGCCCCTTCTGGCAGGAGATTCTCGGGTCTGCGCTTCGCTTCGCCCGAGAATGACGGGGGTCTTGTTTCTGATCAGCCCGCGTTCGCCCTGAGCCAATCCCCGAGGGAGGGGCGATGATGCCCGTCCCGCCCGGTCGTGGCGGGGGCTGCGATCATCGCGTTGAGCACGGCTTCCTGCGTCGCCTCGGTGGCGGCGCGGAAGAGTGTGTCGATGCGGTTTTCGTTGAGCGCGCGCAGCGACACGATGTCCTTCGGCTCGTCATGGTCGACGGAACCGGCCGTGGTGAAGGCGAGCGCGATGTCGCCGCTGCCATTGCCCCAGAAGGCGCCGAGCCGGGCGAGCCCGGCGCCGCCACGCCGCGCGACGCGGTGAAGCTGGCGTGACTCCAGCGGGGCGTCGGTCGCGATGACGAGGATGACGGAGCCGCGTTCGGCTTGTGGTCGGGTTTCGGGCGGGACGGGGCGTCGTCCGTCCGGCAGGACGAGATCGCCGGCATTGCCGAAATTGGCCAGCGCCAGCACGCCGAGCCTGAAATCGCTGCCATCGAGCGCGAAGCGCCGCGACGCGGTGCCGATGCCGCCCTTGAAGCCGAAGGCGCTCATGCCCGCTCCCGCACCGACCGCCCCCTCCGCCACCGGTCCGGTGGCGGCGACGTCGAGCGCGGCGAAGGCATGGTCCTGCGTCAGCGCGCGGGCGCGAATATCGGAAAGATAGCCGTCATTGCATTCGAGCACGGCGGGATTGACCGTGCCGGTGCCACGCCCGATGTCGGGATTGGCGGCAAGCGCGCGCGTCACCAGCGCGTCGAAGCCGGTGCCGACGGCCAGCGTGTTGGTCAGCAGCAGCGGCGTCTCGATCTGGCCGAGCTCGGCGAGTTGCATCAGCCCGGCGCTCTTGCCGAAGCCGTTGATGATGTCGACCGCCGCCCGCATCTTCCGCCGAAACAGATTGCCGTCATGCGGCAGCAGCGCGGTGAAGCCCGTCAGGATGTCGCCATCCCGCAAGGTATGATGGCCGAGCTTCACGCCCGGGACATCGGTGATCGCGTTGAGCGGTCCCGGCTCCATGATGCCGCAGATGAGGCCGAAATCGCGGGCGCGCTGGGTCATGATTTCCGATCCGGACGACAGTCAGGCGGGCTTAGCGCATCGGCCCGAAAAGCGGGATAGGGTTTTCGGGGAAAGCCGGCGCAAGAACAAGGATCCCCAGCATCGGATTGGACAGGAGGGAAACGGAGCATGGAACCCGCAGGTTTCGATCTCGCGCGCTTCCTCGTGGCCCAGGAGCCCGTCTATGAGACCGCGCTGGCCGAGCTGAAGGCCGGACGGAAGCGGACGCATTGGATGTGGTTCGTCTTTCCGCAACTGCGCGGGCTCGGCCTGTCGCCGACCTCCCTGTTCTACGGGCTGGAATCGCTCGACGAGGCGCGGGCCTATCTGGCGCATCCCGTTCTTGGCCCCCGGCTGGAGGCCTGCATGCGCGCCCTGCTCGCGCATGAGGGGCTGACGGTGCATGCGATCCTCGGCTCGCCCGATGAGATGAAGCTGCGCTCGTCGATGACGCTGTTCGACCGGGCCGATGGCCGTGCCGATAATCTCTGCCGAGCGGTGTTGCGCCGCTTCTTCGACGGAGAGGCCGATCCGCTGACGCTTTCCAGGTTCCCGGGCCCAAACTGATCCGCGCGGCCCGTGGGGCGGATCAAACCGGCCGGAAGCGCGTTATGCATCGCGCAAAGGCGGGTGACCCTTGAATCCAGATGATGCAATGCGTCCGGTCACACCGGAACCGGAGGGAGCAACCAGCCGCCCCGGCCTGCCGGCGAGCTGGATGCAGGCCGTTGCGCTGCTCGGCGTTGTCGCCGTGCTTTATGTCGCGCGGGATGTCTTCGTTCCGCTGGCGATCGCGGTCCTGCTCACCTTCGCATTGGCCCCGGTGGTTTCCGCCATCCGCCGCGCCGGCATCTGGCGCACGCCGGCCGTCATCATCGTGGTCACGGCGGCCTTCATCGGCATCGCGGCTTTCAGCTTCCTGGTGGCGAGCCAGGTTTCCGAGCTCTCCGGCCAGTTGCCGACCTACCAGTCCAACATCCTGGAGAAGATCCGCAACCTGAAGCATGCGGGCGCCGAGAACGGCATCATCTCCCAGATCACCGAGGCGGTGGAACGGGTCGGGCGCGAAATCAGCCGTGGCGACACTCCCGCCGGGCGGCCGGATGGCGACAGCAGCGGCCCGATGCTCGTGCAGATCTATTCGCCCGAGCAGCCGATCCAGATCCTGACGAGCGTGATCGCCCCGCTGATCGGCCCGCTGGCGACGGCGGGTCTGGTCGTCGTGGTGGTCATCTTCATGCTGCTGGAGCGCGAGGATCTGCGCGACCGCTTCATCCGGCTCGCCGGCTACGGCGATTTGCACCGGACGACCGAAGCCCTGCAGGAGGCGGGCAGCCGCGTCGGCCGTTATTTGCTCACGCAGCTCATGGTCAACCTGTTCTATGGCGTGCCGGTCGCCCTTGGCCTGTGGTGGATCGGCATCCCCAATGCGGCGCTGTGGGGGGCGCTGGGCATCGTCATGCGTTTCGTGCCCTATATCGGCCCGGCCGTCTCGATGGTCCTGCCACTGTTCCTCGCCGTCGCGGTCTCGCCCGGCTGGACGCTGCTGTTATGGGTCGGGGCGCTTTTCATCGTCATCGAGCTCGTCATCAACAACGTCGTGGAGCCCTGGCTCTACGGATCCCGGACGGGGCTGTCGCCGCTCGCCATCATCGTTTCGGCGATCTTCTGGACCTGGCTGTGGGGGCCGGTCGGGCTGGTGATGTCGACGCCGCTCACCGTGTGCCTCGTCGTGCTCGGCAAGCATGTGCCCCAGTTCCAGTTCTTCGAGGTGCTCCTCGGCAACGAGCCGGTTCTCGACCCCGAGATGCGGCTTTACCAGAGGCTGCTCGCCAACGACCCGAACGAGGCCACCGACCAGCTCGAGGAACTGCTGGAGGAGAGGCCGTTGTCGGAGATCTACGGCGAGGTCGCCATTCCCGCCCTGATCCTGGCCGATCGCGACCGCCAGCGCGGCGTCATGGCCGATGGCCAGCTCAAGACGGTGTCATCCGCCGCCCAGGCCGTCATTGCCAATCTGGCCGAGGCGGCGGCTCCGGCCGACAGCGAGCCCGAGAAACTGGAGGATGCGGAAGCCGGCGCCGCCACCGCACGCGCGCCGACGCGATCCGTGCTCTGCGTCGGCGGGCGAAGCGTGCTGGACGATGTCAGCGCGACGATGCTCGCCCAGGTTCTCACCGTGGAAGGGGATCGCGCGCTGGCGGTCGCCCGCGCCGCGCTGGGGACGGCGCGGCCGGACGGTGTTTCCGATATCGATACGGTTGCCGTATGCCTGTTGAATGCCGGCTCGCTCCGCAGCGGGCGTTTCCTGGTCCGGCGGCTGAAGCGCCAATGGCCGGGTGTCCGCATCGGTCTCGTGATCTGGCAGGACCCTGACGAGCCCGCACCCCCTGAGGCGGTCGGCCATGTCCCCGAGGCCGATTTCATCGCGCGCAGCTTCGGCGAGGCGGTGGCGCGTATCGCCGGCGATGCGGTCGAGGTCGAGCGGCGCGAGCGGATCGCCTGAGCCGCCGACGCATGCGCCTTTCCCCGATCCCGGCTGCCCGCGTGGGTGCTGTTCGGGCCGATTGCGGGGTGGAACGCCGTGGCGAGGCCGAAGGTCTCGACGCCATCGGCCTTCGGGCGCCTGAAAAAGCAAAAAGCGCCGGAAAATCCGACGCTTGCATGCTTCTCAAGCCTTGAGATTGTCTGGAGCGGGCGAAGGGATTCGAACCCTCGACCCCAACCTTGGCAAGGTTGTGCTCTACCCCTGAGCTACACCCGCATCCGAGACAGTCACGCCGTGGCGGCGCGGCCGGGTTATTGCCCCAAAGCGCTGCGGAGTGCAAGCGTTTCGGCAAAGTTTTTTTGCCGCCTGTCGATAAATCCCGCAGCGGACCGGCTTCGCGCCTCGGAATGCCGGAGGGCGGGGTCCGTCGATTCCGGGCCGGAGACGGCTCGGCGCGCGGCGCGGCCCGTCCTTGCCGGAAATGCGGATTCCGCTGCCGCCTCAAATGGTCTAGAGCCGGATCGGATCGGATTGAAACGGTTTCCCGCCCCGCCATGATTCCCACGTCCCAGATCATCCCTCTGACCGATGCGGAGCTGTGCGCGCGCCTCGCGGCGAGCGGCATCGCGTTCCACCGCACCGACCATCCGGCCGTGTTCACGGTGGCGGAGACCGCGCCGCATCGCGACATGATGATCGGATTGCAGACCAAGAACCTGTTCCTGAAGGACAAGAAGGGCCGGCTCTTCCTGGTCTCGGCCAAATCCGACGCACGCATCGACCTGAAGCGCTTGCACGAGACGCTGGGCGCCAGCGGCCGGCTGTCCTTCGGTTCGGCCGAATTGCTGCTGGAGAAGCTAGGCGTCACGCCGGGCTCGGTCACGGCCTTTGCCGTCGTCAACGATCGCGAAGGGGCGGTGACCATGGTGCTCGACGCCAATCTGACGACCGGCGAGGAGGTCAACTTCCATCCCCTGGTCAACACCGCGACCCTGCGCATCGGCCGGGACGATCTCGTCGCCTTCCTGCGCGAGACCGGCCATGAGCCGCTGATCGTCGATTTGCCGGTGCCGCCCGATGGACAGAACGGCTAAAGCTCCCCATTTAAGAGGCGGCCGCGACGCGGCCGCCAATTGCTGAAAACACGCGAATCCGAACGTCGGAACAACGGTATCACGAAGGGCGACCCATGCTGGTCAATGGCGAGGCGGCCGAGCAACCCGGCCTGATCAAGGACACCACCACCCAGGGCTTCCGCCAGGATGTCATCGCCGAATCGATGCAGCAGCCGGTGCTGGTCGATTTCTGGGCGCCGTGGTGCGGGCCGTGCAAGCAGCTGACGCCCGTCATCGAGAAGGCGGTCAAGGCCGCCGGCGGCAAGGTCAAGCTCGTCAAGATGAACATCGACGAGCACCCGCAGATCTCCGGCCAGCTCGGCATCCAGTCGATTCCCGCCGTCATCGCCTTCAAGCAGGGCCAGCCGATCGACGGTTTCATGGGCGCGCAGCCGGAAAGCCAGGTGAAAGCCTTCATCGAGCGCCTGGTCGGGCCGGTCGGGCCGGGCGAGGCGGAGGAACTGCTCGCGGCCGCTCAGGAAGCGCTCGCGGCCGGCGATGCCGCCGGGGCGAGCGAGCTCTACGGGCATGCCCTGCAGCTGGAGCCGGAGAACCTCGGCGCCATCGCCGGGCTCTCGCGGCTGCATCTCGACACCGGCGACATCGAGGGCGCCAAGGGCATCCTCGCCATGGCGCCGCAGGAGAAGGCGAACGACCAGGCGATCGCCGCCGTGCGGGCCGCGATCGAGCTTGCCGAGCAGGCCGCCTCGCTCGGCGACACGGCCGAGCTCGAGGCGAAGGTCGCCGCTGATCCGAAGGACTATCAGGCGCGCTTCGATCTCGCGCTGGCGCTCAACGCGCGCGACAAGCGCGAGGAGGCCGTTGACCATCTGATCGCCATCATCAAGGCCGACAGGAAGTGGAACGACGATGGCGCGCGCAAGCAGCTCCTCCAGTTCTTCGAGGCCTGGGGGCCGATGGACGAGGCGAGCGTGGGCGGACGCCGGAAGCTGTCGACCCTGCTGTTTTCCTGAAGCGAGGATGCGCGGATGGGCATGAACGCCGTCTACAAGGGGGCCGGGGATTGCCCGCAGGTGATCCCGCTCTTCCCTTTGACCGGCGCGCTCTTGCTCCCGCGCGGACAGATGCCGCTCAATATCTTCGAGCCGCGCTATCTGGCGATGATCGATGACGCGATCCGGGGCGACCGCGTCATCGGGATGATCCAGCCCGAGCCGGATGACGGTCGCCGCGTCGAGATTCCGCCGCTGGTCAGGGTCGGCTGTCTCGGCCGCATCACCCAGTTCGCCGAGACCGGCGACGATCGCTACATCATCAGCCTGACCGGCATCAGCCGTTTCCGCGTCGTGGAGGAATTGTCCGTGGTGACGCCCTACCGGCAGGGGCGGGTGGACTACGAGCCCTTCGCGGTCGATTTCATCGCCCGCTCGGGCGAGGAGGCGGTCGATCGCGACGGGCTGCTCAAGGCGTTGCGCGACTTCGCCAAGGCGAACGACCTCAAGATCGACTGGAAGGGCGTCCACGAGGCGCCCAACGAGGCGCTGGTCAACGCGTTGGCGATGATGTGCCCCTTCGGCCCGCGCGAGAAGCAGGCGCTGCTGGAGGCGCGGAGCCTCAAGGAGCGCGCCGAAGTGCTGGTGGCGATCACCGAGATCGAGCTGGCGCGCGGCGGCGGCGATCCGGACACGACGCTGCAGTGAGCTCCGCCATTTCCTCGTCCGAGCCGGTTGCCGTCGCGCCGCCGTCGACCTGGCCGCCGCGGCGCGCGGTCGTGGCGTGGATCTTCTTCGACTGGTCGGCGCAGCCTTTCTTCACGCTGATCACCACCTTCGTCTTCGCACCGTTCTTCGCCTCGGCCCTGGCAAGCGATGCGGCGGAGGGGCAGGCGCTGTGGGGCTATGCCACGGGCTTCGCCGGCTTCTGCATCGCGCTGCTCTCGCCGCTGCTCGGCGGCGTCGCCGACCGGACGGGGCCGCGCAAGCCCTGGATCGCGGCCTTCGGGGCGCTGCTGGTGATCGGTTCGGCCATGCTCTGGTTCGCGGTGCCCGGCTCGCCATGGGCGGTGACGATCGCGCTCGCCGGTTTCGTGATCGCGACGGTCGGCGCCGAATTCGCGACGACCTTCAACAATGCGATGATGACGCGGCTGGTGCCGGCGGAGCGGCTGGGCTGGCTCTCCGGCACGGGCTGGGCGGTCGGCTATCTCGGCGGCCTTCTCTCGCTGGCGGTGACGCTTGGCCTGCTGGCGGCCGATCCGCATACCGGCAAGACGCTGGCCGGGCTGTCGCCGATCTTCGGGCTCGATGCCGCCAGCCGCGAGGGCGACCGCTTCTCAGGGCCGCTGACGGCGCTGTGGTTCATCGTTTTCGTCGCGCCGATGTTCCTGCTCACTCCCGATTCGCCGCGAACCGGGATGCGGCTCAAGGAAGCGGCGCAAGGCGGCGTCGGACGGCTCAAGGCGACGATCGCGGAATTGCCCAAGCTGCCTGCGCTCGGGCGCTTCCTGCTCGCGAACATGATCTACCAGGATGCGCTGGTCGCGCTCTTCGCCTTCGGCGGCATCTATGCGGCCGGCGTCTTCGGCTGGCAGACCATCGAGCTCGGCGTCTTCGGCATCCTGCTCACCGTCACCGGCACGCTCGGCGCCTGGCTCGGGGGCAAGCTCGACGACGCCATCGGCGGCAAGCCGGTGATCCTGGGCTCGATCGCCTGCCTGCTCTTCGCCTGCCTCGGCATTCTCTCGCTGAGCGCCGACCATATCCTGTTTGTGATCCCGGCCGCCCCGGCGGTGCCGGGGGATGGGCTTTACGCCTCGGTGCCGGAACGGGTCTATCTCGGCCTGGGCCTGCTGATCGGCCTCGTCGCCGGTCCCATGCAGGCGGCTTCGCGCAGCCTGCTGGCGCGGCTCGCGCCGGAGGGGCGGATCGGCGAGTTCTTCGGGCTCTTCGCCCTGTCGGGGAAGGTGACGTCCTTCATGGGCCCGACGCTGGTCGCGCTGGCGACGAGCGTCTTCGCCAGCCAGCGCGCGGGCCTGGCGGTGCTGATCGTGTTCTTCCTGGCGGGCGGGGCGCTTTTGGCGGGCGTCACAGTGAAACGGGCGCCGTAGCGCCCGTCTGTCACTGCCGTCATGCTCGGGCCTGACCCGAGCATCTTTGAAACCAGCTGTCTCTCGTCATGAGAGTCTCGGGTCGCCGCTCAGCGGCGCCCGAGAATGACATCCAGCCTTACCGAACCAGGATGTTCCTGAACTGCCAGGGATCGCTGGTATCGATGTCCTCCGGGAACAGGCCCGGGCGGCCGTCGAGCGGGGTCCAGTCGGTGTAATAGCCCTTCACCGGACCGAGATAGGGCATCTGGATTCCCAGGCAGCGGTCGAGATCCATCTCCTCGACCTCGACGATGCCGGCATTGGGATTCTCGAGCGCCCAGACCATGCCGGCGAGCACGGCCGAGGTGACCTGCAGGCCGGTCGCGGTCTGGTACGGAGCGAGCTTGCGGGCTTCCTCGGTGGAGAGCTGCGAGCCGAACCAATAGGCGCCCTTGTCGTGGCCGTAGAGCAGCACGCCGAGCTCGTCGATGCCGTCGACGACCTCGTTCTCCTCGAGGATGTGGTGCTTCTCCTGCGGACGGCCGGCATTGCCGAACATCTCGTGGAGCGAGAGCACCGCATCGTTCGCAGGGTGATAGGCGTAGTGGCAGGTCGGCCGGTAGATCGCCTTGCCGCTCTCGTCGCGCACGGTGAAATAGTCGGCGATCGAGATCGACTCGTTATGCGTCACCAGGAAGCCGTATTGCGGGCCCGGCGTCGGGCACCAGCTGCGCACCTTGGTCTCGGCGCCGGGCTGCATCAGGTAGATCGCGGCCTGGGAGCCGGTCTCGTGGGTGCGGGCATTCTCCGGCATCCATTTCTCATGGGTGCCCCAGCCGAGCTCGGCCGGCTGCACGCCCTCGGAGATGAAGCCCTCGACCGACCAGGTGTTGACGAAGACGCCCGGCGGCTTGGGGTTCTTCGAACGCTGCGTGTCGCGCTCGGCGATATGGATGCCCTTGACGCCGACCTGCTTCATCAGCGCAGCCCATTCCTCGCGGGTCTTCGGCTGCGGCACGTTGAGGCGCATGTCGGCGGCGATGTTCAGCAGGGCCTTCTTGGCGAGCCAGGAGGCCATGCCGGGATTGGCGCCACAGCAGGAAATGGCCGTCGTCGAACCAGGCTGACGGGCGCGCTTGGCGGCCAGCGTCATCTCGCGCAGGGCATAGTTCGAACGCTCGCCCGGCCCCTTGCTCTCGTCGAAATAGAAGCCGAGCCAGGGCTCGTTGACGGTGTCGATATAAAGCGCCCCTAAGCTGGAGCAGAATTCCATGAGGTCGCGCGAGCCGGTGTCGCAGGACAGGTTCACGCAGAAACCCTGTCCGCCGCCGGCCGTCAGCAGCGGTTCGAGCAGCGCCTTGTAGTTCTCGGGCGTCAGCGCTTCCTGGATGAAGCGGATGCCACGCTCATCGAGGAGCGCCCGGTTCTCGTCGTCCGGCGCGATCACCACGAAGCGGCTCTTGTCGTATTTGAAATGCCGTTCGATCATCGGCAGCGTCCCGCGGCCGATCGAGCCGAAGCCGATCATCACGATCGGGCCGGTGATCTCGCCGTATACGGGCCAATCCGTCATTCTTTTGAACTCCTGGGTTCGGGAAACATCGAAGCGAAGGCTGGTATGGGCGGGCGGCCCCGGCGTCAACAGCCGCGGCAGCATCGGACCGATGCGCCAGGTCCGCCCGCGCCGGATTCAGGCATGCGCGCCCGGATAATCGGCGTCGAGCACGAAGGGGTAGGGGCCGGGATAGCGTTCGACATAGGCCGTGTGGCTGACGAAGCCGGCGACCGGGTCGTAGCTGTGCAGGAGATAGGCCGGCGGCTCCATATGGAAGGTCGCGGCGCCCTCCTCGGTCAGGTCGAGCGTGACCTGATGAGTGACCGAGGGGGCGATCTGGGCAATGGTGCCGGCGAAACGCGTCACGATCGGGCGGTGGTGATGGCCGCACAGGATGCGCTCGACATTGGGATGGCGCGCGACGATGGCCGCGAATTCCTCGGCGCCCTCGAGCAGGCGGATGGCGTCCATGTGGCGGATGCCACAGTCAAAGGGCGGGTGGTGCATGAAGATCGCGACCGGACGCCCCTGCGCCTCGGTCAGCGCCTTGTCGAGGAAGGCGAGCCGCGTCCCGCAGAGCGCGCCGGCGCTCTGGCCCGGCAGCAGCGTGTCGAGGCCGATCAAGCGCATCGGGCCGAGATCGGCGCAGAACTGGACGAAGCCGTCCTCGCGCAGGCTGCGCGGGTCGAAGCTCAGGCCGGCGAGCAGCGTCTCGCGGCGGTCGTGATTGCCGGGCACCAGCAGCACCGGCATCGGCAATCGGCGCAGCATGGCTTCCAGCAGCGCATATTCCTCCGGCAGGCCGCAATCGGTCAGGTCGCCGGTGATCACCACGAGATCGGGGCGCGGACGCAGCGCCGCGATCGCGTCGATGGCGCGCTCGGTCAGCGCATTGGTCTCGGAGACGCGATAGGCCGGCTTGCCGCGCGGGCGGATATGCAGGTCGGTGAGATGGGCGATGAGCATGGGCGGTGTCCGGAATGCCGTCATGGCCGGGCCCGGGCCCGGCCATTTCAGGCGGAAGGTCAAAAGAAGGATGCCCGGGACAGGCCCGGGCATGGCGCTATGCGCGATCAGTTGCTGCCGGGCAGCTTCAGCGCGGTCTGCTCGACATAAGGCTTCATGATCTCGTCGGCGGCCTTCTGGGCGGCGACAAGCGCCTCCTTCGGCGACTTCTTGCCGGAGAGGACATTGGCGAGCTCGTCCTCGACCGCCTTGCGGACCGGCACGGTCTTGTAGGTGGCGAACCACGGCCTGGCATAGGCGAGCTGGTCGACGGCAACCTTGGCATCGGGGTTCTTGTCGAGGAAGGCCTTCATCTCGGGCAGTTCATAGGCCTGCATGTTCGGCGCGAAATAGCCGGTGGCGCGGCTCCACCAGCCCGATTTCTCAGGGCTGGTCATCCAGTTGATCAGCGTCCAGGCGGCCTTGCGGCGCTCGCCCTCGACGCCTGTCGGAACCACCAGCGAGGCGCCGCCGATCGGAACCTGATTCTGCAGGTTCTTCGGCACGAAGGCGACCTTGAGCGGGAACTTGGCATTGCTGCGCACGAAGGTGAGCGAGCCGGTCGAATGCAGCATCATCGAGGCCTGGCCGGAGAGGAAGGCGGTCGAGACCGCACCGTTCTGCTGCACGCCGGGCTGCAGGACCTTGTTCTTGACGAGGTCGCTCCAGAAGGTCAGCGCGCCCAGCGTCGAGGGCTCGTCGTAATAGACCTCGCCGGCATAATCGACGTTGAACCAGCGCCCGCCATTCGAATAGGTCAGCGCCTGCAGCAGCCAGCCGCCGGTGTCGTATTGCGAGGGGATCGCGATACCCCAGCGCGTGACGCGGTCGCCCTCGCGCTTGGTCAGCTTCGCGGCGGCGGCGGCGAGCTCGGCCCAGTTCTTCGGCGGGTTCTCGGGGTCGAGCCCGGCTTCCTTGAAGTGCTCGGCGTTGATGTAGAGGATCGGCGTCGAGTTGTGGAAGGGCACGCCATAGACCGAGCGGTCGAGCACGGCATTGCCGGAGAGCGCCGGGAAGAACTGGCCCATGAACTGGTCGTTGCTCTTGCCGTCGGCCTTGATCAGCGTGTCGAGCGGCTGAATCTCGCCCTCGATCTGGAGGTCGCGCAGGAAGTTCGCGGACATGATCGAGACCGCCGGCGGCTTGCCGGCCTTCATCGCGGCGCGGGTCTTGATCAGGGTCTCGTCATAGGAGCCGGTATAGACCGGCGTCACCTTGATCGCCGGATGGCCCTCGTTGAACTCCTTGATCAGGGTGGCCATGTCGCGGGCGAGCTGCCCGTCGACGGGAACCGGGAAGAACAGCTCGATCTCGGTCGGGGACTGTCCGAAGGCCGGCGTCATTGCGAAGGTGGCGGCAAGCGCGGCGCCGGCGAGAAGGGAACGGCGGGTGGTCGTCATGAGGCAATCCTCTATTTGATGCCGGAGGAGACGAAGGAGTTGACGAAGGCGCGCTGGAACAGGACGAAGGCGAGGATCAGCGGCGCGCTGACGATGAGCGTGCCTGCCGCGATGACGCCCCAGGCCTGCGCGCCCTCGGCGCCACGGGTGAAGGTGGCGAGCCCGACGGTGAGCGGGCGCAGATCGGGCGAATTGATCACCATCAGCGGCCAGAGGAACTCGTTCCAGTGGCTGGTGACCGAGACGATCGCGAAGGCGATCAGCGAGGGCTTGGCCAGCGGAAGGTAGATCAGGCGGATGCGCTGCCCGATGGAAGCGCCGTCGATCAGCGCGGCTTCCTCCAGCTCGCGCGGGATCGCGCGGAAGGCCTGCCGCATCAGGAAGGTGCCGAAGGCGGAGGCGAAATAGGGCGCCATCACGCCGAGCAGGCTGTCATAGAGGCCGAGCGAGGCGATCGTCACCAGATTGGGCACGATCAGCGCGACCGGCGCCAGCATGAGCTGCGTCAGGAACAGATAGAAGCAGACGCTGCGGCCGGGGAAGTCTATCCGCGCGAAGGCATAGCCCGCCAGCGTGATCGTGACGAACTGCACCGCCAGGATGCCGAAGCTGATGATCGCGGTGTTGAGGCCGTAGCGCGGGAAATCGGCGAGCCCCCAGGCCTCGGCGAAATTGGCGAGGCTCGGCACATAGTCCGGGATCAGCGCGGCCATGCCGGCGCCGGTGCTCTCCGGGTTGAAGGCCGCGACCAGCATCCAGAGAAACGGCACGGCCCAGAGCGCGGCGACCAGCAATGTCGCGCCATAGCCGAGCTTCGGCGAGATCTCGCGATTGGCGACGCTCATGATTCCGGCTCTCCGAAGGAGCGCTCGAGAGTGCGCAGCGAAGCCGCCGTCAGCGCCAGCAGGAGCCCGAGCATCGCCAGCGAGCCGGCGGCCGCCCGGCCGGGCTCATAATTCTCGACCGCCTGCTGGTAGACGTAGAACAGCAGCAGGTTGGTGGCGTCGGCCGGGCCGCCCTTGGTCAGCACGAAGACGTGGTCGACCTGCGTCACGACATTGGTCAGGCCGATGACGAGGACGAAGCCGATGGTGGGCTTGAGATAGGGCAGGGTGACATAGCGCAGGCGCTGCCAGGGATTGGCGCCTTCGAGGATCGCCGCCTCGTTGGCGTCGGCGGGAATCGCCTGCAGCCCGGCAAGGAAGAACAGCATGTAGTAGCCGGCGTTCTTCCAGATCGTCAGCGCCATGATCGACCAGAGCGCGACATCGGGGTCGCCGAGCCAGTTCGGGCCGGAGAGGGCGAGCTTGGCGAGGTAGTAGTCGAGAAGCCCGACATTGGGCAGGAACAGGAACAGGAAGATCGAGGCGGCGGCGACGAGCGGCAGCAGCACCGGCAGGAAGAACAGCGAGCGCAGCACGGTGTTGATGCGGTTCGAGCGCGCCAGCGCCAGCGCGAAGCCCAGCGCCAGCACGAGGCTCGGCAGCACCGTGCCGAAGGCATAGATCAGGTTGTTGACGAGGGCCTTGCGGAAGGCGGGGTCGGTGAGGAGATCGGCGAAGTTCTTCAGGCCGGTATAGACCTGCGGCCCGCCGACACGTTGCTGGCCGTGCAGCGACTGCCAGGTCAACTGGATGATCGGCCAGTAGGTGAACAGCGCCAGCAGCACGAGCGAAGGCGCGAGCAGGCCGAAGGCGACGAGCGTCTTCCGGCGTGGATGCCTGATCGCCAGGCGCCATGCTGGTGCCGGCCGGCTTGCGATGATGGTGTCGGCCATGATGCGTCCCGTCTTGGGGCGCGGTCATGGCCGGGGTCGGTGACGGAGCCGTCACGGTGGGATGACAACTCGGTGACGAACCCCGCATGTCGCGGAGTGCGCTGTCTATATTTCAGGCTGCCTTGCGCAGCGGCACAACACCTTCGGCCGTTTCGCCGGCCGCGATGAGCACGCCATGCGCGCCATCGAGTGCGCCGTCGCGCAATTCGATGGCGAGGAAGCGTTCGCGCTCGACCGGGCCGGGCATGGCGAGGTCGCGGGTCAGCGCCGGATCGAAGCCGAAGCGGGCGTAATAGGATGCGTCGCCGACGAGGATGACCGCGCCATGGCCACGGCAGGCCGCGCGCCAGAGCGCCTCGCGCATCAGCATCTTGCCGAGGCCCTCGCCCTGAAGCTCGGGCTTCACCGCGAGCGGACCGAGCATGAGCGCCGGCACGCCGTTGGCTTCGACATGCCAGAGGCGGACCGTGCCGACGATCTCGCCGTCCAGCTCGGCGGTCAGGGCGAGCCCTTCCGCCGGCAAGCGGCCTTCGCGCAGGCGCTCGCTCGACTTGGCGGTGCGGCGCTCGCCGAGGCAACGGTCGAGCAGCGTCTCGCGGGCGGGAACATCGGCAGCGATTTCGTCGCGGATCCGGATCATGACGCACCTCCGGCCGGAGCGCCCGCTTCCTGGCGGACCTTCCCGGCGCCGCGCGAACGCGGCCACAAGCAGAACAGGATGTGGGAAGAGGGGTCCGGCGGGAGCCACGCCCGCGCTCCATTCTGGAGACGCGGTCGCTCCGCCCGGATTTCGCCGGGCAGCCTGCCGTTTCGGACAGGGCGCTTCGCCGGACCCGATTGGTGAGGGAGGGCCGGTCAGCCCTCCCACGTCAGATGACGTACTGCCTCAGCGGCGGGAAGCCGTTGAAGGCGACGGCCGAATAGGTCGTCGTATAGGCGCCCGTGCCCTCGATCAGCACCTTGTCGCCGATCTCCAGCGAGAAGGGCAGCATGTACGGAGTCTTCTCGTACATGACGTCGACCGAGTCGCAGGTCGGGCCGGCGAGCACGCAGGGAACCGTCGCATCGCCATCGCGCTCCGTGCGGATGGGATAGCGGATCGCCTCGTCCATCGTCTCGGCCAGGCCGTTGAACTTGCCGATGTCGAGATAGACCCAGCGGACCTTGTCGTCCTCGGCCTTCTTCGAGATCAGCACGACCTCGGCCTCGATCAGGCCGGCTTCGCCGACCATGCCGCGGCCCGGCTCGATGATCGTCTCGGGCAGCTGGTTGCCGAAATGCTTCGACAGCGCCCGGAAGATCGCGTCGCCATAGGAGGGCACGCCCGGAATCGGCTTCAGGTAGCGCGCCGGGAAGCCGCCGCCGAGGTTGACCATCGACAGCGAGATGCCACGGGTGGCGCACTCCTTGAAGACCGCCGAGGCCGAGGCCAGGGCGGAATCCCAGGCGTTCACATTGGCCTGCTGCGAACCGACATGGAACGAGATGCCATAGGCGGTCAGGCCCAGGCGATGGCCGTGCTCGAGCACATCCGCCGCCATCTCGGGCACGCAGCCGAACTTGCGCGAGAGCGGCCAGTCGGCGCCGGCACCGTCGCAGAGGATGCGGCAGAAGATGCGCGCGTCCTTCGTGCCGGTCTTGTCCGCCGAACGGGCGACCTTCTCGACCTCGGCCGTGCAGTCGACGGCGAAGAGGCGCACGCCGAGCTCCATGGCGCGCACGACGTCGCGCTCCTTCTTGATGGTGTTGCCGAAGGAGATGCGGTCGGCGGTGGCGCCGGCGGCGAGCGCGAGCTCGATCTCGACGACCGAGGCGCAGTCGAAGCAGGAGCCGAGCTTGGCGAGCAGGGCAAGCACCTCCGGCGCCGGGTTGGCCTTCACCGCGTAGAAGACGCGGGTGTCGGGCAGCGCACGGGCGAAGGCGTGATAGTTCTCGCGCACGACATCGGTATCGATGACGACGCAGGGCCCGTCCTCGCGGCGGGTACGAAGAAACTCACGGATGCGGTCGGTCATGACGCGCGACTCCCCCGGCGCAAGCGGCGCCGATGCGATGTATCGCCGAATGAATCGCTGCCGTCGCGAGGCGCTGTGGAGACGCCGGCGACAGCGGACGAAACGTCCGGACCCGAAACACCGTTCGATTGGGGAAGACCCCGCACGGCCGGCAATGAAGGACAAGCCTCTTCGGTGTTGGCCTTTGGAGGACCAACGAGACCAAAAAAGCCCGCTCCGTCGTTGCTTTAAGCTGCGTCCCCCGTGGAGATTCGGGGTTCGCCGGTTTTGCCTCCGGCTGCTGGTCTGTGTCGGGGAACAATCTCCTTGCGGAGACTGGGAGGCGTGATTTGAGGGATGTCCATCCCCTCCATCCGTCCTCCAACCCCTGGCGGCTGTCCGGCCTCTTGTCCGGATGCCCACCGACCAGCACGCGGCCACAGGCACGTGCGAATTGGGTGAACGCGATATACGGATAGCGACCCCGGACCACAAGTGTTTTGTGAACCCGAAGCCGCATTTTTTTGCAGAGCCGATCTGCGCGCTTCCGGGAACGGGTTAACGGCGGAAAGCGCTGTGCCGGCTATGGGTTAGCCGCGCTTCTCGCAGAAGCGGATTCGATTGCCGAACGGGTCCGGCACCTGCAGGGTGCGCCCGCCCGGCGCATCCTCCTCGATGCCCGGCCGCGAATAGGTATAGCGCTTTGCGATCAGCTCCGCATGGAGGGCGTCGATGCCGTCCATCCAGACGAAGACGGTCGAGCCGGGGCTGGCGTCGCCGTGATGCTCGGAGAGATGGAGCTCGAGCCCGGAGCGCGAGACCTGCATATAGAGCGGCGTGTCCGGCCCGAAGCGATGGTCCCAGTCCATGCGGAAGCCGAGGAAGTCGAGATAGAACTCCTTTGCCTTGGCTTCGTCGAAGATGCGCAGGATCGGGATGCCCATCCGCAGGCGCACGGCTTCGGCGGGCTTTTCGGCCGGCATGGCCGGCCCGGCCTCGCCGATCCTGGCCGCCAGCACGTTCCAGTCGTCATGGCCGAACTGGCGCGCCACGATCTCGAGGGTCTCGGAATGGGTCAGCTGAACCTGCCTGGCGGCCATGGCCTCGCGCAGGCTTTTCGCCATCAGCTTCGCGTCGCGGAAATCGCGCATCGTCGTGATCCTTCTCGTTCGGGACGGAAACGATCGGGGCTCGCCTTGCCGATATCCGTCCGCGAGGAGAGCGGGATCAGGACAGCGTCGTCTCAAGGGATGCGTTCACCATGCCCAAGGGGCGCGAGCGGCTGGCCGCATCCGGCCGGGGCAAAGGTTGCCATCTCTTCATGTCTTGTCAATCGCGCTGCCCTAGACCGGCCCCATTTCATGGCGTTAAGTCGCTGGCGCAGGCGCCTCCGCGACAACCGGTACCCAGTAGACGGACGAGAGATGACGAAGTTTGACCGCCGCCGCGTCCTTGGCGGGATTTCCGCCATGCTGTGCCTTTCGGCGGCTCCGTCCGCCCTGCTCGCGCAGCAACCGCAGAATCCGAACCCGGTGCCGCCGCCGCAGACGCCGCCACAGCCGCGCTTCGGCTTCGAGGACGTGCAGCGCCGGGCGCGCGAGGTCGCCGCCGTCGCCTATGAGCCGCCGGCGGCCCTGCCCGAGCCGCTTGCGCGGCTCGACTACGATTCCTGGCGCGACATCCGCTTCCGCCCGGACCGGGCCCTGCTCGCGCAGAACGGCTCGCCCTTCCGGATGCAGATGTTCCATCCGGGCTTCCTGTTCACCCGGCCGGTCACGGTCAATGTGGTGCGCGACGGCGTGCCGACGCCAGTGCCCTATTCGGCCAATCTGTTCGACTACGGCAAGGTCAAGTTCGACAAGCCGCTGCCGGTCAATCTCGGCTTCGCCGGCTTCCGGCTGCACTACCCGCTCAACGATCCGCGCGTCCTCGACGAATTGATCGCCTTCATCGGGGCGAGCTATTTCCGCGTGCTCGGCCGCGAACAGCGCTACGGGCTGTCGGCGCGCGGGCTCGCCATCGGAGCGGGCACGAACAGCGAGGAATTCCCGGTCTTCCGCGAGTTCTGGGTCGAGCAGCCGGCCGCGAATGCGGAGCGGATCATCGTCAACGCGCTGCTCGATTCGCCTTCGCTGACCGGCGCCTATCGCTTCACGGTCTATCCGGATGTCGACACGCTGGTCGAGGTCGCGGCGACGCTCATCCCGCGCAAGCCGATCGAGAGGCTCGGGCTCGCGCCGCTGACCTCGATGTTCTTCACCGGCGAGAACGACCGCCGCTTCTTCGAGGATTACCGCCCGGAGCTGCACGATTCCGACGGGCTGATGATCCATTCGGGCTCGGGCGAGTGGCTGTGGCGGCCGCTGCGCAACCCGAAGCAGCAGGCGGTCTCCGCCTTCGTCGAGCGCAGTCCACGCGGCTTCGGCCTGATGCAGCGCGACCGCAATTTCGAGCACTATCAGGATCTCGACCTCGCCTATGAGCGCCGGCCGTCCTACTGGGTCGAGCCGCAGGGCGACTGGGGCGAGGGCGTGATCGAGCTGATCGAGATGCCGACGACGGATGAAAGCAACGACAATGTCGTCGTGCAGTGGACGCCGAAGACACCGCTGGAGCCGGGCAAGGAATTCGCCTTCGGCTACCGGCTGACGGCGATGCTGGATTCCAGTGATCTCCATCCGGGCGGGCGCGTGGTCAACACCTTCCAGGCTGCGCCGAAGGCGCTCGGCTCGGTCGAGCCGGTGGCGGACGGCGCGCGCCGCTTCATCGTCGATTTCGCCGGCGGCGATCTCGACTACCATCTCAAGCAGCCGGACAAGGTGGAGATCGTGCCGTCGATCACCCGCGGCAAGATCGATCGCGCCTTCCTGGTGCCGAACCCGAAGATCAACGGTTTCCGCGCCTTCGTCGACATCACCGGCGAGCCGGGGCAGCTCGCCGAGATGCGCGCCTTCCTGAAGAGCGGCCCCAAGACGCTGACGGAAACCTGGAGCTATCCGTGGCGCGCGGAGGCCAGCGAGAAGCCGGCCCCGCAGCAGCCGGCCCAGCCTTCGCCGCAAGCGCAGTCCGACCAGCCGCCCCCGGCGCAACCGCAGCCGGCCCCGCCGTCAGCGCCGGCCCAGCAGAAGCCGGGCCAATAGCACGGGCCGCCAAGGAGAGACGCGATGGACGTCGTCGAGAAACCGGAAGAGAACCGCTTCGAGCTCGCTCTCGAGGGCGGCACTGCGGTTGTCGCCTATCGGATGGACGGCAACCGGCTCGTCCTGATCCATACCGAGGTGCCCGAGCAGTTCGCCGGCCAGGGCGTCGGCTCGCGGCTGGCCAAGGGCGTGTTCGAGCTGATCCGGGCGAGCGGGCGCAAGGCGGTGGTGCGCTGCCCGTTCCTCAAGGCCTGGGTCGCGAAGCATCCGGAATACGACGACATCGTCGACGGCTGAGCGGGCTCAGCGTTCCCTGGGGCCCGGCTCCTTGCGGCCCTTGCGCGCGGGTTGCTTCTTGCGGCCGTAGAGTTCGAGCCGGTGGCGGACGAGCTCGTAGCCGAGTTCGGCCGCGATGCGCCGCTGCAGCTCTTCGATCGCATCCGAGGAGAACTCGATCACGTCGCCGGTATCAACGTCGATGAGATGGTCGTGGTGCTGCTGGTCGGCGTGCTCATAGCGCGAGATGCCGTCCTCGAAGGCGTGCCGCTCGATCGCGCCCTGCGATTCCAGCACCTTCATGGTGCGGTAGACGGTCGAGAGCGAGAGCGTCGGATCCTGCGCGAAGGCGCGCGTGAAGATGCCCTTCGCGTCGGGATGATCGTCAGCCTCGGCCAGCACGCGCAGGATCAGGCGGCGCTGCTGCGTCATGCGCAGGCCCGCCCCCTTCAACTGGCTTTCGAAAACGGCAACGCGCCGGTCGGTTTCACTCATGCTCAGCCCATAGCAATGAGTGCGGCTATTTGCAAAAGCTGCCTTTTTGGAAGTCATAAGCATTCGCATTAAAATCGCGAATGCGTGTCATTCCTATCTGGATCATGAGCGCGTTGTCCGGCCGCAAATCCGGCCCTGCGCGTCACGCGGCGCCGCGCGCCTTCGCGAGCTCGGGGGCCAGTTCGGCGACGATCTCGAAGGAGCGCTTGCGCTTCTCGTGGTCGAAGATCGGGGCCGTGACCATGATCTCGTCGGCGCCGGTATTGGCGACGAAGGCGCCGAGCTCGCGCCGCAACGTCTCGGGCGAGCCGATGAAGGCATAGCGCAGCATCTGCGAGACATGCGCCTTCTCGGCCGGGCTCCAATACTGCTCGATGTCGTCGATCGGCGGCTGGAGCTTGCCGCGCGCACCGCGGACCATGCCGACGAAACGCTGCTGCAGGGAGGTCGCGAGATGGCGCGCCTCCTCGTCGGTCTCGGCCGCGACGACGTTGATGCCGGGCATGGCGTAGGAGGATTGCAACTGCTCCGACGGCTTGAAGCGCTCGCGATAGACGGCGAGCGCCTGCATCAGCGCGTCCGGGGCGAAATGCGAGGCGAAGGAATAAGGCAGGCCGAGCTCGGCGGCGAGCTGCGCGCCGAACAGGCTGGAGCCGAGAATCCAGAGCGGCACGTTCAGCCCTTCACCGGGCACCGCGCGGATCGCCTGGTTGGGGCCGGCCGGGGCGAAGAGCGCCTGCAATTCCAGCACATCCTGCGGGAAGCTGTCGGAGGACATCGGGCTGCGGCGCAGCGCCCTGAGCGTGAGCTGATCGGTGCCGGGGGCGCGGCCGAGGCCGAGATCGATGCGGCCGGGAAAGAGCGCCTCCAGCGTGCCGAACTGCTCGGCGATGACGAGGGGAGCATGATTCGGCAGCATGATGCCGCCGGCACCGATCCGCATCGTCTTCGTGGCGGCGGCGAGCTGGCCGATCACCACCGAGGTCGCGGCGCTGGCGATGCCGACCATGTTGTGGTGCTCGGCCACCCAGTAGCGGGTGAAGCCCAGCGCCTCGGCATGGCGGGCGAGGTCGATCGACTTCAGCAGCGCCTCGCGCGGGCCTTCCCCTTCGACGACGGGAACGAGATCGAGGACGGAGATCGCGACCATGGCGGGCCCTGCTGGCTGGTGCCGGAGCGAGCCGGCGACGATGGCGTGGCTTCACCAGATGGGAAGGATAGGCGCCGCGGTCCAGAGGCGCCCGCGCTTCGTCATGGCGCGCCTGCGCTGGCGTTCTGGCGGAACGGGCGCAAAGCTGACGCGTTGCCCAGATGACGGCCGCGTTTCCGCGCGGCGCCATCGAAAGGGGGGCAACCCATGACCACGACTGCCAATCCGGCCAAGGAGAGCTTGCGCAAGGAGCAGAAGGAACAGCGCAAGGCCGAGCGCGAGCACGGCAAGGACGCCGAACTCAACCGGGCGCTGAAGGATACCTTCCCGGCCAGCGATCCCGTCGCGACCCAGACGCCGACCAAGCCCGGCGGCCGGGGAAAGCGCTGACGCGGCGGATCAACCGCGCTGGTAGAGCAGGCGGGCGCGGATCGTGCCGTCGAGCGCGCGGATCTCGCGCAGGATGTCGCTCGCTTCGCTGCTGGTGACGCCGTCGGCCTCGATGACCGCGTAACCGACCTCGCCGTCGGTGTGATAGTTCTGCGCGGCGATGTTGACCTGGCGATTGGCGAAGACGTCGTTGAGGCGCCTGAGCATGCCCGGAACATTGCGCTGGACATGGATGAAGCGCGTGCCGACGGCCCGGGCCGGGATCTGCACCTGCGGGAAGTTGACCGCGCCCACCGTCGCGCCGACATCGGAATAATCGACGAGCTTGCGCGCCACCTCGGCGCCGATGCGCTCCTGCGCCTCCTCGGTCGAGCCGCCGATATGGGGCGTCAGGATGACGTTGGCGCAGCCTTGCAGCGGCGAGACGAAGCGTTCGGCGTTGGAGGCGGGCTCGACCGGGAAGACGTCGACCGCCGCGCCGGCGAGATGGCCGCTCTTCAGCGCGGCCGCCAGCGCGTCGAGATCGACGACCGTGCCGCGTGAATTGTTGATCAGGTAGCTGCCGCGATTCATCTGGGCGAGCTGCTCGGCGCCGATCATGCCGTGGGTCTGCGGCGTCTCGGGAACGTGCAGCGAGACGATGTCGGCCGAGCCGAGCAGTTCCGCCAGGCTGCCGACCGGCTCGGTGTTGCCGTGGCGCAGGCGGTCGGTGTGATCGTAATAGATCACGCGCATGCCCATCGCCTCGGCCAGCGTCGAGAGCTGGCTGCCGATATTGCCGTAGCCGACGATGCCGAGCGTCTTGCCGCGCACCTCGAAGGAACCCTCGGCCGACTTGTCCCAGCCGCCTTCATGGGCCGAGCGCGAACGATCGGGAATCCGGCGCAGCAGCATGACGATCTCGCCGATGGTCAATTCGGCGACGCTGCGGGTGTTGGAGAAGGGCGCGTTGAAGACCGGCACGCCCTGCTGGCGCGCGGCTTCCAGATCGACCTGGTTGGTGCCGACCGAGAAGCAGCCGACGGCGAAGAGCCGGTCGGCGGCGGCGAAGATCTCCGGCGTGAGCTGGGTGCGCGAGCGGATGCCGAGGACATGCACGCCCCGGATCTTCTCGATCAGCGCCGCCTTGTCGAGCGCCTTGGGCAGCCGCTCCAGATTGGAGTAGCCGGCCTGCGTCAGCAGCGCGACGGCGGAATCGTTGATGCCTTCCAGCAGCAGGACCTTGATGCGGTCCTTGGGAAGGGAGAGGCGTTCGCTGGCAGGGGTCATGGAATTCGCGCTCGTGAAGGAGCGGTTGCTATAGTCCTCGCCGGGCGCGAGGCCAACGCCTTAGAGGCTGTTATGAGCCATGGGATTGATTTGACGCAGGCGATTTTGCGCGAATGCACGAAGTTCGAGGACGCAAGCCTTCCGGCTTGCTACGAAGAACGACACGGCAGTCGCGCAAAATCGCCGCGCCCTGCGGGTGAGGTGAAAACGGCGGAGCTGCAGCGTCGCACCGCTTGCCGATACCGACGTATCGGCGGCGCGATGCTCCTCCCATCTCTGCCGTTTTGACCTCATCAAATCGACCCCATGGCTCATAACAGCCTCTGGATGCAACGCTGACGCGCGAAACGCCACAAGCGATGCAAAAACCTCATGCCTTCTCGATCACCAGCGTCGAGCCTTCGACGCGTACGACCTTGACCTCCGTGCCCGCCAGCAGCTCGGGGCCGATGATCCGCCAGGAGGAATCGCCGACGCGGACGCGCCCTTCGCCGCCGGTCATCGTTGCTTCCAGCCGGAAGACCTTGCCGATGAGCTGGCGGCCGCGGTCGTTGAGCCCGGTCGCCGCATCGGGCTCCTCGCCGCGGCGGCGGGTCAATAGCCGCCCGGCGGCGACGCTGGCGATGGCGAGGATCGCGAAGACGATCGAGGCCGCCTGCCAGCCGAGGCCGAAGATGCCGACGACCGCGCCAGTGACGAGCGCGGCGAGGCCGAGCCAGATTAGGAAGACGCCCGGCGCCAGGATCTCGCCGCCGATGAGGACGAGGCCGAGAATGGCCCAGAGCCAGCCATTATGGGTGAGGAGCCAGTCAGGCATGGCGACCTCAGCTATTCGCGCGCCCGGCCGGCGGAACCGAGCCCGAATTGCGCCGCGCCGCGACGGCGTCCTCGCCGAAGACGGCCTTGGTGAGCTGGGCGATGCCGCCGACCGTGCCGGCGAGCGAGGCCGCCTCGATCGGCACGATCACCACCTTGCTGTTGGGGCCGGTCGCGATGGCCTTCAGCGCATCGGTATAGCGCTCGGCGATCAGGAAGTTGGCGGCCTGGATGTCGCCCTTGCCGATCGCCTCCGAAACCATGGCGGTCGCCGCTGCTTCCGCCTGCGCCAGCCGCTCGCGCGCCTCGGCGTCGCGCAGCGCCGATTCCTTGCGGCCCTCGGCGGCGAGGATCTGCGACTGCTTCTGGCCCTCGGCCTTGAGGATCTCGGCCTGGCGCAGGCCTTCCGCTTCCAGGATCGCCGCGCGCTTCTCGCGCTCGGCCTTCATCTGCCGGTTCATCGCGCCGGCGATGTCGGCCGGCGGCAGAATGTCGCGGATCTCGATGCGCGTGACCTTGACGCCCCAGGGCGAGGCGGCGGCGTCCATCACGCGCAGCAGCCGCTCGTTGATCTCGTCGCGATGGGAGAGGAGCTGGTCGAGGTCCATCGAGCCGACGACGGTGCGGATATTGGTCATGGTCAGGACCATCAGCGCATCGTTGAGCGAGGACACCTCGTAGCAGGCCTTGGCCGCGTCGAGCACCTGGTAGAAGGCGGCGGCGTCGATGCGCACGCCGGCATTGTCCTTGGTGATCGCCTCCTGCGAGGGAATGTCGAGCACCTGCTCCATGACATTCACCTTGTGGCCGATGCGATCGATATAGGGGACGATCAGCCCGAGGCCGGCGCTCAGCGTGCGCGAATAGCGGCCGAAGCGCTCGACGGTGTAGTTGAAGCCCTGCGGGACGGTGCGGACGCCGCGCGCGATCGTCAGGATCACCAGCGCCACCACGACGATGACCGCAATATTGAAGCCCGACAGATCCATTCCGTTTCCCCCGCCGCGTTAGGCCTGCCCGTCTTTGCCGGCAGCGGCCCAAACTGGCGGTTGTGGCGGGCGGATGCAAGCGCGGGCGCAAACGTCTTCGCCCGCCCGCGTCGCCGCGTTCGGTGGTGGTGAGGGGCAGCGGAGCGCCGCGAGGCGCGGTTGGGTATCAGGCCGCTTCCGTTGAGCCAGGATGCGGCGCGGAAGGATTGAGCCACCTTCCGCACGCCCCGTGGCGCTCCGCTTATCGGCGTTCTTCAGTCTCCGGGCCGCGCTTATCGGGCCTGCGGCCATCCTTCGCCGCGAGCCCTTTCGACGCCAGTTCGGCTCAGCGCCTTGTCGCGCCTACTCGGGCATGGGACGAAGGCGTGATGCCATCGGCCGTTCCCAGCGAGCTCCTCGCACAGGGATCGTAATGTCCCCAGGGCGGTGCCCCGAAGCCTCCCGGGAGTGGATCGTGACTCCACCCGCAGGCGCCGACCTCATCCCCACCAACGGCACACCTCCGGATGGCTGCCCCTCGGGGATGAGGTGGTCCGAGGATAGGCGCGGCTTGCAAGGGCGGGGATAAGTTTGCAGGGAAAGTGCGACGGCCCCTTCCTTCTCCCGGGTGGGAGAAGGTGGCGCGGAGCGCCGGATGAGGGTGTGTGCTTTCCGCAGAAGGCGCGGCGGCCGCGTCGTGCCTTGGCGAGAAGCGGCGGTCCCTCACCCCTGCCCCTCTCCCATCCGGGAGAGGGGTTCCCCGCGCCTTGCATCGGAGCCGCGAACGCCACCGATGTCCTAGCTCTGTGCCGCTGCCGTGTCGCAGCGCTGGAGCAGGCGTGAGGCGGCGGTGACGCCGGCGAGCGAGAAGGTGTAGCTCGTGGCGTTGCCGCGGGCCGAGCGGGCTTCGAGCACCATGTCGCTGCCCGCGCGCATCGCCGCGAGAAGGGCGGGCTCACGCTCGACCTTCTCGAGCCAGGCGTTGTTGCCCTCGGTCAGCATGCGGAACTCCTCGTCGCCGATGGTGACGGTGACGGTCGAGTTCGTGGCGAAGCTGTAGCCCGTCTGGAAACTCGATTCCGTATTGGTGCCGTTATTTCCCGTCTGGACGAAGAAGAAGACCTCGCCGTGACGCAAGCCCGACGGATTCTCGGCCGTGGGGCTGCTCATGATGAAGCAACGGGTCGAATTGTCCTTGTCGTAGGCTGCCGCACTCCAGGCGTTGAACTGTCCGAGCGATTTGGCGGAAGCCGCTTCAGCACCCGTGCTCGTCAGCAAAGCCAGGCAGATTGCCGAAAGCGTTGTCTTGATCATCCGTTCATCTCCTTTCGCAGCGCGCAACTTGGAAAGAAGAGCCTTACCGAGGCGTAAACATGACCTCACGAATCCGTGCGTCCATCAGGCGCAGGCCCCGGCGCGAGCCGCCCGTTCGCTGAACCAAAACGACAATGCCCGGCCGGAGCCGGGCATGACGAAAGTGAAACCGGAAGCATTCTGCTTCAGACGTACTGGCCGTGGCAGTGCTTGTATTTCTTGCCCGAGCCGCAGGGGCAGGCCTCGTTGCGGCCGACCTTGCCCCAGGTCGAGGGATCGTCGGGGTTGCGGTCGAGCACCGCCGTGTCGTCGGCACCGAGCGCCGCGAACTGCACGCCGCCGCTGCCGCCATAGTCGCCGCCGAAACCGCCCACCGAGCCCGCATCCTGCACCTGCAGCGGGGCCTGCTCCTCGGGCTGATCGAAGCGGACCTCGACGCGCGAGAGATGGCCGGTGACCTGCTGGCGGAGCTGCCCGATCAGCCCGTCGAAGAGCTCGAAGGCCTCCTGCTTGTATTCCTGCAGCGGGTCGCGCTGGGCATAGCCGCGCCAGCCGATGACCTGCCTGAGATGGTCGAGGGTGACGAGATGCTCGCGCCAGAGATGGTCGAGCGTCTGCAGGAGCACCTGCTTCTCGACATAGGTCATGACCTCTTCGGTGTTGCGCGCGATGCGGGCGGCATAGTCCTCGTCGGAGAGCTTGCGGATGCGCTCGCGCAATTCGGTGTCGGCGATGCCCTCCTCCTTGGCCCAGTCCTCGATCGGCAGATCGAGGTTGAGGTACTGCACCACCTCCTGCTTGAGGCCGGCGGTGTCCCACTGCTCGGGATAGGCCTCCTCGGGGATGTGGCGGGCGACGAGGTCCTCGGCGACGCCCTGGCGCATGTCGTCGATGGTTTCGCGCACGCTCGGCTGCTTCATGAAGTCGCGGCGCTGCTCGAAGACGACCTTGCGCTGGTCGTTCATGACGTCGTCGTATTTCAGGATGTTCTTGCGGATGTCGAAGTTGCGCGCCTCGACCTTGCCCTGCGCCTTCTCGACCGCCTTGTTGATCCAGGGGTGGACGATCGCCTCGTCCTCCTTGAGGCCGAGCTTCTGCAGCATGCCGTCCATCCGGTCGGAGCCGAAGATGCGCATCAGGTCGTCCTGCAGCGACAGGAAGAATTTCGAGCGGCCGGGATCGCCCTGGCGGCCGGCGCGGCCGCGCAGCTGGTTGTCGATGCGGCGGCTCTCGTGGCGCTCGGTGCCGACGATGTAGAGCCCGCCCGATTTCAGCACGCGCTGCTTGAAATCGGCGACCTCGGCGCGGATGGCGGCGGCCTTCGCGTCACGCTCCGGACCCGGCTCGATACCGGCGAGGTCGTGGGCGATGCGCATCTCGGCATTGCCGCCGAGCTGGATGTCGGTGCCGCGGCCGGCCATGTTGGTGGCGATGGTGATGGCGCCGGGCACGCCGGCCTGGGCGACGATATAGGCTTCCTGCTCGTGGAAGCGGGCGTTCAGCACGGCGAAGGCCTTGACGGTCTCGCCCTTGCGGGCGGCGGCGTAGACCGGCTCCAGCGCGGTGGGATCGGTGAAGTCGATGAGCTTGTAGCCCGCCTTCTCCAGCATCTCGGCGATAAGTTCCGAGCGCTCGATCGAGGTGGTGCCGACGAGCACCGGCTGGCCGTTCTCCTGCGCCTGCTTGATCTCGCGGATGACGCCGCGGACCTTCTCCTCGAAGGTGCGATAGACCTCGTCGTCCTCGTCCTTGCGGGAGATCGGGAGGTTGGTCGGGATCTCGACGACCTCGAGCTTGTAGATCTGGAAGAACTCGTCCGCTTCGGTCGCGGCCGTGCCGGTCATGCCGGCGAGCTTCCTGTAGAGGCGGAAATAGTTCTGGAAGGTGATCGAGGCGAGCGTCGCGTTCTCGGGCTGGACGGTGACGTGCTCCTTGGCCTCGAGCGCCTGATGGAGCCCTTCCGAATAGCGCCGGCCCGGCATCATGCGGCCGGTGAACTCGTCGATGATCACGACCTCGTCGTTGCGGACGATGTAGTCCTTGTCGCGGGTGAAGAGGGCGTGGGCCCTCAGCGCCTGGTTGACGTGGTGGACGATGGTGATGTTGTGGGCGTCGTAGAGGTCGCCCTCGGTCAGGATGCCGGCCTGCCGCAGCAACTCCTCGATATGCTCGTTGCCGGCTTCGGTCAGCGCTACCGTGCGCTGCTTCTCGTCGACCTCGTAATCGGTCGGGACGAGGCCGGGCAGCACCTTGTCGATCGAAACATAAAGGTCCGACTTGTCGTCGAGCGGGCCGGAGATGATCAGCGGCGTACGGGCTTCGTCGACCAGGATCGAGTCGACCTCGTCGACGATGGCGAAGTGGTGGCCGCGCTGGCTCATCTGCGCGACATCGTACTTCATGTTGTCGCGGAGGTAGTCGAAGCCGAATTCGTTGTTGGTGCCGTAGGTGATGTCGCAGGCATAGGCGCGCTGGCGCTCCTCGTCGTCGAGGCCGTGGACGATGGTGCCGACGGTCAGGCCGAGGAAGTTGTAGAGCTTCGCCATCCACTCGGCGTCGCGCCGGGCGAGGTAGTCGTTGACGGTGACGACATGGACGCCCTTGCCTTCGAGGGCGTTGAGATAGGTCGGGAGCGTCGCGACCAGCGTCTTGCCCTCGCCGGTCTTCATCTCGGCGATGGCGCCCTCGTGCAGCACCATGCCGCCGACGAGCTGGACGTCGTAGGGGCGCTGGCCGAGCACGCGCTTGGCCGCCTCGCGCACCGTGGCGAAGGCCGGCACCAGCAGGTCGTCGAGCTTGGCGCCATTGGCGAGCTGCTGCCGGAATTCGTCGGTACGGGCCTTGAGCGCCTCGTCGCTCAGCGCGGCGATGTCGTTCTCCAGGGCGTTGATCGCCGCGACGCGGGGCTGGTAGCCCTTGACGCGGCGGTCATTCGACGAGCCGAAGATCTTCTTTGCGAGCGCGCCAAGCATGTTGGGCCTTTCAGGTGATGTCTCGGTCCACCGGCCGGCGCGGCCCCTCGGGTTTCGCGCCCGGGCCGGCAGGCCGCGGTATTCTCGAATTGCGACCGCGTGTTTAGACGCGTGCGCGGGCATGGTCCAGCATGCGTTTCGTCCAAGAGCGGGCAAAACGGCAAGAGATTTCCCGACCATGTGGGGTTTTGCCCGGCCGCTTCCAAGGGCGTCGGCCGCGCGGAAGGCATGGCCGCGAGCGGCGCGGCGCCGCTTGCCTCCGGATGATGCGCGATCCGCGCCGGGAACCCCCTGAACCGCCTTGCCTTTGCCGCGTTCAACTGGCAGTGCAGCGCCAGGTCGCGTCTTCGGCTCTCTATGGGAAAGGCCGTTTTCATGAAATCCACCCGTCTCATCGCCGCTCTCGGCTTCGCGCTGCTGGCGGGACCGGCTTTTGCCCAGGCCGACAAGGTCGTCGCCAAGGTCGACGGCATCCCGATCACGGAGCAGGAGGTCCAGCTCGCGACGGAGGATCTCGGCGAGCGCCTCGCCCAGCTCCCCGAAGACCGCAAGCGCGACGAGGTCATCAACTATCTCGTCGACCTCAAGCTCGGCGCCAAGGCCGCGGCCGAGGCCAAGGTCGCCGATACGCCGGAATTCGCCGCGCGCCTCGGCTATTACCGCGAGAAGGTGATGCTCGATCAGTATCTCTCCGGCGTCGGCAAGAAGGCCGTGACCCCGGAAGCCGCCAAGAAGCTCTATGACGACACCACCAAGGCGATGGCCCCCGAGGAGGAGGCGCATGCCCGCCACATCCTCGTCGAGACCGAGGACCAGGCCAAGGCGGTCGAGGAGCGGCTGAAGAAGGGCGAGGATTTCGCCAAGGTCGCCGCCGACGTCTCGAAGGATCCGGGCTCGGGCAAGGAGGGCGGCGATCTCGGCTGGTTCACCAAGGACCGCATGGTGCCGGAATTCGCCGAGGCCGCCTTCAAGCTCAACAAGGGCGAGGTCTCAGTGCCGGTGAAGAGCCAGTTCGGCTGGCACGTCATCAAGCTCGAGGACAAGCGCTCGAAGCCGCTGCCGGACTTCGCCGCGGTGAAGCCGCAGATCGACCAGTATCTCGAGCGCAAGGCCCAGCAGGACACCGTGCTGGCGCTGCGCGAGAAGGCCAAGGTCGAGCGCCTCGACAAGCCGGCTCCGCCGGCTGCCCCGGCTCCGGACGCTGCCAAGCCGGCCGAGCCGAAGAAGAACTGAGCGTTTCGCGCCCGACTACGCGATTTTGGAGGGCGGCCCTTGCGGCCGCCCTTCTTGTTTTCGTCATCGGCCTGCGGCAGAGGGACTCTCGAACGAGACGCACTGCCCGGCGAGCGGACGATTCGCCGGTCTTCGAGCAGTGTCCCGCAGGAGGAAGCCCGATGGCCGGCAAGGATGTCCCCGTTTCCCCGCTCGCGCCGAAGCGCCAGCCCAAGGTTCCGCCGGTTCCGGGCGTGCGCTTCGCGACCGCCGAGGCCGGCATCCGCTACAAGGGCCGCCAGGATGTCTGGTTCGCGCTGCTCGATCAGGGCACGCAGGTCGCCGGCGTCTTCACCCGCTCGAAATGCCCGTCCGCCCCGGTCGACTGGTGTCGCGAGAACCTGAAGCAGGGCTCCGCCCGCGCCATCGTCGTCAATTCCGGCAACGCCAACGCCTTCACCGGCCTGAAGGGGCGTGACTCGGTCAAGCTGACGGCCGAGATCGCCGCCAAGGCCGCCGGCTGCCAGCCGCAGGAGGTCTTCATCGCCTCGACCGGCGTGATCGGCGAGCCGCTCGACGCGACCAAGTTCAAGGGCGTGCTCGACGATTGCGCCAAGCGCGCCGCGGACGGCCCCTGGATCGACGCCGCCAAGGCGATCATGACCACCGACACCTTCCCGAAGGCTCTGACCCGCAAGGCCAAGATCGACGGCAAGGAGGTCGTGATCGCCGGCATCGCCAAGGGCGCCGGCATGATCGCGCCGGACATGGCGACGATGCTCTCCTTCGTCTTCACCGATGCGCCGATCGCCGCCCCCGTGCTGCAGGCGCTGCTGTCGAAGGGCGTGAAGGGCTCGTTCAACGCCGTCACCGTCGACAGCGACACCTCGACCTCGGACACGCTGATGCTCTTCGCCACCGGCAAGGCGGCGGCGCGCGGCGTGCCGGAGATCACCGAGGTCAATGATGCCCGGCTCTCGGGCTTCAAGCGGGCGCTGAACTCCATCCTGCTCGAGCTCGCCCATCTCGTCTGCAAGGACGGCGAGGGCGCGCGGAAATTCGTCGAGGTGCGCGTCAGCGGCGCGGCCTCGGCCCGCTCGGCCAAGCGCGTCGCGCTCTCGATCGCCAACTCCCCGCTGGTCAAGACCGCGATCGCCGGCGAGGACGCCAATTGGGGCCGCGTCGTCATGGCGGTCGGCAAGGCCGGCGAGCCGGCCGATCGCGACAGGCTCGACATCGGCTTCGGCGACATCGTCGTGGCGAAGCAGGGCGCCCGCGCCCCGTCCTATGACGAGCAGGCCGTGTCGAACTACATGAAGGGCGATACGATCGTCATCACCGCCGATCTCGGCATCGGGCGCGGCAAGGCCACGGTCTGGACCTGCGACCTGACCAAGGCCTATGTCGAGATCAATGGCGATTACCGCTCCTGAGCGGCCGCTTCCGGCCGATCCAAGCCGCAGCTTCATCGCCGTCAACCTGCTGATCTGCTCCCTGCTCTGGGGATCGAGCTACCTGTTCATCAAGTTGATGAGCGGGGAGGTTTCGGCGCTGGCGATCGCCGCCAGCCGGGGCTTGCTCGGCGCCGCCGTGCTGTCGTTGTGGAGCCTGGGCCGCGGGCGCAGCCCGCTGCCGCGCCGGGCCGAGATTCTGCCCTGGATCATGCTCGGCACCACCAATGGCTGGCTGCCGAACGTGCTCGTCGGCTATGCGCTGATCCAGCTCGCCAGCGGCCCGGCGGCGATGATCCAGGCGGCGGGCCCGCTCGTCACCGCGCTCGTCGCGCATCTCGTCTTCGCCGAGGAGAGGCTGAGCCGGCGCAGGCTCGGCGGCATCCTGCTCGGCATGGCCGGGGTCGCGCTGCTGATCGGCCCGCGCCTGTTCGAGGGCGGCGGCACGGCGCTCAGCGTCGTCGCGATGATCGGCGCGACATTGAGCTACGCCGTCGCGAACCTCTATGTCCGGACGGTCCCGGCCGCGATCGGGGATCCGGCCCGGCTGGCGCTCGGTCAGCAGATGTTCTCCGGCGTGATCGCGACGGGGCTGACGCTCGCCATCCTGGGCCCCTCGGCCTTCCTGCCGCTCGGCTCGCATCTGCCGGTGATGCTGGCGCTCGGCATCTTCGCCACGGCGATCCCGGTCACGGTGTTCATGCGGTTGATCCGGGCGGCGGGGCCGACCCGGGCGGCGATGACCGGCTATCTTGTGCCGACGGTGGCGGTGATCCTCGGCGTCGTCGTCCTGCGCGAGGCTTTGGAGTTGCGGCAGGTTCTCGGTGGCTGCATCATCCTGGCCGGCGTCTTCCTGGTCACGACGGCGCCGCGCAAGCTGGGGGCTGCATGAGGATCGGGCTATTCGCGGCGGCGGCGCTGGCCGCAGCCATCATGGCCGGTTGCGTCGAACGCAAGCCGGCGACGGCGGCCTTCTCGACCGAGGAGGCCGCCTTCATCAAGCAGAGCGGCAACGGGGTCATCGTCGGCCACGCCTTCCGCACCAGGCCGAGCGGCACGGTGGTCAACGCTGCCGGGCAGGTGGTGCGCCTGATCCCGGCGACGGCCTTCGCCCGCGAGCGCTTCGCCAATTTCTACGGCAAGGGCAAATATGTTCCGCACCGCGCCTACCCGGCCGATGACGCGGTCGATCCCGCCTATAGCGAATACACCCGCACCACCAAGGCGGAGGCCAATGGCCGCTTCAGCTTCGACAAGGTGGCGCCCGGCAGCTATTTCGTCAGCACTCAGGTGATCTGGGGCGACGAGGACGCCTTCTCGCGCGAGGGCGGCTCGGTCTATGACAGCGTCACGCTGACGGGCAAGGAAACCGAGCCCGTCCAGGTCATCCTCTCCGGCAACTGAGTCCTGTCCCCGTGAAACTGCTTCTCGTCGTCGCCTGCGCGCTGATCGATGCCGACAACCGCATCCTCGTCACCCAGCGACCGGAGGGCAAGGCGCTCGCCGGGCTCTGGGAGTTCCCCGGCGGCAAGTTGGAGCCGGGCGAGCGGCCGGAGCCGGCGCTGATCCGCGAGCTGCACGAGGAGCTCGGCATCACCGTGAAGGAGGAGTGCCTCGCGCCGCTGACCTTCGCCAGCTATGCCTATCCCGAATTCCATCTGCTGATGCCGCTCTATGTCTGCCGACGCTGGGAGGGCTCGCCCGCCTCGCGGGAGGCGCAGGCGCTGAAATGGGTTCGCCCCGGCAAGCTGCGCGATCTCGCCATGCCGCCGGCCGACGAACCGCTGATTCCGCCGCTGGTCGACCTGCTCGGAGCGTAAGCCCCGCTCAATGCACGGCCGGCAGGCCGAGCGCCTCCCAGCGATCTCGCGGGATGGGATCGCCGACATGGAAGGCGAAGGCGGTGACGCGCTTCAGATCGGGAGAGAGCGTGCAGGCGAAGCGCAGCCCATACCAGCGCTGCCCGCTGCGGAAGGCGGCCCCCTCGGCGGTCAGGACCTGGCCTGAAAGCTTGGTGCCCGCCAGGGCATAGGCAGTGACGCGGTCGGGCTCGAAACTGCGCTGCCAGTCATGGATCTGCCCCATCGCTTCCAAACCGCAGAGCTGCTCGACCCGCTCGTCGGGGGCGAGGCGCGGCAGCATGGCGAGGGCGTCGCGGCTGCGCGGATCGGCCAGCACACGCTGCGAGAGCATGCGCGGCGGGTGGACCATCCCGTCCGCCGCGACCGGGGCGGGAGGGCTCGGTGCCGGCGCGGCAGGGGTTGCGGGAGCAGGCGGGGCGGCGAGCGGCGGCGCGATGTCCGGGACAGGCGCGGTCGGGGCGGGCGGTGCCGGCGGTTGCGGCCGGGTCAGCGCCTCGAATTGCTCGGATGTCTGCAACTCGACCTCGACGCTCTGCTCGGCGATGGGGGCGATGTCGAATTGCTGGATCGCGACTGAAGCGAGCCAGGCGATCAGCGCGGCATGCAGGATCGCGGCAGCCGGCAGTCCCGGCGCCAGCGTCGCAGCTCGTGACCGAGGCGCCGATGGCATGGTTCAGGGCAGGGCCTTGCCGCGGGCAGATGTGCCGCGAACAGAATCGCCCGGTCGGAATATCGCCATCATCCGGTTTCGCGCCTCGCCCTTCGCCGGGGAACAGCCGCGATCAAGCCGGCATTTTTGTGTCGACCTCGGCCGGAACGGGTTCCGCCTCGTCGCGGCCGAGCTGAAAGCGCTCAAAACGCTGCAACTCCTCCTCGATGGCGGTCTTGAGGGCGGGCGCCTCGAAGCCATCGAGCCAGGTCCAGCGTTGTATCAGGAGCTTGCCGGCGGCGCGATCGGTCTTGAGGTCGAGCACGGCGACGATCCGGTCCCCTGCCAGCACCGGCAGGCCGAAATAGCCGTAGACGCGGTTCTCGGGGCGCAGATAGGCCTCGAAGACATGGGCGTAGTCGAAGAACAGCTTCGCGCGCTTGCGCTGGATCACCAGGGGGTCGAAGGGCGAGAGAATATGGATCAGGTCGGGCTCCGGCGGCTCCGGCACCGTCTCCAGCGCTTCCGGCGCCGCCCAGTGGACCTGCTTGCCGGCGCCCTCGATCGCGACGGGCACGAGCTCCTTGCGCCTGACCCGGCCGGCGATCTGCGCGGCCACCGCCTTCTTGCTGGGCGCGTCGAGATGGCAGGCGGAATCGAGGCTGACGAGCCCCTGCGCCCTCAGCGCCCGGTCGAGCTTGTAGGCGGCAACCTGCCGCTCGCTCGCCGGCGTCGGCCGCTTCTCCCACTGGAAATGCCGGTCGAACAATTCATAGGTCTTCACCATGCCGGTGCGGGCGGAGATCACCAGCTCGCCATCGTAGAAGGCGCGCTCCAGCAGGCCCTTCGAGGGCTTCTTGCTGGCCCAGAGATGGGCCTTCTCGATCAGCTCCTCCTCGATGTCGCGGATGGAGAGGGCGCCGTCCCGGCGGATGCGGCGCAGCAGCTTGCGGGTTTCCTCGCGGGAGCCGACGGCCGACCAGCGCTTCGGCTCCTCGCGATGCGCCTTCATCTCCGGCAGGACATAGCGGATGTCGCGGGTGGGGACATAGGAGAGCGCATGCGTCCAGTATTCGAAGACGCTCTTCTCGACCGATTGCGCCTGGGCGAGGTCGCTGCGGCGATAAGCGGGGATGCGGGCGTAGAGGATATGATGGTGGCAGCGCTCGATCACGTTGATCGTGTCGATCTGGACATAGCCGAGATGCTCGACGGCGGCCCGCGTCGCTTCGGGGCCCGAGCCGAAGGGTGCGCGCCGGTCGAGCCGCTGGGCCGCGAGCCAGATACGGCGGGCCTGTTCGGCGGAGAGGGCGAGCGGCTTGCGGGGGCGAGGCGGCATGGATGCAAGCTAGCCACCGCGCCGGCGCTTCGTAAGAGGGCGCGGGCTTCTCCGCTGACAGCGGCTGGCGGGAGCCGCATGGCGGATCCTCGAGCAGCCGCGACGCCGGGCCTCAGGGCGCGACGATCAGGGCCCAGTAGACCTGGTACTTGGAGCCCGGCGCATAGGCCGTGGCGATGCCCATGCGCTTCGCCTTCGCGTCCTTCATGACGCGGTCGTGCTGGGGCGAGTCGCGCCAGCCGGAGAAGGCCTCCGCCAGACGCCGGTAGCCGGCCGAGAGATTGGCCTCGGCGCCGGGCACGCCCTCCTTGGCGAGCCGTGCCTTCACCGCATCGGCCTGCGCCGGCTTGTCGGAGCGGGCCATCGCCTCGGCCTCGCGCTGGGCCGCCTCGTCGAGGGAGGGGTCGAGCGCCAGCGTGCCGAGGCCGGCGTTCATGCGGTAGGCCGAGATCATGGCGCGGGCCTGCTCGGCATCGACCTTGGCCGAGGTCGAGCCGAGGTCGCGATAGAAGGCGGGCTGGGCCTGGCGCTGCGGCTCCGTGCAGCCGGCGACGCCGAGCAGGGCGAGCGCGCCGGCGATGGCGGCGGGGCAGGTCATGGCGCGCTGGCCCGCGAGGCGGCGCAGGAGGCTGCGGCCATTCCGCGATCCCCCGAAGTGCGGAATGGCCTCAGTTCCTTGTTCCGGCGCATGGTCTCGACGCAAACCAGTGTCCACTTCGCTCGCAAATGCTTTGGGCATCCGGTCATTCCTTGTCGCTGTCCTTGGCATTGGCGAGATCGGGGAGGGGAAGCGGCTTCGTATCCGGCTTGTCCTCGTCCTGCGTTTCGTCCGCGTCGGGCGTGGCGGCCCGGGCCCGTCGCGGTTGCACCACGGCGGTCTTGCCGTTTGCCGCCGGCTTGCCGGCGCCCGCGGCGGCCTTGCGCTGCGCCTCACGACCGCGGCCGACGGCAGCGGCGATCTCGCCCAGCGAGTGCTCGACGCCGTCGAGCCCCTTCACCAGCAATTGCGGCGTATCGGCCGGCGGCTCGAGCTCGGTGAGGCGCTTCTGGATGGCGAAGTTGAGGTCGCTGTTGACCCGGCCGGTGATCTCGACGTCGGCGACGACGCAGATCAGCTCGAAATCCATGGTCGTGGTGCCGATTTTCTTGAACATCACGGCCGGCGGCGGCTTCTGTAGCACGTCGCCATGATTGCTCGCGACCTCCGAGAGCATGGCGCGGACCTGGCCGGCATCGAGCGTGCGCGGCACGGTGAGCGCGATCAGCACCCGGCCGGTGCGGTCGCTGCGAACGCGGTTGCGCACCACGCCGGAGATGAGGTTCGAGTTCGGGACGATGACCGAGGAGCGGTCGAAGGTCGCGATCTCGGTCGAGCGCACATTGATGCGTTTGACGATGCCCTCGACGTCGCCGACCACGACCTGGTCGCCGACCCGGATCGGCCGCTCCCAGAGCAGGATCAGGCCCGAGACGAAGTTCGACACCACCGACTGCAGGCCGAAACCGATACCGACCGAGAGCGCCGAGGCGACCAGCGTCAGCCGTTCCAGGCTCAGGCCCACCGCCGAGACGGCGATGGCGACGGCGGCGATGTAGCCGAAATAGCCGGCGGCGGTGGTGATCGAGTTGCGCAGGCCGGGGTCGAGATGCGTCGTCGGCAGGAATTTGTTGTCGAGCCAGCGCTGCAAGGTCCGGGTCGCGGCGATGCCCAAGGCGAAGACGACGGCGCCGACGACGATGGTCGAGACCGAGACGGTGACGCCGCCGACCTGGAAGCCGAAGAAGGCGGCGCGCAGCGAACCCAGGAAATCCGAGGATTCCAGCCCCCAGGGCGCCAGCACCAGCAGCAGCGTCACGAAGAGCAGAAGCAGCTTCAGCACCCCGGCGCCGAGCACCGCGATCTTGTCGAGCGTGGCCGCGCGCAGGCCGACGCCGGCGCGCAGCGTCAGCGCCAGCCGCCCGTTGCCGGTCAAGAGACGCGGGATGCCGAGATCGACGAATTGATGCGTCAGCAGATAGAGGCAGGCGACGATGCCGAGCCAGAGCGCCTGCTGGGCCAGGAAGGAGGCGAAGACGATATAGCCGCTGAGCGCGGCCGCGATGATGGCGAGGCCGATGATCCAGCCGAGGATGCGAAGCGGGCCGAGGCTCGCGCCATCGACCGGGACATAGGGGCCGAGGCAGGCTTCCTGCTCGACATCCTCGTCGTCCCGGATCCGGTAGAGCCCCGCGATCAGCGCCAGCGCGAAGAGGATCGCGAAGAGCGCCTTGACGATGATCGAGATGGCGAGGCCGGCGGCGATGGCCTGCAGCCAGGCCTCGAAGACCTTTCCGACCGCCGTCACCAGCGCCAGCGCGCTCGCGATCCAGACGACGCTGCGGGCGGTGTCGTCGAGCACGCGGATCAGGCGCCGCTGCGGGCTCGAGGGTGCGAACACCGCATCGGCGAGGGCCTGCACGAAGGCGACGAAGGCCAGCCCCATCACCACCGCCCAGATCACCGGCTGGATGCGCTCCGGCAGCAGGCCGGTGGTGCTGAGCGCCTTGTAGAGCAGCCAGCTCGCCAGAGCCGGCGGCGCGGCGCCGGCGACGATATGCGCCAGCGCCACGTAGAGGCAATGCAGGCTGCCGGTGTCCTGGGTGTTGGCGTAGCGGGCTTTGAAGCGCGGCAGATAGCGGGCGCGGGCCCAGTAGAGCAGGATGGCGCCGATCAGCGCGAGCGCGAGAATGCCGCCGCGCGTGCCCGAAAGCGCATCCGAGACGCCGGAGAGCCAGCCGCCGAAGACATAGCCCGAGGCGCGCAGGTCCTCGGGCGCCGTTGCCACCGCGTTGCCCCAGACATCGGGGCTGAGCACGGAGGGGCCGGCGGCGAAGAGGGTCGTGGCGAAGATCTCGCGGCGCTTGTCGCCGATGGTGCTCTGCAACTGCTCCGCCTGGAGCAGCGCGGCGCGGGCGATCTTCAGCGTCTCGTCGGCATCGGCATAGGCCTTGGTCCGGGCCTCGCGCTCGCGGGCGATCTCGGCGGATTCGGGCGGGGCCTTGTCGTCCGGCTTCGGGCCGAGCTGGTCGAGCTTGAGCTTGGCCTGGTCGACCAGCGGGCCCTGCTGCTCGATGACGAGGCGAAGCTGGTCGAGCGAGGGCTGCAAACGGACGCGCTGCCGCTGCAATTCGGCATCGCTGAGGTCCGGGCGCGTCAGGGTCGTCTCGATCTGCGAGAGTTCGAGCCGGACCGCATCGAGGCGCCCGCGCGGGCTGTTGGGATCGACCGGAGCGCCGGTCGGCGCCGGCGCGGGTTGCTGGGCCTGCGCGCCCGGCTGCCCGGCGGCGAGCGCCAGCGTCAGCACGCAGAGGGCGAGCAGAGCACGCATAGCGTGCCGAAAGCGCGGCGCCAGCTCAGTGGTCATGGTCGGGCGGCCCCGCTCCTGAGGGTGATTCGTATCGCTCCCGAGCCTCGGCACAGCCACGGGCTCAAGGCAAGACGAAGGCCGCTTTTCGACTGCCGGCAAGGCAAGACTCCCGCAATTCCTTTGCTGGATCGCGCCCGAACCGGACGCCATGCCGCGTCTTCACCGGCAAAGGCGACCTGAAGATGGCAGGGCTGCGCTTTTTCTCCGCTGCGCGGCTCTCAGGACGAGGGCCCGTCTTGCCGAACCGGATCGTCAGCCCTTCTTCTTCACCTTGTCGCGGTTGCGATAGCTCGCATTGCCCAGCCCTGTGCCGATCGTGAGCACGGCCCAATTCTCCACGTCCTGCATCGCCGGCATCTCGCTCAGCCCCTGGATGACGGCGTCGTTGTGCATGACGATCTCGGTGTCGTGCTCGCCGATCCGGGGCACCAGCTCGCGCACGCTGGCGACGAGGTTGAAGCGGCTGCTCTCCCAGTTGCCCGGCAGGTTCTGGGCGCCGCGGTCGATGCTCCCGTCGGGCTCGATCAGGCCGGGGCAGCCGATGCCGATGAAGGGCGCGACCCGCAAGCCTTCCTTCTCGGCCTGCTCGATCTGTTCCTTGAGCATCCGGCCCAGACGTTTGATCGCCTCGTCGCGGCTCGTCTCTTCGTCGGCATGGCGCCAGAGCTCGGATTTCCAGACGCGGGCCTTGCCCAGATCGGGCGCCTTCTTCTGCCGGAGCTCGACGATGCCGGCGCGGATGTTGGAGCCGCCGATATCGACGGCGACGAGGCTGTCGAAAGCCTCGAAGATCCATTTCGGCGCGAGATGCGCGCTGCCGACGAGCCCGGCCTCGTCCGGGTGGTGACGGATCGGGACGAGGTCGATGTCGCGGCCCTCCGTGCGCAGGATGATGGCGGCGCGCGCGATGGCGAGTTCGCCGATGCGGCTCTCGCGAAAGCCGCCGCCCACGACGATGCGCTCGACCTCGGCCCAGTTCTTCAGCCGGGTGAAGCGGCGGATGACGAAGGCGAGCGACTGGGCGAAACCCTCGACCGCGCCGAGGACGAGGGCGGCCTCGGTGGCGTCGCCCTCCTTCAGCAGCGCATCGAGCTCCTTCTTGCTGATCTCGGCGGTCTTGCCCTTGAGCGGGTCGTCGCCGTTCTTCTTCAGATGCTGCCGCAGCGCATCGAGATGCTCGACGAAGGCGCTGCGGCTCGCCTTGTCGCCGACGAAGCCGTCCTCGTCGCGGATTTCGAGATTGTAGCTGGTGACGATGACGGAAGGCAGCTCCGCCGCCCCGTGCGGACCCGTCGCGCCGGCACTGCGCGTCTTCTCTGCCGTTGCCCCAGCCATGTGTTCTCCTCTTGCGATCTCTCCGGAGGCAACACCGCGCCCGCCGCGAGGTTCCGGTGCGGGCCGGATGCGTCTTCCGCAGGCCGCGGCTGCGTCGGGGGCGCCTCCGGCCGGTTGACCGCGGCGGCGATCGCCGCTCCAACGAGGAGGGCAGCGAAGATCGCCGGTTTTTGGGGGCGAGAGTTTTGGGGGGACGAGATTTGGCGGATCTGATCTATCGCGCGGTCGTCATCGGCATCGGCGCGACCATCCTGTTCGATCTCTGGGCGCAGCTCCTGCGGCTCTTCGGCATGCCGAAGCCGAACTGGGGTCCGCCGGGGCGGTGGTTCGCGCATCTGCTGCGCGGGCGCGTCGTGCATGAGGATATCGGCAAGGCCGAGCCGGTCGCCAACGAGGTCGCGCTGGGCTGGCTCTTCCACTACCTCGTCGGCATCCTCTTCGCCGGCATCGTGCTGGTGGTCTGGGGCATGGGCTGGGCGCGCAACCCGACCTTTCTGCCGGCGCTGATCGTCGGGCTCGCGACGGTGGGCTGCGGCTGGTTCATCCTGCAGCCGGGCATGGGCATGGGCATCGCCGCCTCGAAGCGCCCGAACGCCAACCAGATCCGCCTGCTCAACATCGTCGGGCATACGGTCTTCGCCATCGGCCTCTACGGCACGGCGCTGCTGATCCGTTGAGGCATTGCGCCGTCATTCTCGGGTCAAGCCCGAGAATGACGGACGCTAGTCCAGGATTCGCGTCTCGTAGGCATAGAGCTGGCGGTAGCCGAGGCTGCGATAGAGGCTGATTGCGATGGCGTTGCTCTGCTCGACCTGCAGATAGGCGCTGTGGCAATCCATGGCGCCGGCCCAGCCCATCAACCCGGCGACGATCCGGCGGCCCAGCCCCTTGCCGCGATGGGCGGGATCGACGCAGATCAGCCCGATCTCGGCCATGCCGCGCTCCGCCACCGCCATGCCGAAGGCGACAGGCTCGCCCTCGACCAGCCAGGAGGCGAAGGCGGCGGGTAGGCGGACCTTCTCGACGATGGCCGCCAGATTGCCCGCATGCGTCTTCACGCCGCTCTGGCGCGCGGCGACGCCGGCGATCCATTCCAGCTCGGGCCGGGCCTCGATCTGGAGCTCCGCCTCTTCGGAGACCGGGAGCCCGGCGAGCGGCGCGATCATGCCGAAAGAGGCGTCCTTGACCCTGTAGCCGCGTGCCAGCACGGCCGCGCGGGTCGCCTCGGCGACGAGCGGGGTCAGCCGGATCGTGGGTGGCAGACCGTCGGCGCGGTAGAGCTCCTCGAGCATGTCGAGCATGGCATCGTCGAGCTCGGCGCCATAGGCGAGCGGCGTCGCCGAGTTGGCGCGGCCGGAATAGCCATTGGCGAAGCGCAGCACCCAGTCGCCGAGGACGAGCGTCGACAAGGCCGGCCAGGCATTGATGATCCGCCGCTCGCATTCCAGCGCGAGCTGGCTGTCCTCGTTCGTCGTCAGCATCATGCTCCTCCAGCCGGCTTGCGGGGCGTTGGCCGCCAGCCCGGCGGCGCCATCTCGAATCCCGAAAACGCGAAGCCCGGCGCGACCGTGCAGCCCACCAGCGTCCAGGCGCCGAGCGAGGTCGCGCTCTGCCACCAGCCGGCCGGCACCACGAATTGCGGGCGCTGGCCGGCGGCGAGATCGGTGCCGAGATGATGGGCCGAGGCGTCGTGGCCATTGGGCGAGACGGTGATGACCAGCGGCGCGCCGGCATAATGGTGCCAGATCTCGGCGGCATCGACGCGGTGCCATTCCGAGGTTTCGCCGGTGTCGAGCAGATAGTAGATCGCGGTCGAATGGCCGCGCCCTTCCGGGCCTTCCGCATCGCGGAAGGTCTCGCGGTAATGCCCGCCTTCGGGATGGGGCTTGAGGTCGAGCAGGCGGATCACCTCCGCCGCCGTCAGCCCTTCGAGGCGATGCGGCATGGTCAGAACTTGTTCTTGGCTTCGCGGAGCGCCGCGAAGACCTGGGGGGCCGGCTTTCCGGCGAGATGGACGGCGGCCGCCAGCGCGGGCTCGCCGGCGCGGAAGAAGGGGTTCGTCGCCTGTTCCTCGGCGATGGTGGTCAGCGCCCAGAAGCGGCCTTCGGCCTTGGCTGTCCCGGCCTCGGCGAAACGCGCGGCGAGCGCCGCGTTCGTCGGATCGACCGAGCGGGCGAAGCGGGCATTGGCGAGCGTGTAGTCATGGCCGGTGATGAGCCGGATGTCGCCGGGCAGCGCCATGATGCGCGAGAGCGAGGTCCACATCCGCTCCATCTGGCCGGGCTGGACCCGGCCGCAGCCCATGACGAAGACGACGTCGCCGACCAGCGCGATCTTGCTGCCCAGGCCGATATAGCTGAGATGGCCGTCGGAATGGCCGGGCGTATGCCAGATCTCGAAGCGCTCGCCCGCCAGCGCCACGCTGTCGCCTTCGCCGATCACGCGGTCGAGCGGGGCGGATGTGCGGGCATCGGCCGGGCCGACGACGGTCGCGCCCGTCGCCTGCTTCACCTCGGCGACGCCTTGCGTGTGGTCGTGATGGGCATGGGTGATGAAGATGTCGCTGATCGTCCAGCCCTTGGCCCTGGCGGCGGCGAGCGTCTCGCCGGCATCGGGCACGTCCACCGCCGCGCAGGCGCCCGTCGCGGGGTCGTGGAGCAGGGCGCCCGCATTGTCGCTGAGCGTGCGGAAGACATGGAGGTCGAGCGGCATGGCGGACTCCTGCGAGTGCGAACGGACGCCCTGCATGGGCCAAGGCCGCTTGCCGATCAAGCCACCGGGCGCGCAGTGTCGTCGTGCAGTTGCTGCGGAAGCCGCCCTTGCGTTCGCGCGCGGGGCGTTCCATCTCAGGCGCCATGCCTCTCGACGTCGTCGACCTGCGCGCCTTCTACGCCAGCCCGCTCGGGCATGTGGCGCGACGCTTCATCGGCCGGGCCATGCTGCGCTTCTGGCCGGATTGCGACCGCCAGCGGCTGCTGGGGCTGGGTTTCTCCACGCCCTATCTCTCCGTGCTCGGCATCGAGGCCGAACGCACCATCGCATTCATGCCGGCGGCGCAAGGCGTGGTGAACTGGCCCTCGCCGGGGCTTTCCGCCTCGGCGCTGGTCGAGCCGACCCTGCTGCCGCTGCCGACCGCCTCGATCGACCGCGTCGTGCTCGTCCATGCGCTGGAGGAGACCGAAAGCCCCGACGACCTGCTGGAAGAGGTCTCGCGCGTGCTCAATCCCGGCGGGCGGATGATCCTGGTGGTGCCCAACCGGCGCGGCCTCTGGGCGCGCATGGACGGCACGCCCTTCGGGCAGGGCCGTCCGTTCAGCCGCCGCCAGCTCTCGGCGCTGATGCGCGCCGCCGAATTCTCGCCCGAGCACTGGGCCGAGGTGCTCTATGTCCCGCCGCTGCAGCGGCGGATCCTGATGCGTTCGGCCTATGCCTGGGAGCAGATCGGGCTCGGGCTGTCACTGCCCTTCGCCGGGGTCCATGTCATCGACGCGACCAAGCAGTTCTACCGGCGCGCGCCGTTGCGCGCGACGCGGCGCAGCTTCGCGCTCAGGCCCATCCTGCTGCCGCAGCCCGCGCCGACGCCGCGCGCCGCGAAGCCTTCCGGCAGCGCGGGACTGGAATTCCCGTCACCTCGAAAACCCCATGCGGGTTGACAATTTCGCCGGGTCGCGGACATGGTCCGCCGCCTTTCGAGCCCCGGTTTCATGCGAAACCGCCGATCCGTGCCGAACCCGGCGCGGAAGCTGAACTGGATCACGATGCGTAGCTATCTGGATTTCGAGAAACCGGTCGCCGAGCTCGAGGCGAAGTCGGACGAGTTGCGGGCTCTCGAGGCGCGTGGCGACGGCATCTCGTTGTCGGAAGAGATCGGCAAGCTCGACGCCAAGGCGAACCAGGCGCTCAAGGAAATCTATGCGGCGCTGACGCCCTGGCAGAAGACGCTGGTGGCGCGCCATCCGCAGCGGCCGCATTTCAAGGATTACTGCGCCGCGCTGATCGAGGAGTTCACGCCGCTCGCAGGTGATCGCGCCTTTGGGGAAGACGAGGCGATCGTTGGCGGCTTCGGCCGCTTCCGCGGCGAGGCGGTCTGCGTCATCGGCCAGGAGAAGGGCGATTCGACCGAGACCCGCATCCGGCACAATTTCGGCATGCCGAAGCCCGAGGGCTATCGCAAGGCGGTGCGGCTCGTCGAGATGGCCGGCCGCTTCGGCCTGCCGGTGCTGAGCTTCGTCGACACCGCCGGCGCCTATCCGGGCATCGATGCCGAGGAGCGCGGCCAGGCCGAGGCCATCGCCCGCTCGACGGAGGCCTGGCTCGGCCTGCCCACCGCCAGCGTCGCGCTGGTGATCGGCGAGGGCGGTTCGGGCGGGGCGATCGCGATCGCTGCGGCGAGCCGCGTGCTGATGCTCGAGCATGCGATCTATTCGGTGATTTCGCCGGAAGGCGCGGCCTCGATCCTCTGGCGCGACACGGCGCGCGCGCAGGACGCCGCCACCGGCATGAAGATCACGGCGCAGGATCTGCTCAGGTTCGGCGTCATCGACGGAATCGTCTCCGAGCCGACCGGCGGCGCCCACCGCGACAAGCAGGCGGCGATGACGCGGGCGGGGGACGCCATCGCGGCGGCGCTCGCCGATTTCGCCGGCCTCGACGGGGCCGCGATCGTCGACAAGCGGGCGGAAAAATTCCTCGGTATCGGGCGCCATCTCTGAAAGCGTTGATTTCGCGCCTGCGAAACGGCGGTGTCTTTACCGGGCATTGACCATGTGGCCAGACTCAGGGAGCCTATGGTAAGGAACCCTCAAGGCTAACGCTTCTAAAACAGGACGACGGCACAATTTAGCCGTCTTGCGAAGTCACAGGTCGCGCCCCGGCCTGCCGTTCGATGGGATTGACGACGTGGCACTGAAGCAACTCGCGCTCGTGGCTTTTGTTGCATTGACCCTGGCGGCTTGCGAGGAAGAGCGTTATCGCGGCGCCGGTCGCCACAACATCCCGATTCCGTCGGCGACCTATGCGCTGATGTCCGAGAAGGGCATGAGCAAGGACCAGCCGATCCTGATCCGCTCCTACAAGAAGGAGTCGGAGCTCGAGGTCTGGAAGCGCAAGGCCGACGGCCGCTACGCCCTGCTCAAGACTTTTCCCATGTGCCGCTGGTCGGGCCAGCTCGGCCCGAAGGTGCGCGAGGGCGACCGCATGGCGCCGGAGGGCTTCTACGCCATCGCGCCGCAGCAGATGAACCCGAACTCGTCCTATTACGTGTCGTTCAACATGGGCTATCCCAACGCCTATGACCGGGCCCATGGCCGCACCGGCGCGCATCTGATGGTGCATGGCGCCTGCTCCTCGGCCGGCTGCTACTCGATGACGGACGATCAGATCGGCGAGATCTACGCGCTGGTGCGCGAGGCGCAGAACGCCGGCCAGAAGGCCGTGCAGATGCAGGCCTTCCCCTTCCGCATGACGGCGAAGAACCTCGCCCAGCACCGGCTCGATCCGAACATCGCCTTCTGGAAGAACCTGAAGGAAGGCTCGGACTATTTCGAGGTCGTGAAGGACGAGCCGGCGGTGTCCGTCGCCGGCGGCCGCTATGTCTTCAATGGCGGCTCGGAGCCGGCCGAGGTCGCCGCGAAGGAACGCCAGGACGCGGTCGAGGTCGCTGCCCTCGTCGCCAAGGGCACGCCGGCGATCCGGCTCGTCTATGACGACGGCGACCAGCATAATTCGTTCAAGCAGGCGCTGATGGCCGGCGGCGCCGATGCGCTCAACCGCAGGGCGTCCTGGGCGTCGCGGGATGTCGGCATCAGCCGCGAGGATGCGCTGGCCTCGGGGCCGAGCGTGGTCGTGCTCGACGACAAGGGCAGGGCGAAAGGCACGGCGCGGGCCGCTTCGGCGGATGACGGCGCGGTGATGGCTGCGGTCGCCGCCGCCGCACCGGCCGAGGTTGCCAAGCCCGAGCCCAGCAAGCCCGAACCGGCAAAGGCCGAGACCAAGCCGTTCACCGCCCCGGCGACGACCCAGCTCGCGCGGATCCAGCCCGGCAAGGCCGAGCAGGCGCCGGTGCTGGCCAGCACCACCTCGGTGCCGGTGGCTGCGCCGGCCGAGGAGAGCAAGCCCTTCCTGCAGCGCGCGCTGAGCTTCATGCCGACATTCGGCGGCTCCTCCAGCACGAGCGGGCAGAGCACGGCTGCCGTCGAGGTGCCGGTTGAGGTCACCGTGCCGGCAAATCCGACCAATATCCGCGCCCCGCTGCCGCCGCGCCGGGCGACGAATCTGCGTACCAGCAGCCTGGACCAGTCGCCGGCTGCCTATGCCAGCCAGCCGGTCACGCGCTGATCGCGGTCGTTTCCGGCGTTTTGGGTATGTGACGGAACTGCAACAGTTCCCGATCAAATGATTTGAGCCTGTTTTGCAGGCGCGAAGGCCCCCGTTTCGGGGGCTTTTGCTTATTTGGCGGGCAGGCTGCCGAAAAGCTCGTCTTGCCGAAAATCCCCCGTGCCCTGCTTGATTGTGGCGAAAGCGCGACCAAGGCGCGGTGAGGGGTGCTGGGCGATGGTTCTGGATCTTTTTCGGTCTTCGGTGTTGGGGTTTGGCATTTCGACCGTCTTGGCGGCCGGTGCGCTCGCTTCGGACCTGCCCAGCAAGAAAGGGGCGCCGCCCGCTCCGGTCGTGCCGGCGATCACCTGGTTCGACATCGCGGTCAATGTGAAGGGCCAGACCGACTATAATTTCCGCGGTATCTCGCAGACCGACCGCAGGCCGGGCTTCGGCGCCGGCGCCGAGCTGCAGGTCTACAACAATCTGTTCTATGCCGGCATCTACGGGTCCAGCGTCGATCTGGCGACCAAGCCGAGCGCGGAAGTCGACTTCTACGGCGGCATCCGTCCGAAGTTCGGCGATCTCGCCTTCGATTTCGGCGTGATGCAGTACTACTATCCGCGCGAAAAGCAGCTGATCGACTTCGCCGGCACCTACTGGACGCCGAAGAACACCGATTACACCGAGGTTTATGGCAAGGTGTCCTACACCTTCGCCGAGAGCCTCACACTCGGCGCGAACGTCTTCTACGCTTGGGATTGGCTCGGCACCGGCGCCGACGGCACCTATGCCTCGGTCACGGCGAAATACGCCCTGCCCTTCCTCGAAGGCCTGTCGGTCTCGGGCGAGCTCGGCCATTACTGGCTCGGCAGGACCAATCTGGCGATCTGGTCGACCAATCCGCCGACCAACCTGCCCGACTACACCTACTGGAACGCCGGCGTCTCCTACACCTGGAAGAACGTCACGGCGGATCTGCGCTACCACGACACGACGTTGTCGAAGACCGAGTGCTTCGCGCTGACCGCCGATCAGAGCGGGATCTATTCGGGCAGCGGCCGCTCGAAATGGTGCGGCGCCGCCGTGGTCGGCACGCTCTCCTTCGACATCACAGCCAGCAGCCTCGGCATCTTCGCACAGCAGTAAGCCGGGCTCTCCTTGTCCATCGCGAAGGGCCGCCCGTTCGGGCGGCCCTTTTGCGTCAGCTTTCCAGCGCCTTGGCGACGCGGCGCATCATCTCGCCGATCGCGTTGCATTCGTCCTCGCTCAGCACCGTCATCATCGCCTCGATCTCCGCGACATGGATCGCCATCGCCTTGCGGGTCAGAGCCTCGCCCTCCGGCGTGAGCCAGAGCCTGCGCACGCGCCGGTCCGCCTCGTCGCCGCGCCGCTCGATCAGCCCGCGCCGCTCCAGCACCGGCAGCAGCATGCTCATGGCGCTGCGCCCGACCAGCAGCTTCCCGGCCAAGGCCTGCTGCGTCAGGCCGGGCACGTGGAAGATGTTGGCGAGCACGTCATAATGGGCGACCTGGATGTCGAGCGGCGCCAGCGCCTCGCCGAAGGCCTTTTCCCAGAGCGTGTGGACGCGGGCGACCGAAATCCAGTTGCGGAAACGCGGCAGATCCCAGGGCAGGAGCTGGCGCGCCGGCTCCGGCCCGGAACCCGCCGTCGAAGAGGTCTGGGAAGAGGCTTGCTTTTTGTTCATGGCTGAACATAATAGTTCAGCGTTGAACAGATTGGGCTCCATGCCATGGCCGACACCGCTCTCCGTCTCCTGCGTCCTCTGACCCGGGTCGCCAGCTTCGTGGCGCCCGCGGCAACCGGCAGACTCGCCTTCCGTCTGTTCTGTACCCCGCCGCGCCGCCTGGCGCGAAACGAAAACGCGTCCTCCGGTGCGCGGAGCGCCGCGGGCCGCCTGGCGGAAGCGGAGGCGATGGCGGTTCCGTTCCCCTGCGGGAGCGTCACGGCCTATGTCTTCGCGCCGGAGGGGGCCAGCCAGCGCGGCACCGTGCTGCTGGTGCATGGCTGGAACAGCGAAGCGGCTTTCATGGCCGCCTTTGCAGCGCCGCTGCGCGAAGCCGGCTTCCGCGTGGTCGCCTTCGACCTGCCGGCGCATGGCGCCTCGACGGGGCGGGTGCTGAACCTGCCGCTCGGGGTGGCCAGCCTGGCGGCGGTGGCGCGGGCCTTCGGGCCGCTGCATGCGATCGTGACCCATTCCTTCGGCGGGGCGATCGCGCTCGCGGCGCTGGCGGGCTCGGTTCCCAGCCAGCCGCCGGTGAGTGCCGGGCGCCTCGCGATGATCGCCGCGCCCTCCTCGATCAAGCAGATCACGCGGCGGTTCGGCGCCGGCATCGGGCTCGGCCGGCGCGGCCAGGCGGCGCTCGAACGGCGCATCCATGTCGTCGCCGGCAATCCGGTCGAGGCTTTCGAGGGGCCGGCGCAGCTCGCCGCGATCGGCGTGCCGACCCTGGTCGTCCATGACCGGCAGGATCGCGAGCTCGATTTCCGCCATGCCGAGGCGCTGGCGGCGGCAGGCTCCTTCGTCGACCTGGAGGAGACGAGCGGCTTCGGCCATCGCCGCATCCTGCAGGCGAAGCCGGTGATCGAGAGCGTCACGCGCTTCGTCGGTAGCGAAGAGCGTTAGAGTATTTCCGCGTTTCTCCGAATCGCAGAAATGCCCTATCTCTTTGTTTTAACGCATTTTCTTCACGCGAGCCGGTGTCCACTTCGCTCGAAAATGCTCTAGCTTGCCTCAGAGCCAGCCCATCAATTCGCGCTGCACGACTTCGGCGATGACGTCGATACCCTCGGCGGAATCGTTGAGGCAGGGCAGATAGGCGAATTTTTCGCCGCCATTGTGCAGGAAGATCTCGCGGTTCTCGCCGTCGAGCTCCTCAAGCGTCTCCAGGCAATCGGCCGAGAAGCCCGGCGCCACGATCGCCATCGACTTCTTCCCGGCCAGCGCCAGCGCCTTCACCGTCTCGTCGGTATAGGGCTGCAACCATTCATCCGGCCCGAAGCGCGACTGGAAGGTCAGCGGGAAACGCTCCTCGGAGAGGCCGAGCTCGGCGCGCAGCAGCCGCCAGGTCTTCACGCATTGGCAGTAATAGGGGTCGCCTTTGAGCAGGTAATCCTTCGGCATGCCGTGGAAGGAGCAGAGGATGACCGCCGGCTCGAAATCGAGCTTGGCCAGAGAGGCGCGCATCGAGCGGGCGAGCGCGCCGATATAGGCGGGGTCGTCGTGATAGGGCGGCGAGACGCGCACCGCCGGCTGCCAGCGCATCTGCATCAGCGCGCGGAAGGCCTGGTCGCAGGCGGTAGCCGAGGTCGGCGCGGCATATTGCGGATAAAGCGGCACCAGCAGGATGCGGTCGCAGCCCTGGTCGAGCAGGGCCTTCAAACGGCTCTTCACATCGGGCAGGCCGTAGCGCATCGCCCAGTCGAAGACGACGCGCTCGCCGGCCAGCGGCTTGAGGCGCTCGGCGAGCTGCTCGGTCTGCGAGCGCGTGATGGTCTTGAGCGGCCCCTCATTGCGCTCGTTGTTCCAGATCGAGGCGTAGTCCTTGCCTTTGCGGCCCGGCCGCGTCGACAGGATGATCAGGTTGAGGATCGGCCACCATTTCCAGCGGGGTTCCTCGATGACGCGGCGGTCCGAGAGAAACTCCTTGAGATAGGCGCGCATCGGCCAGTAGCCGGTGCCTTCCGGCGTGCCGAGATTCATCAGCAGCACGCCGATGCGGCCGTATCGGGCTTGCGGGTGATCCGGCGGGAGCGGAACGGCTTCGCGGGCCGGGGCCGTGGCGATGTCAGCAGTCATGAGCGCAGGCTCTCCTTGCGCTCGTGATTTAGACGAGTTCGCGCTTTCGTCCAGCCTTGAAGAGAGGGGACGGGCCGGGTGCGACATCGCCGACAGGCGGCCCTGGGCGCCGAAAGGCATCTGGTCAGCGCGGCGCGTCTCTTGCTAGTCTGGACACCTTCTCAAGAGGGCGCCCGCCATGACAAAGCTGACACGTCGCAAAGCCCTTGGCGTTCTCGCCGCCCCTGCGGCCCTTGCCGCGACGGCGCCCGCCGCGATGGCGCAGCAGCCGGCGCCGAGCTTCACGCTGCTGCTGGTCAACGACATCTACAAGATGAGCGACGACAAGGGCCGCGGCGGCTTCGCGCGCGCCGCCGGCATCGCCAAGGCGGAGCGTGCCAAGGGCGTGCCGGTGCTGTTCTGCCATGCCGGCGACTGCTACTCGCCCTCGCTGATGTCAGGCTTCGACCAGGGCGCCCATATCGTCGCGATGCAGAACAAGATGGGCCTCGACGTCTTCGTGCCGGGCAATCACGAGTTCGATTTCGGCAAGGAGAACTATCTCAAGCTCGTCGCCGCGCAGACCTATCCGACCTTCGCCGCCAATCTGCGCGATGCCGCCGGCAACCCGCTGCCCGGCCACAAGGACAGCCAGATCTTCGAGCTCGGCGGCATCAAGGTCGGCGTCATCGGCACGGCCTATGACCCGACGCCGCAGATCTCCAATCCCGGCGACCTGAAATTCTCCTCGACCATGGAGGCGCTCAAGCGCGAGGCCAAGGCGCTGAAGGGGCAGGGCGCTGATATCCTCGTCGCCGTCGTCCATGCCGACCGGGCGATGGACAACGAGATCGTGCGCTCGCGCGTCGTCGACGTCCTGCTCACCGGCCACGACCACGACCTCGCCATCGCCTATGACGGCAAGGTGGTGATGGTGGAGTCGAACGAGGAGGGCAATTACGTCACGGCCATCGACATCGCGGTCAGCATCAAGGGCGAGGGCGCGGCGCGGCAGGTGACGTGGAGCCCGACCTTCCGGGTCAACGATTCCCGCTCGGCGACGCCGGACCCGGAGGTCGCGGCCATCGTCAAGGGCTACGAAGGGGAACTCTCGAAGGAGCTCGACGTCGATGTCGCCAAGCTCAACGTGCCGCTCGACTCGCGCACGGGCGTCATCCGCACGCAGGAGGCGGCGATCGGTAACCTGATCGCCGATGCGATCCGGGCCGCCACCGGCGCGCAGCTCGCCATCACCAATGCCGGCGGCATCCGCGCCAACAAGCAATATGCGGCCGGCACGACGCTGACGCGGCGCGACGTGCTGAGCGAACTGCCCTTCGGCAATGCCACCGTCATGGTCGAGATCACCGGCAAGGACGTGAAGGACGCGATCGAGAACGGGCTTTCGCCCGCGCCGCAGGGCTCGGGCAAGTTTCCGGTCGTGGCGGGGCTGAAGTTCGAGGCGGATATCAAGCAGCCGGTCGGCTCGCGCGTCACTGCGCTCACCCTGACCGACGGCACGCCGATCGACCCGGCCGGCAAATACACCGTCGCCTCCAACAACTTCATGCTCGAAGGCGGCGACGGCTATACCGCGCTCGGCCGCGGCAAGACGCTGATCGGCCTGACTGACGGCAAGCTGATGGCCAATGAGGTGATGGTCTATCTGCGCCGGCTCGGGACGATCGACGCCAAGGTCGAGGGGCGGGCGGTCCTGAAGTGAGCTGCAGCAAGGCGCTCGCGGCTTTCCTGGCGAGCGGGAATTCCCGGGGCTGGCGCGACCTGCCGGTCTTTGCTCCCGGTGCGGAGGCTGCACGCGCCTGCGCCGCCGTGGATGCCGAGCGGGTTGCGGGGCATGTCGTGGCGCCGGCGCCGGAACGGGTGTTCGCGGCGCTCAGCCTGACACCGCTCGATGCGGTTCGCGCCGTCATCCTCGGACAGGACCCCTATCCGACGCCCGGCCATGCCAACGGGCTCGCCTTCTCCTATGTGGGGCCGCCGCCGCTGCCGCGCTCGCTCGTCAATATCTACAAGGAGCGCGCGGAGGATCTCGGGCTACCGGCGCCGGGCGATGGTGACCTGACGCGCTGGGCGCAGCAGGGCGTGCTGCTGCTCAACACGGCGCTGACCGTGCGCGAGGGAGCGAGCAAGGCGGGTTCGCATCTTCAATTGGGCTGGGGCAAGGTCACCGACGAGATCATCGCCGCCGTCGCGCGGATGCGGCCGCATGTCGTCTTCCTGCTCTGGGGCGCGCCAGCGCAGACGAAGCGGCCGCTGATCGACGAAAGCCGGCATCTGGTCATCGCCAGCGCCCATCCGTCGCCGTTGTCGGCAAGGCGGGGGTTTTTCGGGTCGAAGCCGTTCAGCCGGGCGAATGCCTGGCTGGAGGAGCAGGGGGAAAAGGCGATCGACTGGTGAAGCGTACCGCCGTCATGCTCGGGCTTGACCCGAGCATCTCGTGACGGAAAAGCGCCTTATCCTGGAAGAGATTCTCGGGCGAAGCACCGCTTCGACCCGAGAATGACGGCGCGGACTTACCCCACCGGTCGCTCGTCCGCGATGACCTTGCCGTCGTTCGGCAGGGCGCCCAGCGGCAGGATCTCGACTGCGCCCTTGAGCTTGGTCACCTGCTGCAGCGTCGAGGACATCGCGTCGACCAGCCCGGCCGGCTCGGCATAAATCTCGGCCTTGAGGGTCATGGTGTCGACCTCGTCGGCGCGGCCGACAACGAGGCGGAGCTTGGCGATCTCGGCATGGCGCCTGGCGATCTCGGCGACCTGCTCGGGGCGCACGAACATGCCCTTGATCTTCGCCGTCTGGTCGGCGCGGCCCATCCAGCCCCTGATGCGGGTGTTGGTGCGTCCGCAAGCGCTGATGCCGGGCAGGACGGCGGTGAGGTCACCGACGGCCAGCCGGATCTGCGGGTGATGCGGGTCGAGATTGGTGACGACGACCTCGCCGACCTCGCCCTCGGGGACCGGGTCGCCGGTGCCGGGGCGGACGATCTCGACGATCAGGTTCTCGTTGAGAACCATGCCCTCGCGGGCCGAGGTCTCATAGGCGATGACGCCGATATCGGCGGTGGCATAGAGCTGGTAGGCGTCGATGCCGCGCTCCCTGACCCAGGCCTGGAGCGAGGGCGGGAAGGCCGCGCCAGAGACGACGGCGCGCTTGATCGAGGCGATGTCGACGCCGCGGGCATCGGCGGCCTCGATCAGGATCTTGAGGAAGTCGGGCGTGCCGGCATAAGCGCTCGGGCGGTAGGCCGCGATCACCTCCATCTGCTGCTCGGTATTGCCGGGACCTGCCGGAATGACGGCGCAGCCGGCGGCACGCGCGGCCGAGTCCATGATGAAGCCGCCCGGCGTCAGATGATAGCTCAGCGTGTTCAACACGATGTCGCCCGGCCGGAAGCCGGCGGCGACAAGGCCGCGCGCGGCGCCCCAGGCGTCGCTCGCCGTGCCTTCCGGCTCGAAGATCGGGCCGGGCGAGGTGAACAGCCGGCCGAATGAGCCGGGAGCGGAGGGGACTAGGCCGCCAAAGGGCAGGGCGGCCTTCTGCAGGGCCGGAAGATCGGCCTTGCGCAGGACCGGCAGGCGGGCCAGCGCCTTGCGGTCGGTGATCCCGGCCGGATCGATGCCGCCGAGACGCTCGGCATAGGCCGGGGCGCGCATCGCGGCGGTGAGCAGCCCCGGCAGGCGCGCGAAGAGATCGGCCTCGCGAATCTCGGGGGGACGGGTCTCCAGATCGTCGTGATGCGCGTTCATCTGTCGGGTCCCAGGTCGTGATCTCGTTCGGGGCGGCGGCGTCAGCGGATGACGCGCAGCAGGCGCAGGAAATTGAGCAGGCCGATCAGCGCGCCTGCGACATAGGTGAGCGCCGCAGCCCGCAGCACGCCGCGGGCGGCAGGCAAGTCGCGCCGGTCGAGATAGCCGTCCCCGGCGAGGATCGGCAGCGCCTTGCCGAAGCTGGCGTCGAATTCGAGCGGCAGCGTCACCAGATGCACGATGAGCCCGATGCCGAGCAGCGCCACGGCAAGGCCGAACTGCATCAGACCCAAGGCCGGCAGATGCGTCACCGCCGCGACCAGCGGGGCGGTGATCAGGATCGCCATGGCGACCTTGTCGACGATCCCCATCGTGCGGGCGAGCAAGCTGCGCGCCGCGAGCAGCGTGCTGCCTTCCGCGTGCTGGATGGCGTGGCCGACCTCATGGGCGGCGACAGCGACGGCCGTGATCGAACGGCCGTCATGGTTGTCGCGCGAGAGGCGCACGACGCGCGCCTCCGGATCGTAGTGATCGCCGCCCTCGGTGGTCTCCACCGCGACGGCGCCGAGCTGGAAGCGGTCGAGCAGATGCCGCGCCAGCTCGCCGCCGGTCCCCGGCAGGTCCGGCCGGGCCACGGCATGGCGGCTCATCTGGCTGCGGACCCAGGCCTGTGGCCCGAAGATCAGCAGGAGAACCAGCAGGGCTGCCACGGCGTAGAGCATGGTGATCGACCGTCGAACCCGTCCCGTCTCAGGAGAGCCAGCGCTTGCGGCGCTTGTAGCTCTTCACCTCGCGGAAGGACTTCTTGTCGCCTTCCGCCACGCCGAGATAGAATTCCTTCACGTCCTCGTTCTCGCGCAGCATCTTCGCGTCGCCATCCATGACGACGCGGCCGGTCTCCATGATATAGCCATAGGTGGCATAGCGCAGCGCCATATTGGTGTTCTGCTCGGCAACGAGGAAGGATACCCCTTCATCGGCGTTGAGCTGGCGCACGATCTCGAAGATCTCCTCGACGATCTGCGGGGCGAGCCCCATCGAGGGCTCGTCGAGCAGGATCATCTTGGGGTTCGACATCATCGCCCGGCCGATGGCGCACATCTGCTGTTCGCCGCCGGAGGTGTAGCCGGCCTGCGAGGTCCGCCGCTGCTTCAGCCGCGGGAACAGCGTGTAGATCTTCTCGAGGTCGCGTTTGATTGCGGCATTGCCGTCGCGGCGGGTGAAGGCGCCGGTCAGCAGGTTCTCCTCGATCGAGAGATGGCCGAAGCAGTGGCGGCCTTCCATGACCTGGATGCAGCCGCGCCGGACGAGCTCGTTCGGCGAGAGCTTGTCGACGCGCTCGCCGTCGAAGACGATCGAGCCCTTGGTGACCTCGCCGCGCTCGGCCTTGAGCAGGTTGGAGATCGCCTTCAGCGTCGTGGTCTTGCCGGCGCCGTTGGCGCCGAGGATCGCGACGATGCCCTGGCGCGGCACGGTGAGCGAGACGCCCTTCAGCACCAGCACGACATGGTCGTAGATGACCTCGATATTGTTGAGCGACAGGATGGTGTCGCGCGCGGTCGCTGCGGCCGGTTTTTCGAGGGTGGCGGTCGACATCTCACACTCCTTCCTTCTCCCCTCGGGGGAGAAGGTGGCCCGGCGGAGCCGGGTCGGATGAGGGACATGACGGATGAGAACGGAGCAAGTCTGCCCTCATCCGTCTGCTTCGCAGACACCTTCTCCCCGAGGGGAGAAGGAAGGCGGGGGCGGCGCGAACCGCCCCCTTTGTCGTCAGGACGACTTCTCGCAGGACTCCGAGCGCTTCGGCCAGTTGCCGGCCTTCTCGACATAGTCCTTGGCGTTGGATTCGATGAGCGGACGGACCTCGTCCTTCATCGGCTCGACCCAGTCGGCCTTCTTGGTCCATTTGGTGCCGTCCCACTCGGAGACGAACATCTTGCTGTGGCCGGAATGGTCGGTGCAGGAGATCGTCGTCGGCGTGACGAAGCCGCCGAGCCCGATCTCCTTCAGGCGCGCCTCGGTCAGGTTGAGCGATTCCAGGCCCCGACGCATGTCCTGCGCGTCGATCACCTTCTTGCCGGTGAGCTTCTGCGCGTTGCGGACGCCCTCGACGACGAGCATCGCGTTGTAGACGCCGCGGTTGTAGAGCGCCTCGCCGACCTTCTCCTTCGGCGTCGTGCTCTTGCCCTTGTCGACCACGAATTTCAGGATGTCCTGCATCGCGGGCGCCTCAGTGCCGCTCAGCGTCCAGCTCAGCGAAGAGTAGCCCTTGGCCTGCTCGCCGCCGGCACGGGCATCGTCATCGCCGCCGGCCCACCAGACGCCGACGAACTTGTTCATCGGGAAGTTGTTCTTGGCGGCTTCCTTGACCGCGGTCGGGTTCATCGCCCCCCAGCCCTGGTTGTAGAGGAAGTCGGGCCGGTCACGCCGGATCGAGAGCCAGAGCGAGCCCTGGTTCTGCATGTCGGCCGCCGCCACCGGATAGAGCTTCAGCTCGAAGCCGTATTTCTTGGCGAGGTTCTCCAGAACCGGGATCGGCTCCTTGCCGAAGGGTGCGTCGAGATGGATCAGGCCGAGCTTCTTGCCCTTGAGCTTGTCGAGGCCGCCGAGCTCGGCCGCCATGTGCTTCACCATGACGGAGGCGCCGTCCCAATAGGTGAAGGGCGGGATGAAGACCCAAGGGAAGTTCGTGCCGTCGGCCGAAGCGGAGAGGCCATAGGCCATCGACAGGATCGGAATCTTGTCGACATGGGCGCGCGGGATCGCGGCGAGCGTCGCGCCGGTCGACCAGGGCGAGTAGACGATGGTGTTCTTCGCCTTGGCCTGCTCGTAGCACTCGATCGACTTCTTGGTGTCGTAGCCGGTCTCGCATTCCTCGTAGATGACCTTGACGCCGTTCACGCCGCCGTCGCGCTCGTTGATCATCGTGATGTAGTCGCGCATGCCGTCGCCGATCGGAATCCCCGAGCCCGAGAACGGGCCGGTCCGATAGGCGTTGTTGGCGAAATAGACGCTGTCCTGCGCATAACCCGGCGCGACGATGGCGGTGGCGGCCAAAAGGGCCCCGAGTCCGGCAGCTTTCATCAACTTGCTCGTCTTCATGGACTTCCTCCGTTCGTTTCCTCCGGGGCCGGTTCCAGCCGGTCCCGTCTTGCTTTTCGCCGGCGCTTCTGGCGTGCCGGTCGTTTGTTGGACTCTCTCCCGCCTCAGTACGGGAAGGGCCATGTCCGCAATTTCTGCTTGCCGATCTGCCAGAGCCTTGCGAGGCCGTGCGGCTCGACGATCAGGAAGGTGATGATCAGCGCGCCGACCAGCATGAAGGTGACGTGCTCGGCCGCGGCGCCGCCGATCGGGACGCCCAGCGCCGGCAGGCCGAATTTCAGCGCCGTCGGCAGCACCGAGAGGAAGGCCGCCCCGAAGAAGGAGCCGATCAGCGAGCCCAATCCGCCGATGATGACCATGAACAGGATGCTGAAGGACAGCCGGATCGAAAACACGTCCGCCGCCTCGCCGCCGCCGTACCAGAGGAAGATCATCATCGCGCCGGCGACCCCGGCGAAATAGGAGGAGACGGCGAAGGCCATCAGCTTGGCGTTGAGCAGCTTGATGCCCATGAGCTCCGCGGCGATGTCCATGTCGCGCACCGCCATCCAGGAGCGGCCGAGCTTGCCATGGACCAGGTTCGAGGCGAACCAGGTCAGCACCACGACCAGGCCGAGGCAGACGAAATAGCGCGTCTCCGGGGTGGCGGATGCGCCCGTGAGCGGGATATCGAAGAGGGTGCGCTGCGGCACCTCGATCGCGCCCGAGGCGTTGTAGTTGAACAGCCAGGGCACGCGCACGAAGGCCCATTGCAGGAAGAACTGCGCGGCGAGCGTCGCGACCGCGAGGTAGAAGCCCTTGATGCGCAGCGAGGGCAGGCCGAAGAGCACGCCGATGCCGGCCGAGAACAGCCCCGAGAGCAGGATCAGGACGATGATGTTCACGCCCGGGAACAGCGTCGTCAGCTTGTAGCAGCTATAGGCGCCGACCCCCATGAAGGCGGCAGTGCCAAGCGAGATCAGCCCGGTATAGCCGGTGAGGATGTTGAGCCCGATCGCCGCCAGCGAGAAGACGAGGAAGGGGATCATCACCGAGGCGATGAAGAAGTCGCTGCCGAAGAAGGGAATGACGACGAGGGCGATCGCCAGAATGACGGCGATGCCGATCCGGTCCTCCCGGAGCGGGAAGACACCCATATCGGCGGCGTAGGTGGATTTGTACTGGCCGGCCTCACGGTAGAGCATGGTTCCGGCTCCTCAGATGCGTTCGATGATCTTGTCGCCGAACAGGCCCTGCGGCCGGAACAGCAGGAAACCCAGGGCGATGAAATAGGCGAGCCAGCTCTCGATGCCGCCGCCGACCAGCGGGCCCCAGTAGAACTCGCCGAGCTTCTCGCCGATGCCGATGATCAGGCCGCCGACGATGGCGCCGGGGATCGAGGTGAAGCCGCCGAGGATCAGCACCGGCAGCGCCTTCAGCGCCACGATCTCGAGCGCGAAGGACACGTCCGAGCGCGCCCCCCACATGATGCCGGTGATCAGCGCGACGATGCCGGCGGTGAACCAGACGATCACCCAGATCTGGTTGAGCGAGATGCCGACCGAGAGGGCAGCCTTGTGGCTGTCGGCGACGGCCCTGAGCGCCCGGCCGATGCGGGTGTACTGGAAGAAGGCGGCGAGCGCGGCGATCATCAGCGAGGCGATGACGGCGGCCGCGATGTCGATCTTCTGCAGCGAGACCAGCCCGCCGAGGATTTGCAGGTCGATCGCGCCCTTGGGCAGATAGAGCTGGTCGGCGATCATCTGCTTGGGATTGCCGCCGAAAAGCGCCTCGCCGAAGCCGATCAGGAAATAGGTGATGCCGAAGGTCGCCATGAACAGGATGATGTCGGGCTGGTTGACCAGGGGCCTGAGCACCACGCGTTCGATGGCCACGGCCAGCGCGAACATCACGCCGAGCGTGATGATGACGGCGAGGAAGGCCGGCACGCCCTTCTCGTAGAGGCCGACCAGCGTCAGCGCCGCGAACACCACCATGATGCCCTGGGCGAAGTTGAACACGCCCGAAGCCTTGAAGATCAGCACGAAGCCGAGCGCGATCAGCGCATAGAGCACGCCGGAGACGAGCCCTTCCCAGATCGTCTGCACCAACAGGTCGGGCGCCTGGGCCATCTGCCGGAATGGGTCGACGAAGATCGCGTAGAGCGTGTTGGAGGAATCGAGCCAAATGCCGGCGGCGAGCGCCACCACGATGGCGGCCAGGAGCAGGCCGAACTTGACCAGCGGGCTGGCGAGCAGGTTCGGAGCGGGGCGGGTGGCGATGTCGCTCATGTCTCCTCGCTCCTCAATGCGCCACGCCGAGATACGCGTCGATGACCTTCTGGTCGCGCTTCACCTCGTCGGGCGTGCCGTCGGCGATCTTGCGGCCGTATTCGAGCACCACGACGCGGTCGGAGAGGTCCATGACCACCCCCATATCGTGCTCGATCAGGGCGATGGTCGTGCCGAACTGGTTGTTCACGTCGAGGATGAAGCGGCACATGTCCTCCTTCTCCTCGAGGTTCATGCCGGCCATCGGCTCGTCGAGCAGCAGCAACTCGGGCTCCATGGCGAGCGCGCGGCCCAGTTCAACACGCTTCTGCAGGCCGTAGGGCAATTTGCCGACCGGCAATTTGCGGATGTGCTCGATCTGGAGGAAGTCGATGATGTCCTCGACGACGCGGCGATGCTCGATCTCCTCGCGCAGCGCCGGGCCGTGGCGCAGCGCCTGCCAGAAGAAGCCCCGCTTCATCTTGAGGGTGCGGCCGGTCATGATGTTGTCGAGCGTCGACATGCCCTTGAACAGTGCGACGTTCTGGAAGGTGCGGGCGATGCCGCCGGCGGCGGCGCGGTGCGGGCGCATCTTGGCGCGGCGCTCGCCCTTGAAGACGACGCGGCCTTCCTGCGGCTGATAGAAGCCGTTGATGCAGTTCAGCATCGAGGTCTTGCCGGCGCCGTTGGGGCCGATGATGGCGCGAATCTCGCCCTTGCGGATGTCGAAGGAGACATCGGTGATCGCCTTCACGCCGCCGAAGCGCAGCGAGATGTTCTCGACCGAGAGCAGGACTTCGCCCTTGTCGCGGAGGGGGGTGCCGGTCACGTTCATCGGTTCCGCGTTCATGCCGCCTTCGCCGTCGCCGGCGCTCCCTCGGCTGTCACGGGGTAGGTCTTGGCGTCCTTGACCTTGACGCGGGCCGAGATCACGCCCTTGCGCCCGTCCTCGAAGGTCACTTCGGTCGAGATGTCCGCCGCCTCCGAGCCGTCATAGAGCGCCGTCACCAGCGGGGCGTAGCGCTCGGCGATGAAGCCGCGCCGGACCTTCTGGGTGCGGGTCAGTTCGCCGTCGTCGGCGTCGAGTTCCTTGTGCAGGATGAGGAAGCGCTTGATCTGCGCACCGCCCATCATCGGCTCGGAGGCGAGCGAGCGGTTCACCTCGTCGACGTGCTTGGCGATCATGTCGTAGACGAGATCGTGGCCGGCGAGCTCCTGATAGGAAGCGTAGACGACGTTGTGGCGCTCGGCCCAGTTGCCGACGGCGGTGAGATCGATGTTGAGCGCGACCGTGGCGTAGTCGCGGCCCTGGCCGAAGGCGACGACCTCCTTGATGTTCGGATAGAACTTCAGCTTGTTCTCGATGTATTTCGGCGGGAAGAGATCGCCGTTGTTGAGCTTGCCGACATCCTTGGCGCGGTCGATGATCTTGAGATGGCCGCCCTCGTCGAAGAAGCCGGCATCGCCCGAGCGGACATAGCCGTCCGCGGTCATCGTCTCGGCGGTCTTGTCCGGGTCCTTGTAGTAGCCGCCGAAGATCGAGGGCGAGCGGTAGAGCACCTCGCCATTGTCGTCGATGCGGATCTCGACCATCGGCGCGGGCTTGCCGACGGTGTCGGCCTTGATCTCGCCATTGGGCTGCATGGTGATGTAGACCCCGGCCTCGGTCTGGCCGTAGAGCTGCTTCAGATTGACGCCGATCGAGCGGTAGAAGCGGAAGAGCTCGGGGCCGATCGCCTCGCCGGCGGTGTAGCCGACCTTGATGTTGGTCAGGCCGAAGCGGTTGCGCAGGGGGCCGTAGACCAGGATGTCGCCGAGCCTGTAGAGCAGCCGGCCCTTCAGCGGCACGCTCTCGCCATTGAGGATCTGCTCGCCATAGCGTTTCGCGACGCCGAGGAAGTAGTGGAACATCCTCCGCTTGAGGGCGCCGGCATCCTCCATGCGCACCATGGTGATGGTCAGCATGGTCTCGAAGACGCGCGGCGGCGCAAAAGCGTAGGTCGTGCCGACCTCGCGGCGGTCGTCGATGACGGTCTCGGGGCTTTCCGGGCAGTTGACGCAGAAGCCGGCCAGCATCGCCTGCGCATAGGAGAAGACGTGGTCGCCGACCCAGGCGATCGGCAAATAGGCGATGACCTCGTCGCTCTCGTTCAGCCCGTCGAAGCTGCAGCCGATCTCGGCCGCGATCAGGATGTTGTAATGCGAGAGCATCACGCCCTTGGGCCGTCCGGTCGTGCCGGAGGTGTAGAGGATGATGCCGAGATCGGAGCCCTTGCCGGCTTCCATCTCGCTTTGCAGGGCGGCGGCTTGCTGCGGGTCCTTCAGCGCCTTGGCGCCCGCCTGCATCACCGCCTCGATGGCGTGGAGCTTGCTGTGGTCGTAGTCGCGCAAGCCGCGCGGCTCGTCATAGAGCATGTGCCGGAGATGGGGCAGGCGTTCGGCGATCGAGAGGATCTTGTCGACCTGCTCCTGGTCCTGCACCACGGCGAAGACCGCCTCGGCATGGTCGAGGACATAGGCCATCTCCTCGGCGACGCTGTCGGCATAAACAGGCACGGGGACGGCGCCGAGCCATTGCGCCGCGCACATCGACCAATAGAGCCTGGGCCGGTTGTAGCCGATGATGGCGACCTTCTCGCCGCGCTTCAGGCCGAGATCCTGCAAGCCCTTGGCGAAGCTGCGGACATGCTCCGCCACCTCGGCCCAGTTCCAGGACTGCCAGATGCCGAGGTCCTTGTGCCGGAAGGCGACGCGCGCGGCGCGCTCCCTGGCATTGCGCAACAGCAATTTCGGAAAGGTGTCCGCCTCAACAGCGGTGCCGCTCGCCACGATTGCGTTCTCCCTGTCGAGCCGCCATGCGTCGTGGCGACTTCCGCGGGCCGGTTTCCGGCCTCGTTCTCATGCCAGACTTGCAGGCGGCCATCATCCTTGCAAGGACCCGCTTGACAGACAATTCGCCTTTTGGTGACTATTGTCCCGCCGAAGTTTGCTTTTCACGCAGATGTGTTTCGTAGATTCTCTGCTTCGGCCCTGATTTTCCTCACGAATTCGGCAGATTGAATCGGCGGGCGGAACCGTGCCTGCGACGGTGGCGGACCGACTCATGCTTCATCATCTGTCTTTCGGCGTTGCCGATATCGAGCGTGCCTGCGCCTTCTACGATGCTGTGCTGGCGCCGCTCGGCTATGTCAGGGTCTGGCAGGATCTGCGCCCGGGCGAGACAGGGCAGGCGGTCGGCTACGGCGCTCCCGGCGGCGGCGACAGGCTGGCCCTGAAGCTGCGTCCGGACGGGCAAAGGCCGCCGGGGCCGGGGTTCCATCTCGCTTTCGCGGCGCCCGATCGCGCGGCCGTCGCTCGCTTTCACGAGGCCGCGCTTCGGCTCGGCGGGCGCGACAATGGCGCGCCTGGCCTGCGCCCGCATTACGGGCCACATTATTACGCGGCCTTTGTGGTGGATCCGGACGGCTACGCCATCGAAGCCGTCTTCAATGCGCCGGCCTGATCGGCACGCCGCCGAAACCGTCTTCGCCATGCCCCGCGCAAGAAAAAGGCCCGCCCCCCGGTCAGGGGACGGGCCTCTCAGGCTGGATGCTCAGTAGCGATAGCCGTGGTGGCGGCGATAGCCATGCGCGGGCGCCCAGGGCGGCGGGCCGCCATGGCGGCGATAGCCGTAGCCGCGGTCATAGCCACGGCCATGGCGGAAGTGCCGCCGCTCCATGTTCCGCTGGATTTCCCAGTGGCGGTGCTCGCGGTTGTGGCGGGTGAACTCGGCCGGCAGCTTGTCGAGCTGTTCAGCCTGCGGGAGGCTCTGCGGTGCGGCGGCGCCGGCAGGGGCCGCGGCGAAGGCAGCCAGGGCCAGGCTGGCGGCAATCAGAAGCTTGCGCATCGAATATGTCCTTCTTTTGCATCGACTGAGAGGATTTGAACAGCCCGGGTTGGAACCCCGCCTGAACGGTGTGTTCTGCTGGCGTTCAGCGAGGGCGGGAGGCGCTTTTCGCCATTGCGAGGCGGTGAAGCCGCCTGTCCCTTGCCGAAGAGCTTTCGATTCTGACGGGCTGGGCGGTCAAATCCGGCCACAGGCCGAAGCCGCGTTTCAGAACCTGTGTCTGCGCCGCGGCGTATTCCGCGGCCTGCTCGTTGATGCGTTTTGCGAAGGCTTCGAAGAACCAGAACATTGTCTCAATCCCGTCGCGCCGGAGGGCGCCTCGGGAAGAGCAACGCGCGAAGCGAGATTTTGTGCCGCCAGCTTGGCAGGCGCGGCGCTGGCCGATGATCCGGCTACGCCTCGTAGCGCGCCAGCCGCTCGAGATCGATGATGGTGACGCTGCCATGGCCGAGCTCGATCAGGCCGAGCGCGGCCAGCTTCGCCAGCCCCTGATTGGCCATCTGCCGCGAGATGCCGGCGAGCATGCCGAGCTCCTCCTGTGAGACTGTGAGCGTGCGGTCGAGGTCGGGATAGAGGATCGGGTTGAACAGCCAGGCGAGGTTGCGAGCCAGCCGCCCGGTGGAATCGAGCGTGCGTTCGGTCTCGGCCAGCGAGATGAACTGGGCGAGGCGCTCGTTGAACTGGTGAACGAGGAAACGGTTGAACGCGGCCGAATGCTCGAACAGCCAGAGGAAGGTCGAGCGGCGCATCAGGGCGATCCTGGAATCGCGCAGCGCCACCAGCTCATAGCGTCGCGGCTCGGCCTTGATCACCGTGCCCTCGCCGAACCAGGCGCCGGCGCGCAGGCCCGCGAGCGTCGCGGTCTTGCCGGATTTGGAGGTGGTCGCCATCTTGACCAGACCCTCGGCCACGCCGGTCCAGGATTCCAGCCGGTCGCCGACATGGCAGATCGAGGCATTCTTGCCGTAGCTCCTGAAACTGATGCCGCGCCGCGCCTCCTCGAATTCCGCTTCCGACAGATCACGAGACCAGGAGGCGATGGCGCGCAGCTCTTCGGGGGCGATCAAGGTGGCGGTTATCCGGGTTGGCGGGGGCAGACTTCGGGCAGCGTGGCGTCATTCTCGGGCTTGACCCGAGAATCTCTTGCAGGAGATGCTCGGGTCAAGCCCGAGCATGACGTGGCGCAAAGCTGTACCCTATTCCGCCGCCTGCGGCAGAGCGGCCGAAGGCGGTCCATCGTGCAACTGCCCCAGCAACATCGCCTCCTCGGCCTTCGCCGCCTTCAGGTGCCGCTCTTTCACATGGCCGAAGCCGCGGATCTTCTCCGGGATCGCGGCCAGCGCCGCGCAGAGCGCATGGTTCTCCGGCGTGAGCTTGGTCAGCAGTTCGTTCAGCAGCGCCTCGTAATCGGCGATCAGCCGGCGCTCGGTGCGGCGTTCCTGCGTGTAGCCGAAGAGGTCGAAGGCGGTGCCGCGCAGGCCCTTGAATTTCGCCAGCAGCGAGAAGGCCCCCATCATCCACGGCCCGAAGCTCATCTTGCGCGGCAGGCCGGTGTTCGGATCGCGCCTGGCCAACAGCGGCGGGGCGAGGTGGAATTCGTAGCGCAGCGCTTTGCCATCCTTGCCGTCGGCCTCGAAGGTCGCGGCGAGCTGCTGGCGGAAGGCGCCGTCGCTGTAGAGGCGCGCGACCTCGTATTCGTCCTTATAGGCCATCAGCTTGAAGAGATTGCGCGCGACGGCCTCGCTGAGCGCGCTCTGGCCGGGCGAGACGGCCGCTTCCTTCGTCTGCACGCGCGCGACGAGATGGCGGTAGCGGGCGCCATAGGCGGTGTTCTGATAGGCGGTGAGATAGGCGACGCGGCGGGCGATGATCTCGTCGAGCGTCTCTGAGAGATGGCGGGCGGCTGTCGGCGCCTTGGCCTGGGTCAGCAGGGCGTCGAGCGCGGCCGGATCATGCGCGGCGCGGCGGCCGAGCTCGAAGGCTTCGAGATTCATCGCCACGGCCTCGCCATTGAGCGTGATCGCCCGGCGCAGCGCCGCGCGGGACAAGGGCACGGCGCCGAGCTGCCAGGCATGGCCGAGCATCAGCATATTGGCCGCGATGGCATTGCCGAGAAAGGCGACGGCCGTCGCGGTCGCGTCGAGGAAGCGGGTGTTGTCGCGGCCCGCCGCCGAGAGGATCGCGCGCTTCAGCCGTTCGGTCGGGAGCGAGAAGTCGGCATTGCGGGTGAAGTCGCCCGGCAGGCTCTCGGCGGTGTTGACGATGACCATGCCGCCTTCGCGCCGGATCGCGCCGAGCACCTTCTTCGAGCCGGTGACGGTCAGGTCGCAGCCCAGCACGAGATCGGCTTGTCCGGCCGTGACGCGGATGGCGTGGATGTCCTCGGGTCTCGGCGCGAGCTTGACGTGGCTGAAAACGGCGCCGCCCTTCTGGGCGAGGCCGGCCATGTCGATCATGCCGCAGCCCTTATCCTCGAGATGGGCGGCCATGCCGAGGATCGCGCCGATGGTGACGACGCCGGTGCCGCCGACGCCGGTGACGATCACGGCGAAGCTGCGGTCGAGCGCCGGCACAGCGGGCTCGGGGATATCGGCCTCGCCCAGCGCCTGCGCATCGAGACGCATCGGCTCCGCCTTCTTCGGGCGGGCGCCGTGGACCGTGACGAAGGACGGGCAGAAGCCCTTCACGCAGGAGAAATCCTTGTTGCAGTTCGACTGGTCGATCTGGCGCTTGCGGCCGAACTCGGTCTCGAGCGGCTGCACCGAGACGCAGTTCGACTGCACGCCGCAATCGCCGCAGCCCTCGCAGACCAGCTCGTTGATGACGACGCGCTTGTCGGGGTCAGGATAGGCTCCGCGCTTGCGGCGGCGGCGCTTCTCGGTGGCGCAGGTCTGGTCGTAGAGCAGCAGCGAGACACCGGAGGTTCCGGCGAGCTCGCGCTGGACGGCGTCGAGCTCCTCGCGATGGTGCAGCGTCGTGCCGGCCGGCCATTGCGTGCCGGGCGGATATTTGCCGGGGTCGTCGCTGACCACGGCGATGCGCTTCACGCCTTCGGCCGCGACCTGCCTTGCCATCTGGTCGGGCGAGAGATGGCCTTCCGCCTGCTGGCCGCCGGTCATGGCGACGGCGTCGTTGTAGAGCAGCTTGTAGGTGATGGTGACGCCGCTCGCGACCGCCCAGCGGATCGCGAGCGAACCGGAATGGGTATAGGTGCCGTCGCCGAGATTCTGGAAGACATGGCCGCGCGTCGAGAACGGCGCCTCGCCGATCCAGTTCGCGCCTTCGCCGCCCATCTGGGTAAAGCCGGCGGTGTCGCGGTCCATCCACTGCACCATGTAGTGGCAGCCGATGCCGGCATAGGCGCGCGAGCCCTCGGGCACGACGGTCGAGGAGTTGTGCGGGCAGCCCGAGCAGAAATAGGGCGTGCGCTTCGCGATCTCCTGCGCCTCGGCGAGCCTGCCTTGCGCCTTGGCGATCTCTTCCAGCCGGGCACGTAGGGCGGGATCGTCGCGGTATTGCAGCAGGCGGCCACCCAGCGCGATTGCAATGTCGTTGGGGTCGAGCGCGCCATGGACGGGGAAGAGCCAATCGCCGTTCTCGTCCTTCTTGCCGATCACCATCGGCTGATGCGCCGCGCCGTAAAGCTCCTCGCGGACCTGGACCTCGATCAGGGAGCGCTTCTCCTCGACGACCATGATCAGGTCGAGGCCCTCCGCGAAGGATTTCAGCTCGGCCGGGTCGATCGGCCAGGGACAGGCGAGCTTGAACAGGCGGATGCCGAGATCATTGGCGCGGACCTCGTCGATGCCGAGGTCCTCCAGCGCCTGGCGCACGTCGAGATAGGATTTGCCGACGGTGGCGATGCCGATACGCGGCTCCCGGCCGCCATGGGTGACGATGCGATTGAGGCGGTTGGCGCGCAGATAGGCCAGCATCGCGTCGCGCTTGTAGAGATGCAGGCGTCGCTCCTGCTCGACGAAATCCAGTTCGCGGCGGATGGCAAGCCCGCCGGGCGGCGGGACATAGTCGCTCGGCGTCACGATCGAGACGCGGTCCAGCGCGCCGTCGATCGAGGCGGTCGATTCGATGTTGTCCTTGACGCATTTGATGCCGACCCAGACCGAAGCGAAGCGCGAGAGCGCAATGCCGTGCAGGCCGTAATCGATGATCTCCTGCACCCCGGCGGGGTTCAGGATCGGCATCATCCGGTCGACCAGGACGAATTCGGTCTGGTGGGCGTTGGTCGAGGATTCCGCGGTGTGGTCGTCGCCCATCAGGCAGATCACGCCGCCATGGGGCGAGGTGCCGGCCATGTTGCCGTGGCGGAAGACGTCGCCCGAGCGGTCGACGCCCGGGCCCTTGCCGTACCAGAGCGCGAAGACGCCGTCATACTTGCCCTCGCCCTGCAGTTCGGCCTGCTGGGTGCCCCAAACGGCGGTCGCGGCGAGGTCTTCATTCAGCCCGGGCTGGAAGACGATGTTGGCCGCGGTCAGGGCCTTGCCGGCGCGCATGAGCTGCTGGTCGAGCCCGCCGAGTGGCGAGCCGCGATAGCCCGAGACGAAGCCGGCAGTGTTCAGCCCTGCCCGCCGGTCGCGCTCGCGCTGCATCAAGAGCATGCGGGCGACGGCCTGCGTGCCGGTCAGGAAGATGTCCCGCTTGCCGAGGTCGTATTTGTCGTCGAGCGTGACGGAGCGAAGCGTGCCCGCATCGACGCTGGAATCGCGCATTGGCTCAGTCATGCCGGCCTCCCGATCGTCGTTCCCGCGGGCCGGTTGATCCGGCCTCTCGACCTGTCTCGATGCAAGATATGTCAGCAACGCTGACATATCGCCCGAAGGCGGTCAATCACATTGGCATTGTTCCAGTTTTTGCGAGGAGGTCCAGAGATGCGTTCCAGTCTTGCCGGCACGGGCAGCCTTGCGCGAAATGCCTGCGCCGCGATTTGGCCCCGATTCGCGGCGAAGGCTGCGACGGCCCGGTCGCAAAATCGTTGCGGGCCGGCCTTATCGCCCTCGGCTCCGGATCTGTGGAGGATACCGTTCTTGACGGGACGTGCGCTTCTTACGGCCTTGCCGGCCGTCACCCTGCTCGCCGCCTGCCTGGCGGGGCCGGCGCAGGCGCATCCGCATGTCTGGGTGAAGGCCAAGGCCGAGATCCTGTTCGCGCCGGATGGGACGGTGAAGGCGATCCGGCAGCACTGGAGCTTCGACGAGGCCTATTCGGCCTATATCACCCAGGGCCTCGACAAGAACGGCGACGGCAAGCTGACGCCGGACGAGCTGGCGGACCTCGCCAAGGTGAACATGGATTCGCTGCCCGAGGTCGAGTTCTTCACCATCGCCAAGGTCAATGGCCGCAAGCAGGAATTCGGCACGCCGACCGATGCCGGGCTCGTCTTCGAGAACAAGATCCTGACATTGAACTACACGCTGCCGCTCAAGCATCCGCCGCCGAAGAGCCGCTCCTTCGGCATCGAGGTCGGCGACCCCACCTATTTCGTCGCCTTCGAGATCGTCGATGAGCCGGACGCCGTGGTGACGCGCGATGCCCCGGCCGGCTGCATCGTCAGGGTCAATCGCCCGCCCAAGCTTGCCGACGACGTCGCGCAGAAGCTGGCGCAGGAGGACATCACCGCGACGCCGGACATGAGCGGCTACGAGGTCACGACGCGGGCGCTGGTGGCATGTCCCTGACGACCCCCCTCAGTCCTCACCCCGAAGAGCCGCGCGCTTCCGGCGCTCCTCAGGCCGAGGGCTCGCAAAGGGCGACGTCGCTGTTGTCGCGCATCGTCGTCGCCGCGCTGGCATTGGCATTGGTCGCCGCCGCACTCGGCCTGTTGGCCTGGGGCATCTCGCTCTGGAGCCTGCCGGCCCCGCCGCCGCCGCGCAATCCGTTCGGGACCGCGCTGCCGCGCGAGGCGCTGCCTTCGACGACGGGCTTCGGCGCCGTGCTGATCGCCTGGCAGTCGAGCTTTTATCGCGAGCTGACCGCGACGCTGAAGGCGATCGCCCAGACGCCGACAGCGGTCTGGGGGTTGCTCGGCCTGTCCTTCGGCTACGGCGTCTTCCATGCGGCCGGGCCCGGCCACGGCAAGGCGGTGATCTCCGGCTATATCGTCGCCGACAACCGCAGCCTGAAGCGCGGGCTCTCGCTCAGCTTCGCCGCGGCGATCCTGCAGGCGCTCGTCGCCATCGCCATCGTCTCGGTCGCGACGCTGATCTTCCGCACCACCGCCGTCAAAATGAACATGGCGACCAGTGCCATCGAGCAGGGCAGCTTCCTGCTCGTCGCGCTGGTCGGCCTGCTCGTGCTCTGGCGCAAGGCGGGCAGTTTCCTGGCGCTCGGGCAGGGGGCCGCCGCGCATGATGCGTCCTGCGACCACGTGCATATGCCGGATGCGCAGCAGGTCGCCGGGCTCCGGGACTGGCGCGACATGGCCGGCGTCGTCCTCGCCGCGGGCCTGAGGCCCTGCGCGGGGGCGCTGATCATCCTCGTCTTCGCCGCCTCGCAGGGGCTCTACTGGGCGGGCATTGCCGCCGCCTTCGCCATGGCGCTGGGTACCGCGATCACGACAGGGGCGCTGGCGGCGCTCGCCGTCTTCTTCAAATTCGCGGCGCTGAAATTCGCCAGCGGGGGCAGCTTGCGGGCGGTGCGACTGCTCGCCGGGCTCGAATTGGTGGCGGCCGCCTTCATCGTCGTGCTCGGCGCCGCGCTCTCGCTCGGCCTGTGGATCGGCGGGATGGGGAGCTGAGGCTCAGCTCCGCAACGGATCGTTCTCCAGCAGGATCGGCTTGCCATGCGGCGTCGCCTCGGCGGCCCGCGCCCAGGAGGCAGCGAGCGCGTCGACGCCAGCATGCGAGGCGAGGCCCTTTTCGATCAGCAGATGTTCCAGCGCCTCGCACCAGCGCTCGTAATAATCCGAGCCGTCGCGGCACCCGCCCGCAGCCAAGGCCTCGCGGATCTCGGCACCAAGCGCCTGCGCCCATTCATCCGCCGTGAAGACGCCCCGGTTCTGGAGGGCGACGACCAGCGCGAAGGCCTGCGCCTGCCAGGGCTCGGCGAAGACCGGCCCCTCGGCATCGCGCGGGATCGGCGTGTCCGCGGCCAGCGCCGCCGCTAGATCGGTCTCAGGCCGGCTCAAGATAGCTCTCCCAGGCCTCGATGCTGACGGTGGAGTTCGGATCGCCGTCGCGGCCCCAGAGCTCGGGGCCGGCGAAGACGACGGTGTAAAGCCATTGGGCCGTCTCCGGCAGGCCCTGCGAGCCGGTATCCGGGAAGACATGGCAGCCGGTGACGCGCTCGATCACGCCCTGCTTGCCGCGGGCATAGCGCGGCAGCCGCGTATGGTGCTGCGGATGCATGACGATGGTGCGCACGGTGTCGCCAACGGCAAAGCGGGCAGGGGCCTTGGCTTCGCGCTCATAGGGGAAGCCGCGCCTGAGCACCGCCGGCACCTCCTCGCCCTTGAGCACGCGCTTCGGCTCACGGCGCCCGGGCGCGGGTTTGCCGGAGAGGAGCTCGGCCGAGGTCAGGAAGCCGTGCTTGACCAGCGCCTTGTCGAGCGCGGCGAGCCAGATCTCGTAATAGCTCGCCGAGAGATATTGAGCCGGCGGCAGGCTCTCGCGATGATGACGGATCTCGTCGATGCTCCAGGCGCCCATCGCACCGGCCGCGACATTGATCGCGAGCACGCGCTTTTCCCAATCGCCGTGGAAGACCGGCTCGTCCGGCTCCGGCACGACCGGGCCGAAACCCATCTGGCCGCCGAGGTCGTGGGCGCTGTTCATGCCGCGTCCTCCACATCTGGCAGGCCGGTGCCGATCATCGAATCGCGGCTGACGATGCTCGCCAGCTTCTCCTCGCTCCAGCCTTCGGTGCCGGCCGGACGCATCGGGATGACGATGAAGCGGGTTTCGGCGGTGGAATCCCAGACGCGGATGCGCTGGCCCTCCGGCAGCGTCACGCCGAAATCGGCGAGGGTGCCGCGCGGATCGATCACCGCCTTGGCGCGGTAGGGCGGGGATTTGTACCAGACTGGCGGCAGGCCCAGCACCGGCCAGGGGTAGCAGGAGCAGAGCGTGCAGACGACGAGGTTGTGCTCCTCCGGCGTGTTGAAACAGGCGACGATATGCTCGCCGCCGCGCCCGCCATAGCCGAGCTCGGCCACCGCTGCGGTGCCGTCGACCTTGAGCCGCTCGGCATAGGCCGGGTCGGTCCAGGCCTTGGCGACGACTTGGGCGCCGTTGCGCGGGCCGACCCTGGTTTCGTAGGTATCGACGATGGCGTCGAGTGCGGCCGGATCGACATAGCCCTTCTCGACCATCAGTGTCTCCAGCGCCTTCACCCGCGCCTCGATGGCGGTGAAGTGGTTGTCGTGATCGTGGTCGTGGTCGTGATGGTGTCCGCTCATCCGGGCCTCCTCTCAGGCGATCCTGACGCGCGTGGCGCGCTCATAGGCGACGGCGAAGGCGATGAGCGACTTGTCCGAGCCCTTCGGCCCGATCAGCGACAGGCCGAGCGGCGCGCCTTCGCGCTGCGCCACCGGAATCGTCACTTGCGGGAAGCCCGACAGGCCGGACAGGCAAAGCAGCCTCAGCGCCCGGTTGCGGAAATCCTCCAGCTCGGGCTCCTCGGCGCTGACCAGCGGCGCGATGTCCGGCACGGTCGGCAGGATCAGCACGCCGTCCTGGCCGAGCAGGCGGGCGAGCCGCGCCCGGAAGGTCTTTCGCGTCGCCTCGCCCTTGGCGTATTCGGCATCCGTCACGGTTTTCGAGAAGGCGAAGCGCTCCTTCACGCCCGGCCCCAGCGGCGGGGCGAAGCGCTCGATCATGGCCCCGTCGGAGGCCCAGGCCTCGCGGCCCTGGATCCAGCGGAAGGCCCAGTAGAGCGCGTCGACGTCGCGCACGAGCTTGACGCTCTCCGGCTGGCCGACGCTGGGCAGCGCCCGCTGCACGACATTGCGCAGGATCGTTTCGGCCTCCGGCACGGCCTGGGCGAACATGTCGTCGGCCAGCAGCAGGCGCGGCACCTCCGGCAGTTCAGTGCGGTCCTTGCCGAGCAGGGCGTTGCCGACGCGGGCAAAAACCTCGCCGTCGCGGGTGAACCAGCCGGGCGTGTCGAGGCTTTCCGCCAGCGGCCAGACCCGCTTCAGCGAGAGCCGGCCATGGGTGGGACGAATGCCGAAGAGCCCGCCATAGCTCGCCGGCGCCCGGACCGAGCCGCCGGTATCGGATCCAAGTGCGATGTCGGCGAGACGCCCCGCAACAGCTGCCATGGAGCCGCAGGAGGAGCCGCCGGTGATCCGGTCCGGCGCGGCCGGGTTGATGGGCGAGCCGAAATGCGCGTTCTTGCCGTTGAGCGAGAAGGCGAGCTCGTCGGTATGCGTCTTGCCGACGAAGCGCGCGCCGGCCTGCAGCAGATCCTTCACGATCGGCGCGGTCTTGGTCTTGATGCCGGATTGCGCCAGCACGATCGGGGATCCCGCGCCCGTCGGGTAGCCCTTGACGTCGAAGAGGTCCTTCACCGCCAGCGTCAGCCCGGCGAGCGGACCGGTCGGGCTGTGTTTCACCGTCGCGTCGGGATAGGGCACGAAGCAGCGGAACGGGTCGTCATAGGTCATGTGAATCAGATCCCCTTCGCATCGCCATCGGAACGCGGATCGTGCGCGGCCTCGACGCGGCCATTCGCATGCTTCACCAGCATGCCGGCATGGCCGAAGCCCTCGGAATAGGCCAGTCCGCTCTCCTCGACCGGATGGCCGGCGGCGTCGAGCCGCTCCAGCAGGGCGGAATCGAAGCGGCTTTCGACCTTCAGCCCGGTGGAGGCCGAGCCCCAGGTGCGGCCGAAGAGCCAACGCGGCGCATCGATCGCGGTCGCGAGATTCTGGCCGAGGCGGTAGCGCGTCAGGATCTGCGCCTGGAATTGCGGCTGGCCGTCGCCGCCCATCGCGCCATAGGCGAGGATGCGGCCGTCGTCGAAGCGGGCGAAGGCCGGGTTCAGCGTGTGGAAGGGCTTTCGGCCGGGCATGAGCGGATTCGCGGCGGCCTTGTCGAGCGAGAAGGAGATGCCACGGTTCTGCCAGTGGATGCCGGTCGCGGGCAGCACGCAGCCGGAGCCGTATTCCCAATAGATCGACTGGATGTAGGAGACGGCGAGGCCCTTGCCGTCGATGGCGCCCATCCAGATCGTGTCGCCATGGCCAGGCTTCACCGGCCAGGGCGCGGCGCGCCTGGCATCGATCTCGGCGGCCTCGCGGGCCAGCATCGCCTCACCCAGAAAACGGGCGGGATCGCCGGTCGCATAAGCGGGGTCGGTGACATGGCGGTCGCGGATGGCGAGCGCGCGCTTCGTCGCCTCGATCAGCCCGTGATGATGCGCGAAAGAGTCGAGCTCGACCCGGCCGAGCCGCTCGAACAGGCCGAGGATGACGAGTGCGGCCAGGCCTTGCGTCGGCGGCGGCATGTTCCAGACCGTGAGGCCGGGCAAGGCGAGCGTAAGCGGGGCGACGGTGCGGGCGTGGTAGCGTTCGAGATCGGCGCGCGTCACCGGCGCGCCGATGCGTTCGAGATCGGCGGCGATCTCGCGGCCGACATCGCCGCGGTAGAAATCGTCGAGCCCGGCACCGGCGAGCTGCTGCAGCGTCTCGGCCAGCGCCTCCATCTTGCGATGGCTGCCGGGCTTGGGTGGCGCGTCGTCGGGCCAGAAGGTCTTGAGGAAGCCTGGCGCGGCCTTCAGCGCTTCCAGCTCGTTGGGCCGGTTGCCGCATTCGGAAGGGGACACCGCATAGCCCTCGCGGGCGTGGCGGAGCGCATCGGCGAGCAATTCGCGCAACGGCAGGCGGCCGCCGCGGGATCTGGAGAGGTCGAGCGCGAGACGCCAGCCCTCGACGGCTCCGGCGACGGTCAGCGCCGCTTCCGGGCCGCGCGCCGGGATGCTGTCGTAATCCTTGGCGCGATAGCGCTCGATCGTCGCGAGCGTCCCGGCCGGGCCGCAGGCCTCGATGCCATGCATCTTGCCGCCGGGCTCGTGGATCAGCCAGAAGCCGTCGCCGCCGATGCCGTTCATATGCGGATAGACCACGGCGATGGTGGCCGCCATCGCGACCATGGCCTCGATCGCATTGCCGCCTTCCGCGAGGACGGCGCGGCCGGCTTCCGAGGCAAGATGATGGGGCGCGGCGACTGCGGCCGAACCGAAGACAGGCGTATCGACCATCAGGACTTTTCAATCTCCCCATGCGTCCCCATCTGGCGCAAGGGCGCCTTCGGGGCGCGATTTTGTTGCATGGCGCGGCTGTGTCCGCTAGGTGCGTTGGGCGCATGGCGGCGTGAAGGCGCCAGTGCTCGACAATGTGTCCGCGAAGGCGGGCATTCGAAGGAAGGACAGCATGGCCGGACGGCACACCAACTGGCGCAGCCTGACCATCGTGGTTTCGCTGGGAATCTTGATCGCGGTCGAGCTCTTCGGCGTCGCGCTCGCGGCCGGCTGGGCCATCGCCGGCATGTTCGATCTCGGCACGATGTTCGAGTACATCATGATGGCCGTGTTCTCGGTCTTCGCGGCCTATGGCTTCGTCAATCTGATGCGGCGCGTGCTGAAGGTCGAGCATCTCACCACGGTCGATTGAGGTAGGGCGTCATGCTCGGGCTTGACCCGAGGATCTCGTGACAAGCGGGCGCCGGAGGCTCCTTCGGCCTGAGCTCGGTCTGCGCTTCGCTCCGCCCGAGAATGACGGCGAACCTCGCGGATTTTACCCACAAACCTTCAGCGTGACCGGGTCGGCCTCGGCCGGTAGATAATCGCTCATCGGCTTGCAGGCGCCGTCCATGCAGAGGCGCCAGTCGGCGGTGGCGCCGGAACGGCGCAGCACCACCTCGGGCAGTGCCGGCAAATCGGGGCGCCAGCGCCAGAAGCCGTCGATCAGCCTGGCGCCGTCCGGCGGGTCCATGCCGGCGCCGGAGCCCTCGATGCGGGCCTCGACGAGGACAAGCCCCGCCGGGGTCTCGCGCCAGACTTCCTCCCACAGCGTCTTCTGCACCGAATGCCGCCAGCCCAGCGTGATCTCGCCATGGCCAAGCGAGACGAGGAGCGCGCCGGCCGCAAGGCACAGGCTCATGCCGCCGCCGGTTCCGCATGGCGCGCGGCAAACCAGTGTCGCGCGATGATCGCCGCCGTCAGCACATAGCCGAGCGGGTCGCTATAGGCGAACTCGCCGAAGAGCAGCACCGCCGCGACGAAGCAGAGCACCCGCTCCACGACGGTCAGCCGGCCGAAGAGCCAGCCGATCGCCACCATCCCGAAGAGGCCGATCGCGACCGAGGCCTTGAAGGTGGCGTAGATCACCGCCGGCCAGAAGCCGATGACGTTGGCCATCGGATCTCCGGCCTGGAGCATCAGCGCCGGCGAATAGACCGCGATGAAGGGGATGACGTAGCCGGCAAGCGCGACGCGCATCGCCTCCCAGCCGATCTTGTCGGGGTTCTCCTTGGCGATCGGCGCAGCGGCCAGCGCCGCGAGCGCCACCGGCGGCGAGAGGTCGGCCATGATGCCGTAGTAGAAGGCGAACATGTGGCTGACGATCAGCGGCACGCCGAGCTTTTCCAGCGCCGGTGCCGCCAGGGCCGCGACGATGATGTAGGTCGGGATCGTTGGGATGCCGGTGCCGAGCAGGATCGAGAGGATCATCGTCAGGACCAGCGCCAGGAACAGGCTGGACTGGCCGAGCCCGATGATCCAGGCGCCGAAGGTGGTGCCGATGCCGGTCTGCGTCATCAGGCCGATGATCGTGCCGACGATGGCGCAGGCGATGCCGACCGGCAGCGCCGTCTTGGCGCTGTCGGCGAGCGCGTCGCGGCTGATCGCCAGCGTGGTGCGGCCGCCCAGGGTGAAGGCGTTGGCGAGCACGAGAAGCGCGATCAGGCCGGCGACATAGCGGACATCGAGCCCCTCCTGAAAGAGCGCGGCGGCGATGAGCCCGAGCCCGATCCAGAAGATGACGCGCAGGCTCTGCCTGCTCAGGCCGGCGGCAAAGCCCGCGCCGAGCAGCAGCCCGACGGTCAGCGCCAGGCCCATCGTGCCGGCGAAGAGCGGGGTGAAGCCGTGGAACAGCATGAAGACGAGCACGGCGAGCGGCAAGGCGAGATACCAGCGCTCGCGCAGCGCCTTGAGCGGACTCGGCAGCAAGGCGCGCTCGACGCCCTTCAGCCCGTATTTCCCGGCTTCCAGATGCACCATCCAGAAGGCCGAGGCGAAGTAGAGGATCGCAGGGATGGCGGCCGCCTTGACGATCTCGGCATAGGGCACGCCCAGGGTCTCGGCCATGATGAAGGCGACCGCGCCCATCACCGGCGGCATGATCTGGCCGCCCATCGAGGCGGTCGCCTCGACGCCGGCGGCGAAGGCGCGCCGGTAGCCGAATTTGATCATCAGCGGAATGGTGAACTGGCCGACGGTGACGACATTGGCGACGCCGGAGCCGGAGATCATCCCCATCAGGCCAGACGAGAACACCGCGACCTTGGCCGGGCCGCCGCGCGTGCCGCCGAAGATGCCGAGCGAGACGTCGTTGAAGAGATGGATCATCCCGGCCTTCTCGAGGAAGGAGCCGAAGACGATGAACAGGAAGATATAGGTCGCGGAGACGTAGATCGGCGTGCCGTAGAAGCCCTCGGTGCCGAAGGAGAGATGGCCGATGATCTGGTCGTAGCCATAGCCGCGATGGTTGAAGGGCGCGGGCAGATACTGGCCGAAGAACCAGTAGAGCAGGCAGACGCCGCACATGATCGGCAGGGCATTGCCCATCAATCGGCGCGCGGCCTCGAAGATCAGCACGATCAACAGCGTGCCGACGACGAGGTCCAGCGTCGAGGGATCGCCGTCGCGCAGGATCAGGTCGGCGTAGAAGATCCATTGATAGAGGCCGACCGCGAAGCCGAGCAGGCCCAGCGCCCAGCCGAGCAGCCGCCCGGGTGTGTCCTTCGCCCGGAAATTGGCGATGAGCCCGAAGCTCAGCAGCAGCAGGAAGCCGACATGAACGCCGCGCGCCGCCTGGCTCGGCAGGAAATTCCAGGCGGAGATCGCGATCTGGAAGGCGGCGAAGGCGAGCGCCAGCCCATAGGCCAAAAGCCCCCAGCGGCCGGGACCGAAACCGGGCGGGAAGCCATGCTCGAAATTGTCGAGATCGGCATGCTCGACCTCGCCCGGTCTTGCGCCGGAGAGGGCTTCCAACTGGTCGGTCTCGTGGGTCATGGTCCTGCTCGGCTCCGCGTCAGGCCGTCAAAGAATGTGCCGTCATCCCGGGCGACCGGAGAGAAACCCGGGATCCATGCCGGAACGGTTCAGGCATGGATCCCGGATCGGCGGGATGACCGCGAAGGCGTCGGAAAGGCGAAAGACCGCTTACGAACCGACCTTCAGCCCCTTTTCCTTGAGGTAGCGCGCCGCGCCCGGATGCAGCGGGATCGGCATGCCGTCGAGCGCGCGCTCGAGCTTGATGTCCTTGCCGGCGGCGTGCGAGGCGGCGAGATCGCCCAGGTTCTCGAAGATGTTCTTGGTCATTTGGTAGACCAGCTCGTCCTTCACGCCCTCATGGGTGACGAGGTAGTTCACCACGGCCGCCGTGTTCACCGCCGCGGTCTGGCCGGTATAGGTATTGGCCGGGATCGGGGTGCTGATGAAGGGCGGGCCCGCCTTGTCGATGACCGCCTTCGGAACCTCGACGACGTTGATCTCGATCGAGGTGGCGAGGTCGCGCAGCGAGGCGACGCCGAGGCCGGCCGATTGCAAGGTAGCATCGAGCTGGCGGTTCTTCATCAGTTCCACGGACTCGGCGAAGGGCAGGTATTCGACCTTGCCGAGATCCTTGTAGCCGAGGCCGGCCGCGGCGAGGATGGCGCGCGCATTGAGCTCCGTGCCGGATTTCGGCGCGCCGACCGAGAGGCGCTTGCCCTTGAGATCGGCCAGCGTCTTGATGCCGCTCTCCTTCGAGGCGACGATCTGGACATAGTTCGGATAGATCGCGGTGATGCCGCGCAGCTTCTTCAGCGGCGTCTTGAAGCCGGCCTCCTCGTCGCCCTTCCAGGCGGCGTCGAGCGAGTCGCCGAGCGTGAAGGCGATCTCGCCGCGGCCCTGCTGCAGCAGCACGAGGTTCTCGACCGAGGCCTTGGTCGCCTGCACGGTCGGGCGGACGTTCGGGATCTTCTCGCCATAGATCTTCGAGAGCGCGACGCCCATCGGATAATAGACGCCGGAGGTGCCGCCGGTGAGGATGTTGATGAATTCCTGGGCACGGGCACCCGCCGGCGCGGCGGCCAGCAGAACGGCAGCGGCAAGGCCGGCGAGGCGCCGGCCGCGGAACAGCGTTTTCATGGAAGCTCCCTGAATCTGCCCGGCTCGAACGGTGGGCTTGCCTTGAGTTGTAAGCAGGATGCCGGCCGAGGAAAAGCGCAAGACATGGCTTTCGCTTGCGCCTTTAGCCCAATTACCGAGGGTGATTCTTGCCGAAGCTCGCATCCGGCCAGGGCTCGACCCGCGTATCTCATCCCGGCAGGCTGGAGCTTCGCGAGGCGTGCACAAGCCGCGAAGATCGCTTGTGCCGTCGTCGATGTAATATTATATCGTCTCACATGGCTCACGCGCACGACCATGGCCACAGTCACGCCGCCTCGCAGGCCGTCTCGGATGATCCGGGCTGGTCGCTGTTGCGCCTGTCGGCCTGGAATCGCGTCGGGCTGGCCGCTGTCGTCGTCGTCCTGCTCTGGGCCGCGACGCTGGCCGTGATCGCCTGAAGGAAGTTCGCGTTGTCCGCCATCCGCCTCACCGACCTGACCTTGGGCTATGACCGTCACCCGGCGATCCACCATCTCTCCGGCGAGGTCGCCACGGGGAGCCTGACCGCGATCGTCGGGCCCAACGGTGCCGGCAAGTCGACGCTGCTCAAGGGCATCACCGGCACCTTGCTTCCGCTCGCCGGCGGCATCTCGCTCGCCAAGGGCAAGCGGCTCGCCTATCTGCCGCAATCGGCCGAGCTCGACCGCTCCTTCCCGATCCATGTCTATGATCTTGTCGCGATGGGCTTGTGGAGCCGCGCCGGCATCTTCGGGCGGATCGGGGCGGGCGTCGCCCACAAGGTCGAGCACGCCATCGCGGCGGTGGGGCTGACCGGCTTCGAGCGTCGGCCGATCGGCACGCTCTCCGGCGGGCAGATGCAGCGTGCGCTGTTCGCGCGGCTCCTGCTGCAGGACGCCGAAATCATCCTGCTCGACGAGCCTTTCACTGCCATCGACGCGCGCACCACCGCCGATCTGCTGGCGCTGGTCCAGCGCTGGCATGGCGAGAGCCGCACCGTCGTCGCGGTCCTGCACGACATCGAGACGGTGCGCCGGGCCTTTCCGCAGACGCTGCTGCTGGCGCGCGAGGCCGTCGCCTGGGGGGCGACCGCCGATGTGCTGACCCCCGAGAATCTGCTCAAGGCGCGCCGCATGGTCGAAGCCTTCGACAGCCACGCCGCTCCCTGCCAGCGCGACGCGGCGTAACGCTTTTCCGGTCAGGCCGATGCTCTACGATCTCTTCATCGGCCCCTTCGCCGAATTCGACTTCATGCGCCGTGCGCTCGTCGGCGTGACGGCGCTGTCGGTCTCCGGCGCGCCGATCGGCGTCTTCCTGATGCTCAGGCGCATGAGCCTGACCGGCGATGCGATGGCCCATGCCATCCTCCCGGGCGCGGCCTTGGGCTATCTCGTCGCCGGCTTCTCGCTGCCGGCGATGACGATCGGCGGGCTGGCCGCCGGCTTTGCCGTGGCTCTGCTCGCCGGTGCGGTGGCGCGCGCGACGGTGCTGAAGGAAGACGCCTCGCTCGCCGCCTTCTACCTGATCTCGCTGGCGCTCGGCGTCACCATCGTCTCGCTGCGCGGCTCGGCGATCGATCTGCTGCATGTCCTCTTCGGCAATGTGCTGGCGCTCGATAACGACGTGCTGATCCTGCTCGCGGGCGTCGCGACGGTTTCGCTCACGGCGCTGGCGGCGCTCTACCGGCCGCTGGTGCTGGAATGCGTCGATCCCGGCTTCCTGCGCTCGGTCAGCCGCTCCGGCGGCTTCGTCCACCTGACGTTCCTCGCGCTCGTGGTGCTCAATCTCGTCGCCGGTTTCAACGCGCTCGGCACCTTGCTCGCCGTCGGCATGATGATGCTGCCGGCGGCGGCGGCGCGGTTCTGGACGGCGGACATCACGCGGCTGCTGATGCTGGCGACCGGCTTCGGCATGGTCGCCGGCTATGCCGGCCTCGTCGTTTCCTATGCGGCGGGCTCGAGCCTGCCGGCCGGCCCGGCGATCATTCTCGCGGCCGGTTGCCTCTACATTATCTCGCTTCTGCTCGGCTCGCAGGGCGGGCTTGCGCGGCGCGCCTTGATTCGGCCCCATCTTGAAAGATAGAAACGTTATATCGTTTCATTTCGAGCGGAGAGTTTCATGCCTAACCGTCGTAGCCTTGTCGCCTATCTGGTCGCGGGGCTCTCCCTCGCGGCACTGCCGTCCGTCGCTTTCGCGCAGGAGAAGCTGCCGGTGGTGGCGAGCTTCTCGGTGCTGGCCGATTTCGTGAAGCAGGTCGGCGGCGACCGGGTCAGCGTGACCTCGCTGGTCGGGCCGAATGGCGACGCCCATGTCTATTCGCCGACGCCGGCCGACGCCAAGGCGATGGCGGCGGCGAAGCTCGTCGTCATCAACGGCCTGCATCTCGAAGGCTGGCTGCCCCGCCTGATCAAATCCTCCGGCACGAAGGCGACGGTCGTCACCGCGACCAAGGGCATCAAGCCGATCGAGGCGGCCGAGGAAGAGCATGACGCGAAGGGCGGGCACGGCCACGATCATGGCCATGACGATCCGCATGCCTGGCAGGACATCGCCAATGCCCGCATCTACGTCGCCGATATCCGCGATGCGCTCGGCGCGGCCGATCCGGCCGGCAAGGCGGTCTACGATGCCAATGCCACGGCCTATCTGGCCAAACTCGATGTCGTCGAGGGCGAGGTGAAGGCGGTGGTCGCGCGCATCCCGGCCGACCGGCGCAAGGCGATCACCACGCACGATGCCTTCGGCTATTTCGTCAAGGCCTATGGCATCGAATTCATCGCGCCGCAGGGCGTCTCGACGGAATCCGAGGCCTCGGCCAAGGACGTCGCCCGCATCATCCGCCAGATCAAGGCGCAGAAGGTGCCGGCCGTCTTCCTCGAAAACGTCACCAATCCCCGCCTGATCGAGCAGATCGCCAGGGAATCCGGCGCCCGGATCGGCGGCACGCTCTACTCCGACGCGCTTTCCGACGCCTCGGGCCCGGCGGGGACTTACATCGACATGATGAAGCACAATATAAGCGAGATCGAGAAGGCGCTCGCCGCCGGCCCGGCCTGACGGCCAGCCGCTCCCGAGGCCACCAGCCATCAGGTTGCAATCATGTCCGAAAAGATCCCCGTCACGGTGCTCACCGGCTATCTGGGCGCCGGCAAGACCACGCTGCTGAACCGCATCCTCACCGAGGAGCACGGCAAGAAATTCGCCGTCATCGTCAACGAGTTCGGCGAGGCGGGGATCGACGGAGACCTCATCGTCGGTGCCGATGAGGAAATCTTCGAGATGAACAACGGTTGCATCTGCTGCACCGTGCGCGGCGACCTGATCCGCATCCTCGACGGGCTGATGAAGCGCAAAGGCAAGTTCGACGCGATCATCGTCGAGACCACCGGTCTCGCCGATCCCGCGCCGGTCGCGCAGACCTTCTTCGTCGACCAGGATGTCGGCGACGCCACCCGCCTCGATGCGGTCGTCACCGTGACCGACGCCAAATGGCTGAAGGACCGGCTGAAGGACGCGCCCGAGGCGAAGAACCAGATCGCCTTCGCCGATGTCATCATCCTCAACAAGACCGACCTCGTCTCGGCCGATGAGCTGGCCGAGGTCGAGGCGCAGATCCGCGCGATCAACCCCTATGCCCGGCTCGAGAAGGCCGAGCGCTGCAATGTCGAGATCGCATCGCTGCTCGACCGCAAGGCCTTCGACCTCGACCGCATCCTCGACATCGAGCCGGATTTCCTCGAGGCCGGCCATCACCATCACCATGCCGAGGATGTGCGCTCGATCTCGCTGACGATCCCCGGCGACGTCGATCCGGAGAAATTCATGCCCTGGATCAACGAGATCGCCCAGATCCAGGGCCCCAGCATCCTGCGTTCCAAGGGCATCCTCGCCTTCAAGGACGAGCCGCGCCGTTTCGTCTTCCAGGGCGTGCACATGATCCTCGACGGCGACCTGCAGCGCGACTGGAAGGCCGGCGAGAAGCGCGAGAGCCGGCTGGTGTTCATCGGGCGCGGACTCAACGAGAACGAGTTGCGCAAGGGGTTTGAAGCCTGCGCGGCGTGAGTTAAAGCCGCGTCATGGCTACTTTGACCCAACCCACCTCGCTGCGCGAGCATGTCGTCCCCATCGCGGCGGGAGACCATGTCGTCGCCACCCGCTGGCTGAAGCAGGGGCTGGTCTTCGCGCTGGCCGACGGGCGCGTGCTGCGCTGGCGCGACGGCGCGACCGACAGCGTCGAGGCCCATGCCGGCGGCATCCTCTGCGCGACCGGCGACAATGAGCGGCTGATCTCGGGCGGCGATGACGGGCGCGTCGTCGCAACGCGGTTCGAGGGCGAGCCGGAAGAGCTGGCGAAGGATCCGAAGCGGCGCTGGGTCGACGCGATCACGTTGTCGCCTTCGGGCCATCTCGCCTGGAACAGCGGCAAGACGGTCCATGCTCGCGACGAGAAGGGCCGCGTCCGCACGCTGGAGGCCGCGAGCACGCCGCAGGGCCTGGTCTTCGCGCCGAAGGGTTATCGCCTCGCCGTCGCGCAGATGAACGGCGTCTCGCTCTGGTATCCGAACACCGAGGCGAAGCCGGAATTCCTCGACTGGAAGGGCTCGCATCTCGACGCGGCCTGGTCGCCGGACGGGCGCTTCGTCGTCACCTCCATGCAGGAAAACGCGCTGCATGGCTGGAAGCTCGGCGACAGGCCGGGCCATATGCGGATGACCGGCTATCCGGCCAAGCCGCGCTCGCTGTCCTGGTCGCATGACGGGCTCTGGCTCGCGTCCAGCGGAGCGGACGGCGCGATCGTCTGGCCCTTCCAGGGCGACGGGCCGCAGGGCAAGGCGCCGCGCGAGTGCGGCGTGCGCCATGCCCGCGTCACCCGCGTCGCCTTCCATCCCGGCGCGCTGGTTCTGGCTATCGGCTATGACGATGGCTGCATCCTGCTGGTGCGCCTGACCGACGGCTCCGAATTGCTGGTACGGCCGGCCGAGCGCGGCAGCGGCATCAGCGCCTTCGCCTGGGACAAGGCCGGCAAGCGCCTCGCCTTCGGTGCCGAGGACGGTGCCGCCGGCGTGCTGACGCTGCCGGCTTAGGCACGATGCGCTTCGGGCTCTTCGGCAAGGGCGAGGCCCGCAAGGATGACGGCGCGAAAGCCGAGGCGAAGGCCGTGGCCGAAAGCCTGAAGAGGCAGGTTCGCGAGTTGCTCGGCCTGCCCGAGACGACGGTGATTGCCGTCAACGAGATCCTCTGCGCCGATCCGAGCTGTCCGGGCACCGAGACGGTGATCCTGGTGATGCAGCCCGGCGCGAAGACGCAGGCCTACAAGCTGCAGATGGCGATGGCCGAGGTGACGGATGCGGCGCTGGCGGAGGCGCTCCGTCATACTGGGGCTTGACCGCGGTACTTGATCGCTATTCTCAGGGCTTCAGCCCTTGCGGCAGCACCGGCGCATCCGCCTTCAGCACGATCCCGACCCGCCGGTTATAGGGCAGATAGGGGTTGTCCTTGATCAGGGGCTCGATATCGCCCTTGCCGGTGACGGAGAGGAAGCGCTCATTGGGCACGCCGGCACCGGCGAGAAGCGCGCGCACGGCGTTGGCGCGGGCGACGGAGAGGCCCCAGATATCGCCTTCGGGCGGCTGGCCGGGGCGGGGCGTCGCGCTGTGGCCGGAAATGGCGATCTTGTTGGACATGCGCCGCAATGTCGGGGCGATGGCGGCGAGCACCTTGCGCATGCGCTCGTTGGGCTGGGCCGAGCCTTCCGCGAACATCGCGCGGCCCTCCTGATCGACGAGCTGGATGTCGATGCCCGCCTCGGAGACCTCGACGAGGATGTTGCGCGAGACCTCGGCAATCTCCGGCATGTCGCGCAGCGCTTGCCTCAGCGAGGCGGCAGCGAGCGCGAAGCCGCGATCGTAGGTCGCGGAGATCAGCCCGTCTTCCTTCTGGTTGTTGTGGTTGGGCGCGGTGTTGTCGGAGGCGTCCTGCAGCGGGCGGATATAGGCGTTCTTGATATGCGTCTTGGTCGGGATGCCGTCGAGCTCGACGATGCCGGCGAGCCGCACGTCGCTTTGCGTGCCGAAGGCGTCGCGCATCGAGCCGGCGACGATCTGCATCTTCTGCTTGTCCTGGCTCGAATAGGCGGCGACCATGACGAAGAACGCCATGAGCAGCGCCATCAGATCGGCAAAGGTCACGAACCAGCCATGGCCGCCGTGACCGCCCCGTTTTTTCTTCGCCATGGCCTAGAGCCCGGTCATGCCGCTGCCGCCATCTCTGCGCGATGGTGGTCGGGCAGGTAGGCCAGCAGCATCTCGCGCACCAGCGTCGGGCTCTTGGCGTCGCGCATCTGCAGCACGCCGTCGATGATCAGCGTGCGCGAGATCTCCTCTTCCTCGAGCTTGATGTGCAGCTTGTCGGCGATCGGCAGCGTGAACATGTTGGCGACCATGGCGCCGTAGAGCGTCGCCAGCAGCGCCGTCGCCATGGCCGGGCCGAGCCTGGAGGGGTCGGACATGTTGGCGAACATCGTCACCATGCCGAGAATCGTGCCGATCATGCCCCAGGCGGGGGCGCAGTCGCCGATGGCGCGGTAGACCTTGGAGCCTTCGTCGAGCCGCTGCAGGAAGTTGTCGCGGTCCCGCTCCATCGTGTCGCGGATGAAGTCCTTGTCGTAGCCGTCGGCGATGTAGCGCAGCCCCTGGGCGAGGAACGGGTCGGAGACCTCGACATTCTCGAGCGCGACCGGGCCGCTCTTGCGGGCGATCTCGGCGACGCGCGTGATCTCGTCGATCAGCTCGCGGGGATTGACGGAACGCATGGTGAAGGCGAAGCGGACGCCCATCGGCAGGCCGTGCGCGATCACCGAAAACGGAAAGCGCAGCATGGTGGCCGCGCTGGCACCGCCGAAGATGATGATCGCGGCGTGCTTGTCCCAATAGGCGGCGAAATTGCCGCCATCGATCAGGATCAGCGCGACGATCGTCGCGATACCCCCCAGAATACCTGCGCCGGTGGCGAGATCCATAAGAGCACCCTGATGCACGCGCTGCTCCGGGGTCGCGGGCCGGGGCTTTCCGCAGTGCGAGACCATAAGAGGTGTGGTTTGAACGAAGCGTTAAGGTTTGGGTGCTTGCCCCGGCGAAACGCTCCGTTAAGAGTCGGCCGATGTCGCTGCTTGCCCTCTATGCCCGCGTCCTCGGCGAACTCGGCCCGGAAAGGCGGCTGGGCGTCGTGCTGGCGCTCGCCAACATCCTGCTGGCGGCCGTGGCCTTCGCCGAGCCGATGCTGTTCGGCGCGCTGATCGACCGGCTGACGACGATCCAGTCCTCCGGCGGCAAGCTGACCTGGGACAGCATCGACATCCTGATCCTGGCCTGGGTCGGCTTCGGCCTCGCCAATATCGGGCTCGGGGTCTTCGTCGCGCTCCATGCCGACCGGCTCGCGCATCGGCGCCGGCTCGCGGTGATGGCGCAGTATTTCGAGCATGCGCTGACCCTGCCGCTCGCCTATCACACGCAGACGCATTCCGGCCGCGTCCTCAAGGTGATGCTCGACGGCGCCAGCGCGATGTGGGGGCTGTGGCTCTCCTTCTTTCGCGAGCAATGCGCCTCGATCGTCGCGCTGTTCGTGCTGCTGCCCTTCACGCTCTGGAAGAACTGGCAGCTCGGCCTGCTGCTGATCGGCCTCGTCGTGCTGTTCGGCGCGCTCACCGGCTTCGTGCTGCGCCGGACCGACCAGCTCCAGCGCAATGTCGAATCCTATCATTCGAGCCTGGCCGAAAAAGCCTCGGATGCGCTCGGCAACGTGCCGGTGATCCAGAGCTTCACCCGCATCGAGGCGGAGGTGCGCGGCCTGCGCTCGACCATCACGAGCCTGCTCAACGCGCAATTGCCGGTGCTGTCCTGGTGGGCGGTGGCGAATGTCGCGACCCGGGCCTCGGCGACGCTGACGGTGCTGGCGATCTTCATCGTCGGCACCTGGCTGCTGATGCACGGCCAGACGACGGTGGGCGAGATCGTCACCTTCATGGGCTTCGCCACCATGCTGGTCGGGCGTCTCGAGCAGATCGTCGCCTTCGTGAACTTCATCTTCATGCAGGCGCCGAAGATGCGCGAGTTCTTCGAGGTGCTCGACACGGCGCCGACGGTGCGAGACCTGCCGAACGCGCCCGATCCCGGCCGGCTCGTGGGCGCGGTCGCCTTCGAGGACGTGTCCTTCTCCTATGACGGCAAGCGCACCGCGGTGCGCGACGTCTCCTTCGCGGTGAAGCCGGGCGAGACGATCGCGGTGGTGGGCTCGACCGGCTCGGGCAAGTCGACCACGCTCGGGCTGCTGCACCGTGCCTTCGACCCGCAATCGGGCCGCATCGCCATCGACGGCCTGGACATCCGCGAGATCTCGCTGTTCTCGCTCAGGCGCAATATCGGCGTCGTCTTTCAGGAGCCGATGCTGTTCGCCCGTTCGATCCGCGAGAATCTGCAGGTCGGCAAGCCCGATGCCACCGATGCCGAGATGATGGAGGCGCTCGACCGCGCCCAGGCCGCCGAGGTGATGGCGCGCCAGCCGGACGGGCTCGACACGCTCGTCGGCGAGCGCGGCCGCACCTTGTCCGGCGGCGAGCGCCAGCGCCTCTCAATCGCCCGCGCGTTGCTCAAGAACCCGCCGATCCTGATCCTCGACGAGGCGACCTCGGCGCTCGATGCCGCGACCGAGGTCAAGCTGCAGAAGGCGCTGGAGGAGGTGATGAAGGGGCGCACCACCTTCGTCATCGCGCATCGGCTCGCGACGATCCGCAACGCCGACCGCATCCTCGTCTTCGAGCAGGGCGAGGTCGAGGAGATGGGCACCTTCGACGAGCTGGTCGCCAAGGGCGGGCGCTTTGCGGCGCTGGCGCGGGCGCAGTATCTGGTCGCCGACAAGCCGGCCGCCGAGCTGGTGGCGGAGACTCCGAGCCCGCTGGCGCAGAAATTGCGGGCGGATTGACGGAGGGACGCCCCTCTTGCTGGAATGCTCCGGCACAGCAAAAAGAGGGTTTCTCATGCGTTGGCTCGCGGCTGGTTTTCTCGTCTCCGGCCTCCTTCTCGGTGCGGGCGCTGCCCTGGCGCAGACGACCTGGGACATGCCGACGGAATATCCGGAAACGGCGATCCCTGGCGAAGGCGTCGCGACCTTCGCCAGGCTGGTCAATGAACGATCCGGCGGGCGCCTGACGATCCGCCCCAGCTACGATGCCAAGCGCGGCATCAAGTCGGCGCAGATGATCGCCGCCGTGCAGAAGGGCGAGGTCGCCGCGGGTGACGCCTTCGCCGGAGCTCTCGGCGCGGTCGATCCGCTGTTCGGCCTGTCCTCGCTACCCTTCCTGGCGACCTCGATCGCCGATGCCCGCCGCCTGACCGATCTGGCGCGGCCGGTCTATGAGAAGAAGCTCGCCGGTTTCGGCCAGAAGATCCTCTACACCACGCCCTGGCCGGCCTCGGGCATCTGGTCGAAGGCGCCGCTCGATTCGGCGGCTGACCTCACAGGCCTGTCGATCCGGACCTATGACGCGACCTCGACCGCGGTGATGGACGCGGCAGGCGCCAAGGCGGCCAATCTCTCCTTCGCCGATGCGATGCCCAAAGTGAAGGACGGCTCGGTCACGGCCGTGCTCTCCTCCGGAGATGGTGGCGCGGGGCGCAATCTCTGGGACTTTCTGCCTCACTTCACCGAAGTGAACTACGCGATGCCGATCTCGCTCGCGACGGTCAATCTCGCAGCCTATGAGGCACTGCCGGCCGATCTCAGGCAGGTCGTCGACGCGGCTGCGAAGGATACGGAAGCGCGGCAATGGGCCGCGATCCGCACGCGGCTCGACGAGAACTATGCTCGCATGCGGGCCAACAAGGTCTCGATTCGTGCCGATGTGCCGGCGGATGTCGCGCAAACCCTGGCCAAGGCCGGGCGTGGTGCCATCGAGAGCTGGCGCCGCAGCACTGGAGCCGACGGGGCCACCCTGCTCGATCAATACGATAGGAAATAGCGACGGATGGCAGAAGGATCGTCGCAGCTCAGGGCGACCGTCGAGACAGCGTCGAGCGATTATGCGACAATCACCGCCTTGCCGTCGAAAATCAGAGCCATTTCAGCATGATGTTGTTTCGCCTCGCCTGTGCCTGGGCTTCCGTTGTCGCTTTCCAGCTGTTCGGCGACAGCCTGCTCGGCCAGCTTGGCGCGCCGCTGCCGTCGCTGCTGGTCTTTCTCTGGCTGCTCGCCGTGATCATCTGGTCCGCGTTCGGGGTGGTGCATGAGGCGGAGGAGCTGGCGGAGCGGCTGGGCGAGCCTTACGGCACGCTGATCCTGACGCTGTCGATCGTCATCATCGAGGTCGCGCTCGTCGGCGCCGTGATGCTGGGCGCCAAGGGCGCGCCGACGCTCGGCCGCGACACCATGTTCGCGGTGCTGATGATCGTGCTCAACGGGGTGGTCGGCATCGGGCTCCTGATCGGCGGCCTCAGGCATTTCTCGCAGCGCTACAACCTGAAAGGCGCCTCCGCCTATCTCGCGGTCATCATCCCGCTGACGGTGATCCCGCTCTTCCTGCCGAATTTCACGACCTCGACCACGGACGGGACGCTGACCTCCTTCCAGGCGGTCGCCTTCTCGATCTTCACCCTGGCGCTCTACGGCGCCTTCCTCATCCTGCAGACCGGCCGCCACAGCGCGTTCTTCCACGAGCCGGCGCCGGAAGGCGAGGTGTCCGCTGCCGCGGCCGTCGCAGAAGGGGGCGAAGCCTCGTCCTCCACGGCGCGGGAAATCCTGCCGCGCATCGGGCTGCTGCTGGCGAATATCCTGCCCATCGTGATCCTGTCGAAGAGCCTCGCCGCGGTGCTGGATTTCGGCATCGTCAAGCTCGGCGCGCCGACGGCTTTGGGCGGCATCCTGATCGCGATGGTGGTGTTCACGCCGGAATGCATCGCCGCGCTCAAGGCGATCACCGGCAATCAGCTCCAGCGCGCCATCAATCTGTGCCTGGGTGCCGCCGCCTCGACGCTCGGCATGACCGTGCCGGCCGTGCTGCTGATCGGCGTCTTCACCGGCCAGCCGGTGGTGCTCGGCCTGTCGGCGACCAATATGGTGATCGCCGCGATGACCCTGCTGCTCTCGACGCTGACCTTCACCGGCACGCGCACGACCATGCTGGAAGGCGCGGTGCATCTGGCGGTGTTCTTCGTCTTCATCGTGCTGGTGTTCAGCCCGTAGGCCGATCCGGCAACGCGATCAGTGCGCCGCGCCGTTGGCGGCGAGCTCGGCTTCGAGGAACCCCTTGACCTCCTCGGCCGCGACGCCGGGCGCGATGAAGCTCTTGCCGATGCCGCGGGCGAGGATGAAGGTCAGCGCGCCGCGCTTGACCTTCTTGTCCTGCGCCATGGCGGCGAGGATTTCCTCGGCGCTGCCGGCCCCGCCCGGAACCTGCTGCAACCGGCTCGGCAGGCCGACATGGTCGAGATGGCGGGCGACGCGTCCCGCATCCTGGCCGGAGCAGAGCTCCAGCCGCTGCGAGAAGCGGAAGGCGAGCGCGAGCCCGATGGCGACAGCCTCGCCATGGACGAGGCGGCGGGAATCGTAGCCCGTCAGCCGTTCCAGCGCGTGGGCGAAGGTATGGCCGAGATTGAGGAGGGCGCGGTCGCCCTCCTCGCGCTCGTCGCGGGCGACGATCGCCGCCTTGGCGCGGCAGGAGACGGCGACGGCGTGGTCGCGTTCCGGGCCGCCGGCGATGACGCGGCCCCAGTTGGCCTCGCACCAGTCGAAGAAGGCGGGGTCGTCGATCAGCCCGTATTTCACCACCTCGGCATAGCCGGCCTTGAACTCGCGCTCGCTCAGCGTGTCGAGCAAGGCGGTGTCGGCGATGACGAGGGCCGGCTGGTGAAAGGCGCCGATCAGGTTCTTGCCGTGCGGCGAGTTGATGCCGGTCTTGCCGCCGACGGAGGAATCGACCTGCGAGAGCAGGGTCGTCGGAACCTGGATCAGGCGCACGCCGCGGCGCAGCACCGCCGCGGCGAAGCCGGTGAGGTCGCCGACGACGCCGCCGCCGAACGCGATGACGAGGTCGTTGCGCTCGATCTTCGCCGCCAGCAGGGCGTCGCAGAGCGCGACGAACTGGGCATAGGATTTGGAGGCTTCGCCCGGCGGGATGGTGATCCGGGTCGCCGCGATGCCTTCCTGCTGCAGGCAGGTCTCGAAGGCCGCGCCATGGAGCGCAGCGACGCTCTCGTCGGTGACGAGGGCGGCGCGGGCGCCGGGCGCGAAGGCGGCGATCAGCGCCGCCGCCTCGCAGAGCTGGTGGCGCCCGATATGGATGTCGTAGCCGCGGCCCTCGAGCGCGACGGGGACGACGATGCGGGCCCCGGTTTCGCGGGACATGGTGGCGTTCATGATTCAGCGACTCCGCCAGCCGCGACGCCAAGGTAGCGTTCCAATGCGGCGACAATTTCACCGACGATGACCTCATGGGGCTCGTCGCGCGACTGGATGGTGAGATCGGCCAGCGCATAGACCGGCTCGCGCTGGGCCAGCATGGCGCGCAGCGTCGCCTCCGGATCGGCCGTCTGCAGGAGCGGGCGGTTCGAGCGCTTGCGCACGCGGCGCATCAGCACGTCCGGCTCGGCCTTCAGCCAGACCGAGACGCCGAGCTCCTTCACCCGGACGCGGGTCTCGGCATTCATGAAGGCGCCGCCGCCGGTCGCGAGCACCAGGGGCGCCTGCGTCGTCAGGATGCGGCTGATCACGCGCCGCTCGCCGTCGCGGAACTCGGCCTCGCCGCGCTGCGCGAAGATTTCGGGGATCGACATGCCGGCTGCGGTCTCGATCTCGATATCGGCGTCGACGAAGCCCATGCCGAGACGGCTGGCGAGCCGCCGGCCGATCGAGCTCTTGCCCGAGCCCATCATGCCGATCAGCACGACGGCACGGCGGCCGAGCGCGCCACGTAAATCGACGGTTTCCGGAGCTGGGATGGTTTCGACGGTCATGCTGGCTCGTTTCCTCGGGCGGGGATGTAGCACGCAGCGACGGCCTGCGTCATGCCTCTGTCACGCCTCGTCCGGCCCGATTTCGAAGAGTTTTACGCATCGCTGTGGCGTGCTTGCCCTTGCGCCGGCCGGGCGGCATCGCGGATAACAGTGGTGCGCCGACAACTGCGCGCGCATCGGCCCTCGACGCGGCATGCGGTTTTCGGACAAGGCCGGTGCCGTAAAGCAAGAGCGAAAGTTCGCCAGACGTGCCGACCCTGTTCCGGTTCCTGTTCTTCGTCGCCGTCATCGCCGGGCTGGTCTTCGCGGGCATGATCGCGCTCGTCACCTTCGTCCAGCCGGTGCAGCGCGAGATGGTCGAGATCGTGCCGCCGGCGAGGCTGCAGCCGAAATGAGCCGGATCCCGCGCCAGCGCCTCAACACCTTCCTCGACATGCTGGCGGCCGAGCGCGGGGCGGCGCGCAACACGCTCGATGCCTATGAGCGCGATGTCTCGGATTACCTCGTCTTCCTCGCCGGCAAGCCACTGGAGAGCGCGACCTCGGACGATATTCGCGGCTGGCTCGCCGATCTGGCGGGGCGGGGGCTGAAGGCGTCCTCGGCGGCGCGAAGGCTCTCGGCCGTCAGGCAGTTCCACCGCTTCCTCTATACGGAGGGGCTCTCCGGCAGCGACCCCACGGCCGCGATCGCGGGGCCGCGTCAGGGCCGGCCGCTGCCCAAGGTCGTGTCCGTCGGCGATGTCGACCGTTTGCTCGGCGCGGCGCGCGAGGCCTGCGAGCGCGAGGGGCTGACGCAGGCCGCCCGGCTGAGGGCGCTCAGGATGCGCTGCCTCGTCGAGATGCTCTATGCGACGGGCTTGCGCGTCTCGGAGCTGATCGCGCTGCCGCTCTCGGCCGCGACGACGCGCGAGCGCTTCCTGATCGTGCGCGGCAAGGGCGACAAGGAGCGGCTGGTGCCGCTGAACGAGGCGGCGCGTGCCGCCGCCCGCGCCTGGCTCGACGCGCTGCGCGAAGCCGGGCAGGTGGATGGCCGCTGGCTTTTTCCGTCAGACGGCGAAAGCGGGCATCTGACCCGCCAGGCCTTCGGGCGCGAGCTCAAGGCGCTGGGTGGCGCGGCCGGGCTGCCGGGCGCATCCTTGAGCCCGCATGTCCTGCGCCATGCCTTCGCCAGTCACTTGCTGCAGAACGGCGCCGATCTCCGCGTGGTGCAGGAACTGCTCGGCCATGCCGACATCGCCACCACCCAGATCTACACCCATGTGCTCGACGAGCGCTTGAAGAGCCTGGTGCGCGATCTCCATCCGCTGGCGGATGGGGATTGATACGGGCGTACAGGCGTCATTCTCGGGCGGAGCGAAGCGTAGACCCGAGAAACTCTTACAGAAGGGGCGCCTGCGCCTCCGTGTCGTGAGATGCTCGGGGGCAAGCCCGGGCATGACGCGCGATGCTCCGCCAGCTCGGCGGCCTAACCCTCGATGCAGCGGATCTGCTGGACCCGCTTGGGCATCTCGCCGACGGCGGGGATGAACTGCCCGGTCGCGGGGTCGAGGATCATCAGCACGCCGGTCGCCACTGCGAAATAGGCGCCGTGCAGATGCAGCCGGCCCTTGCTTTCGAGGATCTGCACGCAGGGGAAGGTACGCAGATTGGCGAGCGATTGCTGGATCGAGGCGAGTTCCAGCCGGTGCAGGTAGTCGTCGAAGCTTTCGTTGCGGCCGCGCCCGCCGGTGCGTTCGGCGGCCGGCCCGATCAGGGTGATCCATTTGCCGATGAAGTCGCCGGGCGAGAGCGCCTCCTGGCTGTCGTCGGCGAAGGCGCGGATGCCGCCGCAGCGGCCATGGCCGAGCACGACGATATGCTCGACCTTGAGCGCCTGGATCGCATATTCGAGCGCGGCCGAGGTGCCGTGAAGCTGGTCGTCCGGCGCGAAGGGCGGCACGAGATTGGCGATATTGCGGGCAACGAACATCTCGCCCGGCCGCGCATCGAAGATGACCTCCGGCGAGACGCGCGAATCGCAGCAGCCGATCAGCATGATCTTCGGCGTCTGGCCGTTCTCGCCGAGTTCCTCGTATCGGTCCTTCTCGCGGATGAAACGATCGTCGAGGAAGGTGCGATAACCTTCCGTGAGCCGCTGGGGAAAGGGGGCCGCGGGCTTGTCCATGGCCCTGTCGAACAGGAAAGCGAGGCGTCCGTCAAGCGGATGCTGCGCTGCGGCAATGGAAGCGAGGATCAGGCGGCGGCGAATCGTGCCCGCAACCGCGCCGCCAGCACGGCCGGATCGCCTTGCAGGGCGACGGTTTTCAGCCGGGCGGTGGCGCCGGCCGCGATCGTGACCTGAGAGCGCGGCAGCCCGAATTCCTTCGCGACCAGCGCGACCAGGGCGGCGTTGGCCTCGCCCTCGCTCGGGGCGGCGCGGACGCGCGCCTTCAGCACGGCGCGGCCATCGGCGAGCGTCTCGACGCCGTCGAGCGCGTCGCGCCCGCCGCGTGGCGTGAGCCGCACCGAGACTTGCACGCCGCTGGGCGTCTCCCGCCAGAACGGGCTCGCCGCCTTGCTCACCGGCTCGCCCTTGTCCGAAGGTCAGCCATGCGCGCTTCGGTCATGGACATTCCGCTTTCGTTTTTCCTACGCTGTCACACCGGACGCTCGGCGCCCGGCATAACGCTTGCTGAGGGGCAGGCACAATGGAGACCATGCCTTGACTGAACCCTGCGACCTCACCGCCGTCACCGCGCGCGCCCTGATCGGCGCCAAGAAGCTCTCCGCCCGCGAACTGCTCGAAAGCTGCATCCGCCGCATGGATGCGATCGACCCGGCCGTGAACGCCATGGTGGCGCGCGACGACGAGGCCGCCCGCAAGGCCGCGGCGGCGGCCGACGAGGCGACGGTGCGTGGAGAGGCGCTCGGCGCGCTGCACGGCCTGCCGGTCGGCATCAAGGATCTGGAGAATGTCGCGGGCCTGCGCACGACCTATGGCAGCCCGCTCTATCGCGATTTCGTGCCGAAGCAGGACCAGCTCATCGTCGCCTCCGTGCGCAAGGCCGGCGCGATCATCGCGGGCAAGACCAACACGCCGGAATGGGGGGCGGGCGCCAATACCCGCAATGCCGTCTATGGCGTGACCGGCAACCCCTTCGATCCGACGAAGAGCGCGGCCGGCTCGTCGGGCGGCTCGGGCGTCGTGCTGGCGACCAATATGGTGCCGCTCGCCACCGGCTCCGACACGGGCGGCTCGCTGCGCAACCCGGCGGCTTTCAACGGCATCGTCGGCTTCCGGCCGTCGCCGGGGTTGGTGCCCAGCGAGAAGCGCGCGCTCGGCTGGACCCCTCTTTCCGTGCTCGGGCCGATGGCCCGCAACGTGCCGGATCTGTGCCTGCTGCTCTCGACCATGGTCTCCGATGACGCGGCCGATCCGCTGGCGACGACGATCCATGGCAGGACGGTGCGGCGGCCGGAGGATTTCGCCCGGCCGGACGCCATCGACCTCGCCTCGCTCAAGGTCGCGCTGACACCGGATTTCGGCTTCGCGCCGACCGAGCGCCTGATTCGCGAAACCTTCGCCGAAAAGACCGGCGCCTTCAGCCACCTCTTCCGTGCGGCCGAGGCGGCGACGCCGGATTGCGAAGGCACCGACGAGGTCTTCGAGATCCTGCGGGCGGTCGCCTTCCTCGCCGGACATCACGACAAGGTGCGCGACACGCCGGATCTGGTCGGGCCGAATGTCCGCGCCAATGTCGAGGAGGGGTTGGGCTATTCCGCGCTCGACGTGACCCGGGCGATGAAGCAGCAGACGGCGATCTATCAGCGCTGGCAGCATTTCTTCGCCGATTACGACGTCATCCTGTCGCCGGCGATGACGCTGAGCCCGCGACCCTGGAGCGAGCTCTATCCGGCCGAGATCGACGGCAAGCCGACGCGGACCTATTTCCACTGGCTCGCCATGGCCTATGCGGTCACGGTCGTCGGCCATCCCGCCATCTCGCTGCCGGTCGGGCTCGACCGCAACGGCATGCCCTTCGGCCTGCAGATCGTCGGCCCGCGCGGCGGCGACGCCAAGGTTCTGGCGGTCGCAGCGGCGCTGGAGGCGCAGCTCGCCGGCGATCCGCTGACGGCCCGGCCCGTGCCCGACCTCGCCAGGCTCGCCAAGGCCCGCCCGATCAGCGAGAGCCCGAATTTCATGGGCTTCGACTGATGGATGGGCCAAGATCGGCCACGGCCGGCAATGACCGCCCACGCACCAGCAAAGATCAACCATAAAAGGGGAGAACGCAGATGAGACGTCGTGAATTTTTGATGGGTACGGCAGCGCTCGGGCTTGCCGGCCCGCTGCTGCCGGAGCAAGCCAGCGCGCAGGCATCGGCGACACTGATGAAGTTCGTGCCGCAGGCCAACCTCTCGGCGCTCGATCCGATCTGGACGACCGCGACCGTGACCAACAACCATGCCTATTACGTCTTCGACATGCTCTACGGGGCCGACGAGAACCTGAAGCCCCAGCCGCAGATGGCGGAGGGGCACGAGGTTTCCGCCGACGGCAAAACCTGGCGCATCAAGCTGCGGGAAGGGCTGACCTTCCATGACGGAACGCCGGTCAAGGCCGCCGACTGCGCCGCCAGCGTCAAGCGCTGGACCCAGCGGGACCCTTACGGCCAGCTGCTGGGCCGGGCTGTCGAGGAATGGGGCGCGCCTGACGAGCGCACGATCGAGATCAAGCTCAAGCGGCCCTTCCCGCGGATGCTGGAATGCCTGGGCAAATCCGACCAGCCGCCGGTGATCATGCCCGAGCGCCTGGCGAAGACCGATGCGAACACGCAGGTGACCGAGATGGTCGGCTCCGGTCCCTACAAGTTCGTCCCAGCGGATTATGTCTCGGGCAGCCGCGTCGCCTATGAGAAGTTCGAGGCCTACAAGCCGCGCAGCGAGCCCGCGAGCCGCAATGCCGGCGGCAAGGTCGCCTATTTCAAGCGCATCGAATGGAACATCCTGCCGGACCCCGCGACGGCGGCGGCGGCACTGACCCGAGGCGAGGTCGACTGGTGGGAGCGGCCGCTCGCCGATTTGCAGCCGATGCTGTCTGGCAATGCCGACATCAAGCAGGAGGTGATCGACAAGGCCGGCCGCGGCGCGATCATGCGCCTCAACCATCTTCAGGCGCCCTTCAACAATCCGAAGATCCGGGCGGCCGTGCGCATGGCGGTGAAGCAGGAAGACTATATGCGCGCGACCCAGGGCGACGACACCACGCTCTGGCAGACCTGCCGCAGCCTGTGGTGGCGCGGTACGCCCTATTATGCCGGCGAGCAGGAAGACCTGATGCCGCAGAGCCTCGACAAGGCGAAGGCGGCGCTGAAGGAATCCGGCTACAACGGCGAGAAGGTCGTCATCATCAATCCGACCGACTTCCCGGATATCGGGCCGCTGGGCGAGGTGACCTTCGAATTGCTGAAGAAGCTCGGCATGAATGTCGAGATGGCGGCGAGCGACTGGGGCACCGTGGTCCAGCGCCGCGGCAGCCGCGAGGCGGTCGAGAAGGGCGGCTGGAGCATCTTCCACACCACCGGCTCGGCGATCAGCTGGGGCGACCCGGCCCAGTCCACGATCGTCCGTGGCCAGGGTGAGAAGGGCTGGTTCGGCTGGTGGAAGAGCGACAAGGCCGAGGAACTCGCCGAGGCCTGGCTCTATGCCGCCGACGAGGCGGCGCAGCGCAAGACCGCCGGGGAACTGGGCCGGCTGGCGCTGGAGGAGGTCGCGACGGTCCCGCTTGGCCAGTTCTTGAGCCGCACCGCCTATCGCAAGAACATCACCGGGATGCTGGCGGGCTCGGCGCCCTATCCCTGGGGCGTGAAGCGCAGCTGAGCGCGGTCATCACTGCGAGAACAGGAAAAGGCGGCCGGGTGGCCGCCTTTTCTTATTCCGGAGTTCGATCTTTGCGGGATGACGGCGTGTTTTCGAACAAACACGGCACGCCGCAAGACGATCAGCGCTGCGCCGCCACAGCCGCCGACCAGGGCGAAGCCGCGTCGCTCGACCCCTCGGCGCCGTTCCGGTCGACGCGGATGAAGTTCGGGCAGGCGAAGTTGATCGGCAGCACGGCGTGCTCGGCGAGCGCGGTCGGTCCGGCTGCCTCCAGCGCGGCGAGGGTCTCGGCCGGCAGGCGCGGATCGGCGCTGGTCGAATCGGGGCCGGAGACGTCGATGCGCGGCTGATGGGCGTTTGCCTCGGCCTCCATCCCGAAATCGAGCTGCCAGGCCAACGTCTGGTAGACGCTGGCGAGGATGCGCCGCCCGCCCGAGGAGCCGGCCGCGAGGCGCGGCCAGCCGCCGTCCTTCGGCGTGACGACGACCGGGCACATGTTGCAGAGCGGCCGGGCGCCCGGCGCGATGGCGTTGGCGCTGCCGGGGCGGGGATCGAACCACATCATGCCGTTGTTCATCAGCACGCCGGTCGAGGGCAGCACGACGCGGCTGCCCATCGAGGAGAGCAGCGTCGTGGTGACAGTGACGAGGTTGCCGTCGCGGTCGACCACGGTGAGATGGGTGGTGCAGGTATCGCCGGGCTCCTTGGCCGCGGTGGCGGCGCCGAGCCCGTCCAGCCGCTCGCGATAGGCCTGCCGCATCACGCGCGAGAGCTGCGCGAACCAGGCCGCGGACGGACCGCTCCCATCGGTCGGGGCGTCGGCCATGCCGGCGATGACCCGTTCCAGCGTCGGCGCGGCGGTCAGCCCGCCGGCGGTGTGGATGAGATGGCTGCCGCGCCAGGCGATGCTCGGCGCCTCGCGAATCTCGGCCTTGCAATCCGCCAGATCCTGCGCGTCGACCACGCCGCCAGCGGACGCGATGTCGGCCGCGATACGCCGCGCGATGTCGCCCCGGTAGAAATCGTCGAGCCCGGCTTGCGCCAGCCGCTCCAGCGTCGCCGGCAATTCGCCCAGCACCATGAAGCCCGGCGAGCCCTGATAGGGCGGCACCGGCGGCAGGCCGCCGGGGAGGTAGATCCGTGCGCTCTCCTCATAGAGGCGAAGCACCGAAGCCGAGGAGGCGACCTTGAGCGTCGTGTACCAATCGGCCGGCAAGCCGCGCTTCGCGAGCGCGATGGCGGGGGCGAGCAGGTCCGCCAGCGGCAGCGCCGAGCCGAAGGCCTCCTTCAGCTTCGCGTAGCCCGCGATCGAGGAGGGGATGACGAAGGAGAGCGGGCCGTGGATGTTCCGATCGCCGACGACCTCGGGCCAGGTGAAGAGATCCTTCTTCATCGCGCCGGTGAGGGGGTAGTCGGCGGGGTCGGCCCGGCGCGGCGCGACCGGCCCGAAATCGACGACCTGCGCGCGGGTCTCGCCCGCCTTGAGCACGACGGCGAAGCCGATGCCGCCCAGCCCGCTGTTCCAGGGTTCGACGGCGGCGAGCGCGAAACAGGCCGCGACGGCGGCATCGGCCGCGTTGCCGCCCTGTTCGAGGATCGCCGTGCCGGCCTCGGCCGCCTCCCGGCTCTGCGAGACGACGATGCCGTGCCGGCCGCGTGCGGCGGGCTTCGTCAGGTGCCAGTTCTGGCTGCGATAGGGGGTGGTGGGGGTGAACACGGGCGGCCTCCGGAAGCTGACGGCGGCCGCATGTTGCATGGGCCGGCCCGGGAGGTCGAATGCATCCTGCCCGCCCGCGGGTCGCGTCCTGCGCAGGGCGCTCCCGGGTGGAGCCGCTTCGCGTCAGAAGACGTTGGGGTAGATGTAGCGGATGATCACGCTCTGGATGAAGTAGATGATCAGCAGCAGGATGATCGGCGAGATGTCGATGCCGCCGAGATTGGGCAGCCGCTGGCGGATCGGCCGCAGCGCAGGCTCGGTCATGCGGTAGAGCATGTCCCAGACGGTGGCGACGAACTGGTTGCGGGTGTTGATGACGTTGAAGGCGATCAGCCAGCTCAGAACGGCCGAGGCGATCAGAATCCACACATAGATCTGCAGCGCGAGCAGAACCACGTCGAGAACGGCACGCATCGGTCTTCCTTTTAGGCCTGTCCGGAGAGGTTGCCGCAGAATATCGCCGACACCTGCCGAAAGAGGCAAGGGAGACGATTGACATTCACGCGACGCACGGCCTAGAAGGCCAGCGCCTTGGGGCTGTAGCTCAGATGGGAGAGCGCTGCAATCGCACTGCAGAGGTCAGGGGTTCGAATCCCCTCAGCTCCACCAAGGCCTAACTCCCGTCACCGCTGTCGAGACCGTGCCCGCGTGGCGTGGTGAAGATCGGGCTTTTGAAGCCGATTCTCCTGTTGCGGTGCGCGTGGGGGGCACCGGCCCCAAACCCGGCCATCGATCGGAACCGAACTCCGTCGTCGCGATCCGCAAGCCGGCAGCGAATCGCGCCTGTGTTCGTCCCGGCCTGTCGCCATGTCGATGCCAACGCGACCTGTCGGTGCGACGGGGCCTTCGGCCCCGCCGGTCAAGCGTGGCCGCCGCGCTCGTGGATGATCCGCCAGATCGCGAGGGGCGTCGCCGGCATGTCGACATGATCGACGCCATAGGGCGAGAGCGCATCGACGATCGCGTTCATCACCGAGGGTAGCGAGCCGGCGCAGCCGGCCTCGCCGCAGCCCTTGGCGCCGACCCGGTTGGTGCGGGTGGGAACGCCCTGGCTGATGAAGGTGAAGAACGGCACATCCGCCGCGCGCGGCATGGCGTAGTCCATGAAGGAGCCGGTCATGAGCTGGCCGGCCTCGTCATAGCTGGTCATCTCGTAGATCGCCTGCCCGATGCCCTGCACGACCCCGCCATGCAACTGCCCCTCGACGATCATCGGGTTCACCAGCGTGCCGAAATCGTTGACCATGACATAGCCGGCGATCTCGACCTGCCCGGTGTCCGGATCGATCTCGACCTCGGCGATATGGCAGCCATTGGGATAGGCCGAAGGCGCGGCCTTGAAGACATGGTCGACATCCAGCGTCGCGGGGAGATCATCAGGCAGGGAGGCGGACGTCCTCACCCTTGCGGCCAGCTCCATGATGCCGATCGAGCGGTCGGTTCCGGCGATGCCGAAGCGGCCCTCGGCGAATTCGATGTCGGGGAGGCCGGCCTCCAGGAAATGGGCGGCGAGAACCTTGCCCTTCTCGACGACCTTCTCGCTCGCCTCGATGATCGCCGAGCCGCTCGCCATGATCGATTTCGAGCCGCCGGTGCCGCCGCCGGCGATCAGCCTGTCGCTGTCGCCCTGTACGAGGCGGATCTTGTCGAAGGGCACGCCGAGCTGGCTCGTCAGCACCTGAGCGAAGGGCGTCCAGTGGCCCTGGCCGTAATCGAGCGTGCCGGTGACGATGGTGACGGTTCCGTCCGGCTCGAAATGGATGCCGCCCATCTCGTTCGTCGGCGGTGCGGTGACCTCGAGATAGCAGCCGATGCCGCGGCCGCGCAGTTTCCCGGCCTTGCGGCTGGCGCGTTCGCGGGCCCGGTAGCCCTTCCAGTCGGCCGCCTCCAGCGCCCGGGCGAAGAGCGCCGGGAAATCGCCGCTGTCATATTGCGTCCCGATCGGCGTGGTCCAGGGCAGCTTGTCCGTGGGGATCAGGTTGCGCTGCCGGAGCACGGCCTTGTCGATCTTCATCTCGCGGGCGGCGGCATCGATCAGCCGCTCCATGAAGTAATTGCCCTCGGGGCGCCCGGCGCCGCGATAGGCCGCGATCGGCACGGTATTGGTGACGGCGCAGCGGGTCGCGACCTCGACCAGCGGCGTGCGGTACATGCCGACGCTGTTCTTGCCGATGTTGAGCGTCGCCATCATCGGCCCGACCGAGGAGAGATAGCCGCCCATATTGCCGAAGCCGGTGAAGCGCGTCGCCAGGAAGCGGCCGCGCGCATCGAGCGCGAGCTCGGCCTCGAAGGCCATGTCCCGGCCGTGATGGTCGGAGACGAAGCTCTCCGCGCGCTGGTCGGTCCATTTCACCGGCTTCTTCAGCAGCCGCGCCGCGTGCAGCAGCACGACATATTCGGGAAATACCGAGGCCTTCATGCCGAAGGAGCCGCCGACATGGCCGGTGACCAGCCGCATCCGCCCTGCGGGAACACCCATCGCCGCGGCGAGGTTGTTGCGCATGCCGAAGGCACCCTGGCTCGGGGCATGGAGCGTGTAGCGGCCGGTCTTGCGGTCATAGGCGCCGATCGCGGCACGGGGCTCGATCGGGTTCACCACGATGCGGTTGTTGACGATCCGCAACTTCGTGACATGCGCGGCCTCGGCGAAGGCCGCGGCGACCTTGGCGGCGTCGCCGAAATGATAGTCGAGGACGAGGTTACCGGGGACGTCGTCGAAGAGCTGCGGCGCGCCGGGCTCAAGCGCCTCCTCCGCCGAGGTGACGGCCGGGAGGATGTCGATATCGAGTGCCACCGTCTCGGCCGCGTCGCGGGCCTGCGCGGGCGTGCGGGCCACGACCATCGCCACGGGGTCGCCGACATAGCGGACCTTGTCGATGGCCAGCGCCTTCCGCACCGGCTTCCTCAACGGCGTTCCGTCGCGGCTGGTCATGTCGAGCTGGCATTTCAGCGTGCCGTAGCCCTGGCCTTCGAGATCATCGGCCGTGTAGACCGCGACGACGCCCTTCATGGCCCGCGCCGCCGAGACGTCGATCTCGCGGATGATGCCATGGGCATGCGGGCTGCGAACGAAGGCGGCGTGAAGCTGCCCCTCCAGAGAGAGGTCGTCGGTGTAGCGCCCCTCGCCCCGGACGAGGACCGCATCCTCGTTGCGCGGCAGCGACTGGCCGATTCCGACCGGGGTGGCGGAGTGGGCGGCTTGGGACACGCGCATGTTCATGACTGGGTACCGCGATCGAAACAGAACGCGGCTACACTGGCGCAAAAGCGCGGCGCGCGCTTTGCAGATGCGGCATGGCCGATACCCGCTCGCGGATCGCGGCGCGGCGCTTCGAGGTGCCCGGCTGGGGCTTATTTCTCGACGAAGGCCTTTTCGATGACGTAGTCGCCGGCCTCGCCGTGATTGCCTTCCTCAAGGCCGCGCTCGGCGAAGATCGTCTTGAGGTCGGCCAGCATCTGCGGCGAGCCGCAGAGCATGAAGCGGTCGCCCTCGGGGTC